>JADKDV010000004.1:0-313073 GCA_016718315.1 Candidatus Obscuribacter sp. | reverse complement strand
CAGGATGCCGTTGACGATGGCGTTGAGCAAGAGATCATCGACACGCACGTTGGCCTTGTCGATCTCGTCGATGAAGACGATGATCAGCTTGGACTTCGAGTTGCCGCGCGACGCCACCAGGTTTTCGCGGGTGAGCAGCTTGCGGGGGTTGAAGGTCTTGTACTTGGCCGCCAGCTCAGGATTTTCTTCCTTGAGCTTCTTGAGCAGCTCCTTTTCCGCCGCACGACGCTTGGCCGCAGAGCCAGGCTCTTCGTAGCCGGTGTATCCCGGAGGGGCACCGACCAGAGCGTTGACCTGGTGGTCGTTCTGCAGCAGGCCGCCGTCGATGAGGACGAAGGCGCTGGCGTCGCCATGAACGTATTCGCAGATGCGCTTGACCAGCTCGGTCTTGCCGACGCCGGGTTCGCCCTGCAGAGCGTAGAAGCCAGCGCAGCCAGTGGTACGCAGACGGCTCATGGAGCGCGTGACGATGCGCACACCAGCATGGCAGGCTTCTTTCTGACCGATGACGCGCGAGTTGAGGAACTCGAACATGCGCTCTTCATCGGCGGTGGGTGAAGCAACATCCAGCAGGATGCCCTTCTTCGTGATTGCTTTTGTCGTAGTCATAGTAATTCTCCAAGTAGATTAGACCCGCCAGCAGCTGCTGACGGGTCGGTTTACACTCGGTCAACCAAAACAACGACAGCCAAGACAACCACGAGGGAGGCTTAGACTGTCAGATGAGGTCAACCATCAAACGCCAGAGCGAATGCTCCAGCGTTAAGCTTTTGTTGAAACGAGCTTGAGCATGTCCTGGTAGGACGCCTGCACAAACTCGCGTTCTTCGCCAAATAGCTCGCGAGCCAGACCAAAGATCTGCTCCCGGGCACCATCGACGTCGCCGCCTTGAGGTACGAGGACCTCGATTTCGGCGTAATGCCCGGAATTGTCTCCGAGCCCTTGCACGTCATCAATCGCAATTACAACTCCTGCCAGGACCGGGCTCTCGTGCATTAGCCGTGTCTTGGAGAAGGCGAGAAGCTTGCCCCGGTTGATCAGCTTGCCCGCAAGGAGCAAAAACCATCTTGCCAGAGCGCTTATCCCAGCCTCCTGTTCGCGACGTTCGCGACTATTGCCAATGATCACCCACTCTTTGATGGTGACAACGGTGGTGTGCTTGCCGTTTGCGAGTTCATCGCGCACGCGCAGCATTTCGCCTTTGACACCGGTGGGTAAAAACTGGTCCGTCATCTCGATACTTACCGTCGCTTCAAAGCCCATCGCTTTGAGCCTGGTCGGGATTGTGGTGGACTCACCATCGCGGAGTCTGAACTTGCGTTCAATCTCCAGCATAGCGGCACCAGAAGCATGATCCTTCGCAGACGAAGTTGTGCGCTCAGCTTGGGGCGGCCGCTGAGGACGCCTGGTAGTGAGCATTCTCAAAAGAGCGGTGTGGAATATGCTCATAGGCCTCCTTTCGATGTTAAGTAGTGACTCAGCTAGCCTAACCGATTGAACGGGTAAGGTTTGCTGAAAGGCTGTTTTAGCTTTGCAGTTCACGTAACAAATAGTCTGATTCGGCTCCGTCATAACCCCAGTGGATTAACCGGGAAAAGATTGAAAAGGAGCTAGGGATAAGAGCTATTGGTTCGGAAAATGCCTTGTTGATTTAAGAGAGTGAAAAGATATCTTGACCCTACACAATCATATTCTTGAAAACCAAATAAATTCTTAAGACGCTTTCCAAGTAGTAACTTACTAGCGCAACTTACACCAGTGCCAGTAAGGCTTCCGCGGCTTGCTAGCGCAGCTCTGCGAATCCCCCAAGAAATGTCAAGCGATTAAACCTGCTGGGACAGCACCGGCACAGCGCTCGGAGCTCCCGATAGTTACGGGCTCGTCAGTTGAAGATTACAAAGAAACATTGCTAGCGTGCGGTATTACTTCTTTTTCTTTCCGGACCAAAAAAAACAGCTTCCAACCCCAGGGCTACCCCAGTTCATACCGCTATCCCTCGCTTCACCGAAGTGTAGTGGTCGTCAGCGTGCTCGCAGGCACCGTGCTGGTTCTGGCCCCTGTCTTATGTCCTCGAATTTCGTCTAACTCAAGCTCCCTCGTCTAGCGAGGCAGGAGACTACTGTGAAACTCCCATTCTTTCGGGGTTCGCAGCTCGCGCAGGGACTTCTTGGGCGCATCAAGCGTTTCAGAGAGAAGTTCCGCGAGTATGTGGACCTTTGCCTAACCTCGGGATTCATCCCGAAATCTGTTCGTCCTCTCCAGCTTGTCGGCAAATTCCTTGCCAACATCTGGGTGTTTATTCAGGTCGGTCGCATCAAGATAGTCGGTAAGGAAAACCTGGTCGCCAAAGGGCGTATCATCTTTTGCCCCAACCACTCCTCGATGTTCGACGCACCGGTTATCTTTGCCTCCATGAAGCGTATGCCCCGGTACATGACCGCCCGCGAAGAAATGAGCGGACTCGGTGGTCTCAAGGCTATCTTCATGGGCGCTTTCGGCTGCTTTGCAGTTGATCGCTCCAAAGGCAGGACCGTTATCGAACCCGCCATCAAAGTTTTGGAAAACGGTGAATCGCTGGTGGTTTTTCCTGAGGGAAAAATCTCCAACTCCGGCACTTATCTGCCTTTCAAAAAGGGCTCAGCTCACATCGCCATCGGCGCATATGAGCGGCTCCAGGGCAAAGAAAAGGTCGGCATCGTGCCTATCCACATCTGCTATGGCAAGCGTCATGAAGAATCCGCTGGCAGCTCTTATGGTGCTATGGGCTTCAAATGGCGCGGCGGTGTCACAATCACGGTCGGCCAGCCGGTGTACATCAACGACATCCTGCCAATGACGGCAGACAAAGTCACAGAAGAAGTCCGCAATGCCATCGTCTCGCAGGCCTGTGCTACCACGCACTTGCCCACAGACGATGTGCACTAAGGACCGAATCAAAGGGGAGAGTCTGGGTAAACCCTGGACTCTTTTCTTTTAAATGTTTTACTGTATGTCATAGTTGCTTGACTAGGCACGACTAGGCACGACTAGGCACGACTGGACACGACTATACCCAGCTGAGACTGTCAAAAGAAGCGCTAGCGCGAGCTTGCTTAACCGCTTTTCATAAAATCACAGATTAAACCGCAATTGGCGCAGCGACACGATAGTTGCCACTTTAGCACCAGCCCAGATCATAGTGCGCATATGCCAACCTGGCTTATTCTGAGCACCTCGCCCAACCTTGACAACGCTCGTGTTTCACAGCCTAGGGTAAGGGCCTCTTCATTTCATCAACTTCGGAAAACCAAAAAAAGACAGCCAATAAGCTTATCGCACGACTGTTAACAGCCATATAACTCTTGCTTCGCGCAAGGCGTGTGTGGCCGATTTTCAGTCAACGATTTTGTCATTGACAGTGACGAGATAGTGAGCGGTTTGCTGTTAGCGGTCAGGTTTTTTTGAAGCGAACTGAAGAACACTGGAGCATCCGCTCTGTGCACGATGTGGCGCGCTAGCCACGACGTATAACCACCGGCAAATGAGAGAGACACATCCACTTGGGGTGCGCCTCCGCTCGGCCACATCCACTGAAAGGTAACTACTATGTCAAAACTCAATCTCAACTTCGGTCAGCGCAAGTCTCACGCCGCCGCTCCCACCACCACCGCTGGTCACAACACCGAGACGGTCAAGGGTGGCGGTCGCAAGGACTTCCCGTTCCAGAGCGTCGACGAAATCGTCAAAGGAGCGATCAAGCGCGCCAAGCCGACCGGCAAGCGCACCCGCAAGACGACCAGCCAGGCCAACCCTGCCACCACCGGCACGACCGACAGCGGCAAAGAAAAGCTCGTCAAGTCGCTCGACTCCTCCAACATCGACCCCAGCCAGCTCGCCGAGCTGATCAAGGTCAACAAGGTGGTGCCGGTCGGCGAGACCCGCGAGACCTACGAGGACGGCCGCGTCATGCTCGAAGGAGCTGATGGTCTGCAAGCGCTGATGATCAATCGTCAGTTCGACGCCCTCTACGACTCGCGCTTCGGCCGCCTGCGCAACTCGGTGGACAAGGCTCGCACCACCATGCCGGCCAAGTACCAGCCGGTCGTGACCAGCCTCGAAAGCCAGCTCACCAAGCTGGAAGCGAGCTATCGCAAGGCGCTGCCGCAGGTGATCGATGGCATCGGCAAGCAAAACCCCGGCGCGCCCGTGCATGCCGTGGTGCAGAAGGCCATCGAGGTGCTCGACCAGGAGCTGGCCAAGATCATCTACATCCTGCGCGTCTACACCGACTGCTTCGACCAGATGGGCGGCGACGGCGAATTCGCCAAGCTGCTCTGGGCCATCACCTTCTTCTTCGAGCAGACGCACCAGCTCTACTGGGGCGGCGATCTCGAAGGCAGTGGCAACCCCACGGCTCTGAAGAGCGGTGAAGAGCATGTCGGCGACGTCTTCCTCGGCCGTCTCACCGGTTCGGGGCTGGCGACCATTCCGGGGGCTCGTGGACCTGTCGGCGCGCATGCCGTGCAGGTGCCCTTCGACATGCAGGACATCATCCCCATCAACCTGCCGCTCTTCGGTCACGAGGCACGGCACAACGTCTACCACGACGTCTTCAGTGACACCATCTCGCTCGAGGACGAGCAGGTCGCCAACCTCGGTCAGGCCATCCTCAAGGCCGCCAAGGACGGGACGCTCAAGTTTGTCTCGCCGACCATCAAGGTGGGCAAGCAAAACCTGCCCACCGAGCAGCTGATGGCCAAGCTGGCCACCGACTGCATCGGCGAAATCGACGCGGACTATGTCGGCGGCGTGCTCTTCAACGGGCGTGCCTTCGGCGAAAACATGGTGATGAGCTTCCCGGCCATGATGGTGCGGGATGGCCGTGTTTCGGAGAAGCGCAACCTGCTGAGGCTGGAATCGCACTTCGAGCTGGTGCCGCAGAAGGATGGCAGCACGGCTCTGGAGTTCGAGCCGCATCCGGTCGACTACGTGCGGGTGCACTTCGTTGCCGCGGCTCTCGACGAAATCGGCTTTGCCGATGACGCCAAGAAGCTGCGTCAGCTCGCTGACTTCGCCGTCGGCGATGAGCTGCCCACCAAGGTGACCTACCGCAACTCGGACCCCAAGTCCAAGCTGACCATCGAAATCCCGGTGGCGGACATCATCGCGGTGGCACCGGTGGTGGCGAAGGTGCTGATCCGCACGCCGCTCAAGAGCCAGAACGGCAAGAGCTGCGGCGACCTGGTGATGTGGACCCAGAAGCGTCAGGACAAGGTGGACATCCTCACCGACATCCTGGTCGCCGACAAGGCCGACGTCCCCACCGACAAGGGGCACTTCTTCGCCCCCTACGTCGGTGCGGCTGCGACGCTCGCCTATCTCAAGCTCGTGCGCGAGAAGAAGATGGAAGCGTCCAAGGCCGCTCTGATGGTGAGCAAGAACGCGTTCACCATGCTGGAAACCCTGCGTCAGCGCGCTGCCGCCAAGTAAGGCAACCAGCAACGATCCGGCAGGAGGCAGGCGCAAGCTTGCCTCCTTCACCGGCTTACAACCGCAACAAAACGGAGAAATCAACTACCACTAAAACAGAAAGAAGACTATGAAAAACCATATCGCAAACGTCATCGACCTCGAAATGAGCTGCTATCCAGGAGGAGTCTTTCCTGATGGCGAGCGGCAAGAAATCATCGAGATCGGTCTGACAACAGTAGACCTCATGACACGGCGCATCATCACCACGCGCAGTCTGCCTATCATCCCGACAATGTCCTCGATAAGCCCCTTTTGCACGGAGCTGACCGGCTGGACAGAAGCTGCTCTCAACAAGCAGGGGATGAGCTTCGAAGAAGCGATTCGGCGCCTCACTGAAAAGTACGGCAGCCTCAATCGCCTCCTGGTATCGGACAGCGCTGGCGACCGCAAAATGGTTGACTGGCAATGTGCGATGTTTGGTCTCAAGTCGCCTTTTGGTGACGATGAGCTCAATGTGTCGGTGCTCTTTTCGATGGCAACGCGGGTCTACCGCAATGTCTCACTCGAAGAGAAGCTCCTGCGCGTCGGGCTCAAGTTTGAAGGACTGCCGCACCGGGGCGCAGACGATAGCTACAACATCGCTCGTCTGCTCTTTGAAGTGGCTCCCTGAGATCGAAGCATAGAAGCAGCGCACAGATGGAGCACCTCGTGTTTTGAGTTACTTGATGAGAGGCGGGTTCAAACCCCGTTTCTCATCTTTTTCTTTTTGCTTACTACATTTTATAATATGCACATTGATAGTAACACGCAAGGAAATAGCAGTATTCAGCACCACGATATGGCTGGAGAGGTAACGCAAGCTGCGCCAGGATTGGGCAGTATAAAAGCACTCTTAGCAAGTATCAACGATCTAGCCGCAGAGCACACCCGGCTGGCACATTGGCACTTTGCCAGAGAGCACCATGAGCACCGATAGACAGAGTCATTAACACTTTGACAGGTAGATACATTGCCACAGCCAGACCCTGGAGTTTAGTCTGAAGCTGTCAACATTTCCCACCACCCCTTTAAACCCCACCCCTGCACTGATTCACCTTGCCATTTCTAAATGCACCGGCACTTAACTGTGACTGGTAGCATCAGGCAAATCAAAAGTTAGTCAGTGCAACAATACCGGTAGTGATGTTGATTGGACAGATGTCGGTCAAAGACCAGGTCATTTGTCTAAAAGCCAACCAGCAACAGCAAAATGAGCCAAAGCCAACTGTTGCCAAAGAGCTTGAGCCGCCTGTCCCGGCTGAAGTGCGAAGGATACAAAATGAACAATAACCAGCCCTCCAAACCTGCAGACACTCTGGCGCAATCGACGCCTTCGAGCGCCGATGATCAGACGGTCATGGAACTGTGGAAAGGACTGAGGCCACTTGTGCAAACAGTGCGCAGCATGCAGGTGGAAGTGCCCTTTTTTAAGCAGAGCTTTGACCTGCTCGATACGCTGCCGGATCACGACAGTGTTCTCAGCGATGACGATCTCAAAGCTGTGCGCCGCACCTATAGCATCTTCAGACCGATGAGCCAGGCGCGCGGACGTCTTGCCCAGGCTCTCAAAATGGTCGAGGAAGCTCGTCAAATCGTGCTCCACACTTTTGAGGGAGATGATAAGGCGGCATATTTCGACCGTCTCGAGCGGCACCGCCAGGAGACAGAAGACCTGATAGCGCTGTTCGGACAAATTCCGGCCATGCCCGACCGTCCTTACTCGCTCAGGGTCGAAGCACTGACCCAGATACTGCCGTCGTTTGAAGTGCTGTTTGAGCAAATCACAGCGCTGCGGCAGCAAATCAATGGGCGCAACCTGCCCGAAGGCTTTTACCTGGAGCTGCTCAGCAACCAGGCAGAAATCTTTGACCTCAAAGAAACACTGGCTAACTGGCGCCAGAACCCGCGGCAGTATCTCAGTGCTGCTTATGGTCAGGTCTCAGAGCGCACTGTCGCGCTTTGCGCCGCCATCGAAAAGCTCGCCAACAACGCTCAGTTTGAGTGCCAGGAGCGCGGCTTCAAGTTTTACAACCGCGCTGGGCCCACCCGGGTCGAACGCATCGCCTGAGTAACAGGGCGGCTTTGCTCCGGCTATGCTGGTGCCGAGCCGCCCTGCTCAAGAGCATCTCAAGACAAATTCAAAAACCATTTTTGTACTATGCGTTTTAGTATTCTCGATAGACAGACACTGATCGACGAGCACCCAGCACAAATCAACTGGCTCTGGCTCGTCTGTTTACTGTCTTACACGAGAGATCATTGGCGCCTTGAGGCGGTGGACCGACGATGTGATTAATTGCCTGATGCAGCTCTTTGAGTTTGTCCTCAATCCTAGCCTCTGTGCGAGTACAGCCGCGCCTCACCGCTTTGTGACGAGCCACCATGAGACCAATAATCAGTCGATTGACAGCTCGGATGGACTGATCGCTGAGGGCGTATGTAAGTGCCAGGATGATATGACCAGGACCACTGGTGGACTGATTGATACGCCTCAAGCGCTCCAGGCTCTGGGGACTAAATCCACCAATCCAGTGAGTCAGATTAGCAGCCGGCAATTCACGCCAATTGAGATCGTCCTCCACGCAATCGAGGGTTGCCCGCACTACCGCCAACTCCTCTCGCCGCATCACCAAAACCCCCAAAATCCCTACCAAATAACAATCTAACAGATACAACAGCGCTCACAGAAGACCAACAATACAGATGCAAACCCAGCAACTTATTGAGAATCACTTGCATCTATGAATCGATACTACTACATAAGCAATAGAGAGGCAATATCGATTTAATCTTTCAGACAACAGGCAAGTTCATTCAACAACAAGTGTATAAGTCATATTTATCGATACAAAGAGAGGTTGGGCGCCCATCAATCAAGCACATCCGAGACACTGACAAATGACAAAATGGTAGGAACTATTCTCAATAAATAAACTGAAAGACTGTAAAGACCTCTTTCTTTTTAGTGCTATTTATCAGCAGCCACCAGGTTCGTTTGGGTATCATAGGTAAAGCTCAGCAATTCCCACAGGATCTAGATTTTGAAAGAGAGCGCTTTTGCCCTTTGCCTAGCCTTGATTTGCTCACTTTTACTGGAGGGCCAACAGGCTTTAGCCTCACCCAAAGCCGCTTCCACCTCAGGCAAAACTGCCAACCCGGACTTTTGCCAGGGCTATAAAATTAGCCAGTACCACATGGTCACAGGCGATCACCAGATCACTTACTGCGCCCGTGGTTTGCGCGACGACTACCGCAAAAACAATGTGACAACGGTGGCACTGCCACCCACCTGGCAATCCTATACTTTTAATCGCCACACCCTGCTTTGCTACAAAGCTACTCCGACTACATTTAAGGGCTATCTCCATCCCCAGGTTACCTTCACCACGGGACGTTCGGTGCAGAGCATTGTCTCAACAGCTTGCGGTAAATCAAAAAAATTCGACTTAAACACCACTGTCTATCAAACACCGGCCAAAGAGAGCAAACAGTATCTTGAGGCCTATCTAAAAACTCGCGCGAGACACGGCGCCATTAAGGCAGCCCGCTACGAAGTCACAAAGGAGATAGGTATCCCGGAGCCAGTCAGCCTCTTACTGGCAGAGACTTTTGGCATTCTAAACAAGGGTGGCTTTGCGGTGGAGGTAGTCTACACAGATGCCTCAGATGATCTTCACAACTATCTGACTACCTCAAAGTTAGCCAAGAGCAAAATCAACATGCAGGATTTTGCTCTGCCCAAAGGACTCAAATTTGTCAGCGATATCAATAGAGTCTTTAACTCTGCAGATAGTCTTGATGCCGAAAAATATCTGATGGACTACTAAAAGCAAAAAAAATTTGGCGCAAAAGTCTTGTACAGACTGACTTTAGAGACCGCCAGGATACCAAGACCTGCTGACAACGTTTAGCCACCGATGTCATGATGGCAAACAATAGACACAGGCAACCCGAGTCTTTCAATCCCCAGTTTGGCCCTTGCATACAAAGTTTAGAGGTAAGTTCAATGAGCTCACTGCCAGCTACCGCTGTCAAAATTTCTGAAGAAATCAGCTTGTCTGAAGCCAGCGGATATTTTAAAAGTCGTCGTAAGCAGTCGATGAAATTTACCAAAACCAGTCTCGTCCAGAGCCTTGAGCGCCAGTTAGCGCAGTCACCCACCGCTAATATTCCTGATTTTGGTTTTCATGTAGAGCTGAGACCAGGACTGACAAGCACCAATGCCACCTTGCAAGATATGTATGGCGACAGCTCTATAGTAAGACTGAAGCGCACAGCCCGCGCACTTGCTATGCAAAGTGCCTGCGCAGACGAAGACGAAGAAGGCAATCACATTACTTCCGACAAATTACCAGCTATCACTGCGCCTTTGCGCCTCACCACCGGTCAAAAAAACGAAGTCCAGTCGGCCAGACGCAGCCTCTTGCCTCCAGCCAGGACCCGCATGCTCAGCGCCGGTCAGCCTTCGGTACTGCTTAGCATCATCAGCAATGTCCAGGACAAGCGCGCCAAAGAACTCGAAAAGCGCCGCGAAGAAATGGAAAGACTGGCTCAGTACAGAGCCGAAGAAAGAGCAGCACTGGCTAAAAGAACAGCCTTTGATCTAAAAGCGTTGACAACCAAAAATGGACTCAAACACTTTGTCAAAAGACAAGCCAAGTCCATGCTTTTGCAAATAGCTCAGCTGCTTGACCGCCTTGCTTTAGCTTAAGACTTGCAATTGCCGCTACAAAATAGCTCACTTATTGCCCTTTAGATTGAGATTCGCGCTAAACTTTTTGCCTGTTACTGGCGGCATCGGATGATGCCAACCCGAGGAAAGTCATGCTCAAATCTGAAGCTGAAAGAGTCATTCGCAAGGCTATGGAAGATACCGACGCGAAGTTTACCGAAGAACAAGTGCAGGCAATTAGTCAAATTTGTCTGAAAATCGCTGCCACAGTGGTCGAAGAAGCATTTGCTAGCTGGAGACCAAGCTCTGGTAGCAAGCCAAACTTTTTTGCGTAACACCAATTTTAGTCGGTAAATATGTCAACCACATCAAATCAAGCCGGTGTCGACAGGCACTTTTTGACTCGCGCCAAATCTCTCGAAGACAAGCTCATCGAGATGAGACGCTATCTCCATCAATATCCTGAGCTGAGTTTTGCCGAGCACAAAACAGCCAAGCTGATGGACGAAAAATTGCAAAGCTATGGTTATGCCACCAAATCTGGTGTAGGCAAAACCGGCGTGCTGGCTAATCTCGGCAAGCAAGGTCCAATCATCGCTATCAGAGCCGATATGGACGCCCTGCCCATCGACGAGATCAATCCCAACGCCTACATTTCCAAAAACCCTACAGTAATGCACGCCTGCGGTCATGATGGCCACATGGCTTGCGGACTGGCCACAGCCGAGATGCTAGCCGAACGCGAACTACCAGGCCGTGTGCGCATGGTGATGCAACCGGCTGAAGAATCCACTGATGCTGATGGCAAATCAGGCGCCTGGCGTATGCTCGAAGACGATGCTCTCGACGGTGTCTCCGCTATCATCGGTCTGCACGCTGATGCCAGCCTGCCAGCGGGCAAAGTCGGTATCATCGCCGGACCAGCCATGGCTGCTTGCGACGGCTTTGTCATCACAATCACTGGCAAAGGCGGTCACGGTGCTTATCCCGAGACAACCATTGACGCAGTGGTCCTGGGCGCTCAAGTAGTGCAAGCAATCCAACAGATAGTATCAAGGCGAGTATCGGCTCTGGAGCCGGCCATTATCACTATTGGCTCCTTTCATAGCTCCAGCACTCGCGGCAATGTAATTTCAGAGACAGTGACTCTTGATGGCACTTTCCGCACATTTAGCCAGACTGTGCGCGAGCAAATCATGGTAGAGCTTGATAGAGCCTGCTCTATTGCTCGTGTTATGGGCGGCGATTATCAGATTAGCTATGAGCTTGGTTATCCTTGCACAGTTAATCATCCCGAAGTCACCGAAGTGATGAGACAGGCAGCCATTGACTTGATTGGCAAAGACAACGTCATTGCCGTGCAACCTAAGACCTGGTCTGAAGACTTCTCTATGTTTGCCGAAAAGGTACCGGGTTCATTTATGTTCCTCGGGGCTGAAATGACAGATGTGACAAGAAGTCATCATAGCCCTGACTTTGATCTCAACGAAAGTGGTCTTTATGTGGGCTCGGCCATACTTGCCGAAACCGCACGCCGACTGATGGACTACTACAAGGACAAATGAATCCAGGGCTAGAAAAACTGCAACAATACCCCTTTGAAAAGCTAGCCGCTCTCAAAGCTGGTGTGGTGCCGCCTATTGATTTGACAGCAATTGTCATGTCGATTGGTGAGCCGCGGCATCCTGCCCCAGATTTTGTCCTTGACGCCATCAAACAAAACTTGGGAGCAGGAGCCAACTCTGGTCTATCGAGCTATCCGCTCACAGCGGGGAGCCTGGAGCTAAGACAGGCTATCGCATCCTGGCTGACAAAGCGCTTTGACCTGGCTGGTCTTGTTGATAGTGAGCGGCATATATTACCTGTTAATGGCACAAGAGAAGCGCTCTTTGCAGTGGCCCAGTGTTTTGCCGGCAAAAGCGGAGCAAAGCCACAGGTATTGATGCCCAATCCCTTTTATCAAATATACGAAGGGGCAGCACTACTAGCTGGTGCCACACCTACTTTTATAAAAATCAACCCAGACAATGGCTTGCCAGATTTTGCTAGTGTCAAACAAAGCGACTGGCAAAACTGCACTTTGCTGTATATCTGCAGCCCAGGCAATCCGACTGGTGCTGTAATCAGTCCTGAATTGCTAACAGATTTGATAGACAAAGCAATCAAATACGATTTTATTATCGCCAGCGATGAATGTTATTCAGAGCTGTACTTTGATGAGAGTGCTCCGCCCTGGGGCATTTTGCAAGCAGCAAAAAAAATGGGCAATGACACTTTTAAAAACTGCCTGGCCTTCCATAGTCTATCCAAACGCTCCTCACTACCGGGGATGCGCTCTGGTTTTGTAGCTGGTGATAGCGACTTGATCACTACTTTTAAGCTTTACCGCACCTATCACGGCTGTGCTATGGCGCCGCCTTTTCAGGTGGGCAGCACCAAGGCATGGCTCGACGAAAACCACGTCATCGCCAATCGTGCTTACTACCGTCAAAAATTTGCAGTCACTTACAATATCCTCAAACAGGCTCCAAACCTGGCAGAGGCACTGACCATCCCAGCTGGCGGCTTTTATTATTGGCTAAAAACACCGGGCTGCGATCAGGAATTTGCCCGAGATTTATTTGAGGCAAGCAATGTAACAGTGCTGCCTGGCAGCTTTTTGGCAAGAAGCAGCGAGGACAGTGGCACAAATCATGGACCTGGCTATGGCTATGTACGAGTAGCCCTGGTACCGACATTAGAAGACTGTGTGGCAGCCTCAGAGAGGATTAGAGATTTTGCAAAAGACCGAGTATAAAGAGGAAACAATGGAAAAATTACGCCAGACAATCGAGCAAGCCTTTGAAGAGAGAGCTGCAATCACACCTCAAAACGTCGAACCAAAAGTCAAGTCGGCTGTAGAAGAAGCACTGGCACTGCTTGATAGCGGCATAGAACGTGTAGCACAAAAGCAGGTTAGTGGCGACAAACAAGAATGGGTCGTCAATGAATGGCTAAAAAAAGCCGTACTGTTGTCCTTTCGCATCCAGGATAATTTTGTTATGGATGGCGGTCATACCAACTATTTTGACAAAGTAGCCTCCAAGTTTAGCGACAAAGGCGAAGCTGATTTTAGAGCCGGCGGTTACCGAGTGGTGCCACCAGCAGCAGTGCGGCGCGGTGCTTTTATCGGCAGCGGAGTAGTGCTGATGCCCTCTTTTGTCAATATTGGAGCTTACGTCGATAGCGGCACCATGGTGGACACCTGGGCTACGGTGGGCAGCTGTGCTCAAATCGGCAAAAACGTCCACCTCTCTGGTGGTGTCGGTATCGGTGGAGTGCTGGAGCCACTGCAGGGCAGACCTACTATCATCGAGGACAATTGCTTTATTGGAGCCCGCTCAGAAGTAGCCGAAGGTGTCATAGTCGAAGAGGGCGCAGTGATATCGATGGGTGTCTATCTGGGCATGAGTACTAAGATATTCAACCGCGCCACAGGAGAAATCACTTACGGCAGAGTGCCTCGCGGAGCAGTGGTAGTAGCTGGCAACCTGCCCTCCAAAGATGGCAGCCACAGCCTCTATTGTGCCGTCATAGTCAAACAAGTAGATGATAAAACCAGGTCCAAAGTAGGTATTAACGAGCTTTTGCGGGATGTCTAAACCAAGCTTTGATCCCATGAGTGTATTGTCGATGGCCAGCGCTTTAATTAAGCGCCCATCGGTAACGCCCCGGGATGAAGACTGCCAGCAGTTGATTGCTTCATTTTTAGAAGAGCTGGGCTTTGTCAGCGAATACTTGCCATTTGGTGAAGTCCAGAATCTCTGGGCGCGCCGGGGCACCGATGGTCCGCTATTTGTTTTTGCCGGTCATACCGATGTTGTGCCCACTGGTCCCATTGACCGCTGGACCAGCCATCCTTTTGAGCCAGCTGTGAGAGACGGCTATCTTTATGGTCGCGGTGCAGCTGATATGAAGGGCTCAATTGCCAGCATGCTGGTGGCTATCTATGCCTTTATCAAAGCCTTTCCCGCCCATAAAGGCTCAATTGCTCTGCTCATCACCAGTGATGAAGAGGGTGCAGCCCAGGACGGCACCAAACGTGTAGTAGAAGTCCTCAAACAACGCGGTGAGCTACCCGACTATTGCCTGGTGGGCGAACCAAGCTCAGTGGCAGTGCTGGGTGACACAATCAAAAACGGCAGAAGGGGCTCGCTCACCGGTCATGGCGTTATTAAGGGAGTGCAGGGTCATATTGCCTACCCCCAGCTGGCCAAAAACCCTATCCATCTCTTTGCTCCGGCACTAGCAGAGCTTACAGCTATGAGTTTTGATCAGGGCAACGAATTTTTTCAGCCCACCAGTTTTCAAATTTCCAACATAAACTCCGGCACTGGTGCAGACAATGTCATACCAGGCGACCTGGAAATATTGTTTAATTTCCGCTTTTCGCCGGAAGTAACACCACACATACTGGAAGAAAAAGTAAGGGCCTTGTTTGACCGCCACAAACTCAACTATGGTCTTACTTTTAGACTGTCAGGCATGCCATTTATTACACCCCCGGGCAAACTAGTTGACGCGGCCAGACTGGCCATCAAAGAAGTAAGCGCAGTGGAAGCCGAGCTGAGCACCACCGGCGGTACCTCAGATGGCCGTTTTATCGCCACTACTGGCTGCGAAATCATTGAGCTTGGACCAGTCAATGCCACAATCCACAAGATAGATGAATGTGTTAAGGTGGAAGAACTGGAAAAACTGAGTCGTATTTACGAGCGCATTTTGGAGAGCCTGTTAGTTGCCTCATAATAGTAGCGTTACAAAGACTCAGCTAAAAGTATTCTGCCTGATCACATTTGCTTTATGCGCACAAGCATTAGCAGCCGCAGCCCCGCTCAACACGGCAGCAAAAGCTGGTGCCGCCTCACAAGAGCAAAAGGCAGTGCCGCTCAGCGCCTGCGACAGGCTGATAGCACAAAGTCACATTTTGTTTGAGAAGAAAAAATACAAAGAAGCCTTTGCCCTGGCTGACAAAGCCATAGAAGCAGATCCAAAATCAAGTAAGGCCTATTGCAATAAAGGCGAAATCGCAGCGCACATAGGCGATGCCGAAACAGGACATGCCATGGCCGTCAAGGCGCTACAATGCGATGACAAAAACGCTAGGGCCCATGTCATTATGGCTCAATATTATTACTACATCGATGACTACAAAAGTGGCGTTAAAGAGCTAAATACCGCTCTAAAACTAGACCCCAAAGTCGATAAAGCTTACGATTTTTTGATAATGGTCTCTACTGTTCAAAAAGACTATAAAAAAGCGATTGAATATGCCGGTTTGAATATCAAACAAGACCCCACCAGCTCACACCGCTATTTTAAAAGAGCTGCGCTCTACCAAATGCTCAAGCAAGATACGCAGGCTCTGGCCGATCTAAATCAAGCAATAGCTCTAAATCCCCGTGAAAAAACCTTCCATCTCGCGCGAGCTGACATATTTGTCACTCTCGGTAGAGAAAAAGAAGCGCTGGAAGAAACCGCCAAAATCCTCACCATTGAACCTAATTGTGGACGGGCCCTCTATTTGAGAGCGCGTCTCTTTAGCAAAGCTGGTGACCATGTCAAAGCGATTGCAGTCTACAATCAAATACTCCAAGCAAATCCCCTGGACGATGAGACAATTTTGTTTAGAGGCAAAGAGTACTTGCGCATGGGTAAGTTTAAGGAAGCTCTGGCTGACTTTAACGAGTCCATCAATAACGGTCCAAACGACTCCCGGGATGCCTACGAAGCACGAGCCGAACTCTACGAAAAGACCGGACAAAAAGAGCTGGCCAATAAAGATCGTGCTACCGCTCAAAAAATCAGGGCAAGACCGGCTGTCATGCCTCTATGACATTACAAGAGGCATTAGAGTGTTAGACTAGGCACTTCAGGTAGCCCACCGGTCCAATTTTTACCCGTTTTTTTTATCAATTACTGGCGATTATCCGAGGATTATCCGTGGACAATTTGCATGACCTCGCTACCACAGTCGGTAATGGCGCAGCCATCAGTGTACTTTGTGCCATGGCCGCTGGTCTGGCAGCAGTGTCTTTGCTGGCTGGAGTAGCCCGCCTCAAACGCGATAGCTTACCTGAGGACTATCCGCGTGATGCCGAAGCATTGCAGTCCAAATATGTGCTGGCATTTGACCAACTCAATGACGCCCGCAAAGAAAACCCCAACGGACTAAAAAATCTAATTGCTGGCTTGCGCGGTCAACCAGGTCCTGCTCTTTGTTTGACAGCCTTTGATCAGTTTGCCTCAGCACACAGTGACGGGCCAGAGACAAAAGTCGATAAAGAGCCTCAGTCTCAAGGGCAAAATGCCGCCGACAAACCATCCATAGCCAGGCTCAAAAGCCCTGGTAGTCCAGGTAAAGGCAAACCAGCAAGCAATGCTGATGCTAATCCCAGCAGGCTCAAAAAGCCACCAAATATCAAAGGGCCAGGAGGAGATCAAAGCAAGTGAAGGCTGATCTCGTCGAGCGTGCCACCACATGGGGTACCATCCCGCTGGGCAACAGCCGGGTCCAGGTGCGCCATCTAGTACTACTGGTGGGAGCCGCGCTCTGGCTTTTACCCACACTACTGATGACTGGTGTGCCGGCCATCGCCTGGATTGCCTTTAACATCTCATTTTTGTTGGTATTGATTGTGGCAGCCAGTGCAGTAAGGGCTGTGCCATTGCACAAACTGGCTATCTGCTTTTTTGCTGGCGGGCTCTTTATGGGGCTGGACCTGGCTTTTGCTGTGCCCATTGTCAAAGTCCTGGGTGATTCTCCTTTTAAACCACTTTTGACAGTGCCTCTGGAAGAATTAGCAAAGTGTTTGCCTGTGCTGATTTTGCTCTGGCGCGGCCGCAAATTTAGCAGCTGGACTCTTGGCGCTACTGATTTGCTTTTAATGGGTGCCGCTTGTGGAGCTGGTTTTGCCATAGTAGAAGACGCTTTTACTCATGCTGCACAAAAAAGCCTCAACAATCTATCAGTCTTTATCCCAGCCGCTGAGCTGGTCAATGGGCGCGTCATCTCCGGTCATGCCATCTGGGCGGCCATGACCACCGGGACTCTTGGTATTGCCCTGATGTACCGACACAACAAAAAAATCGCAATCCCTGTGGCACTGTCTGGCTTTACCATTGCTGTTATCGACCACATTGCTATCAATGGTAGTCAATTTGGTGGCATTTTTGCCTGGAGCAAAACAATATTTGAAACACTGGCCGCCAACGGCTATTTAGCCCTGGGCTTTTTTGCTTTAGCTTTAGTTGGCTGTGTCACTGTCGATTTGCTTGCCCTCTGGAAAAGCTTGCCCAAAGCCAGAGAGTTTAATATCCCTATGCGCAAAGGTCACAAAGAATCACTCGATGCCCTGTGGGACTGCATTTTGGATTTGCGCAGACTTAACTACGCCCATTTTAGATATGAGCGTTTTGCTGATGGTGAACTGCCTGCCGACCTGGCCTTGACTGTAGCCGTGCTGGCCAAAAGACTGGTTAACCGCTATCTGGCTGTTGAGCCAGTCAGTGTCACAGTAAAGGGCACAATCAACCAGGCTGGCTTAAAACTCAATTTGCCCGACAGCGGCAGTGCCATTACAGTAATCCCCGAAAACCTCACCAATGCAGACAAGACTCGGGTCATCAACGCCAGTCAGGACAAGGGCGGACAAAAGCTCAATCCCTTTGATAATCGCCCTCTGCAAGATTTTATCGATCTGCCTGAGCGCTACGAGATTATCTCGCAACTGGGTGAAGGCGGCATGGGTGTGATTTTTAAGGCCCGCCACAAATTAACCAATGCCCAACTGGCCATCAAAGTCTTGCATCCCCATTTAGCGCGCAATCAAAGCTATCTCCACCGCTTTGAGCAAGAAGCGCGGGCAGCCAGCACACTCAAACATCCCAGCATTGTTACTGTGCACGATTTTGGTATCACCGAAAACCACATTGCCTATCTGGTCATGGAATGGCTCGATGGACCCAGTCTGGAAAGTGTTATTAAAAACACTGGGGCGCTGCCCACGGCTCGCGTCATTCCGCTCTTTATGCAAACTGCTGATGCACTGGCTCACGCCCACCGCAAGGGTGTTGTACACCGCGACATCAAGCCCAGCAATATTATCTTGACCATGGACGACAACAAGCAAGACCTGGTCAAAATCGTCGACTTTGGTATTGCCAAAATGGTCGGCGAAGAAACCGAAGGAGCCATGGCTCTGACTCGCACCGGCGATGTTTTAGGCAGCCCGCTATTTATGAGTCCAGAGCAGTGCATGGGCGCCAAGCTTGACCCTCGCACCGACATTTATTCACTGGGCTGTGTCATGTATGAGGCACTTTGCGGAGTTTCGCCCTTTATTGGCGAAAATTCGGTGCAGGTGATTTTTAAACACGTAAACGAAATGCCCAAACAACCAAGCACTGTAAACCAGCATATCGACCGTCCTCAATCGCTGGAGTCGATACTCTTCAGGTGTCTGCAAAAAGAACCAGATAAACGTTTTGCCTCGATGGATGACCTGGTGGTGGAGCTGCGCAAGCAAGCTGAAGCATTTGGCTTTTAACTCACAAGCAGACCAATTGGCATTGACTCTCACTGACTAGCGCAAGCATCGCCAGTCGCTTACTCCACAGCCGCAAACGCCCACCTGGCGAGCTGCGCTAACTTCAGCAGAGCTAGCGCTAAGCCATATGTGTATAAGTTTAGTTGAGTATGATCAGGAGCTCTTGATATCTCTTTTAGTAAGCACATATTTCATAACTCACACGGACAAATCAAACAAAAGACTAAAACAACAACCCCACCCCAGATTGGACCACCCCATCCCTTTGCGCTAAGGCAAGGATAGGTATCGCCTCAAGCAAGGTGTGGTCAAAAGTCTGATGTGGTAGGGATTCCGTTGAGTCTGTTATGCGTAAGTGAAGTGTGCTCAAGGCCTTTAACTATCACGCAACCTCTATCGAAAGGAGATGACCATGCAAAAGAAGCATGTCATCGCAGCCACCGCTGCACTGATAGCCGTAGTCGGTCTTGCCACCGCAAGCCTGACTGGATTCTTCGATGCCGGCACCAATGTCGATTTTATCGCCAAGACGTCCGGACCTCAACTGCTCCTGCCATCGGCTGACAAAAAGGAGCTGCGCCGCCTGCGCACCAACAACCCGGACGGCAGCGCCAACGACATCGTCGAGCTGGCCAATGGCTACACGCAGGAAGTGCACTTCTGGGATGTCCGCGAAAATCGGCGCACCTATGAGCGCACCTTCTACCCGGCCGCCAAAGGCCAGACCCGCGGCAGCCTGTACAGTGAGCGTATCTTCGCCGAGAGCGGTTTGGGCATCAAGTCCGAACGCTACCTCAGCCCCGAAGGCAAGCTCACCAAGGAAGGCCAGCTCTACCAGAACAATCTGGAGAAGGACAAGTCCTGGCAGTACAACCTCGCTCTCTACAGCCCTCTGGGCAAGGTCAGCGAGCTCCAGGTGCGCAACCTCAAGGGTCAACTTATCGGCAAGACACTCAACCGTCCTGACGGTACCGCCGACGTCAGCTTCAAGTACCCGTCGCCGGACACCGAGACCTACTTCGATGCCCGCCACTTTGCCGAGGACGGTACCACGGTCAACTGGCAGGAGTCGCGCTCGTTTGGTAACTACTCGGTGACCTACAACTACCCTGGCACCGACAAGCCGCGCGAGACCTCCTCGGTCAGCCCGCGTAGCGCCAATCTGATCACCTACCGCCTGGATGGCACCAAGCTCAGCGAGTTCCGTGAATACCGCGACTACGGACGCACCTTCATCGACTACGACAATAGCGGTGAAGTGGCTGTGGAGCGCTTCTTCGGACCGCAATCGGGCAAGGTCGATGCCAGTGGTCAGCCGGTCTTCTCGCTGCGTCGCATCGAGATCAAGAACGGCAAAGACAACGTCGTCGCTCACTACGAGTGGTTCGACAACGGCAAGCTGGAAGTGGTGCAGTTCCACAAGAACGCCACCCGCAAGCTGCGCGTCGACTACCGCTACGACAAAGTCACCGGCAAACTGAAGCAGCGCATCGAATTCGGCGATGACGACAAGGTGTCCAAGATCATCAACGATCCCAAGGACACACCGGTGCTCGACATCAAAGCCGCCTGGTTTGACGCCCCGGCTCGTCCGGCGGTGGCTGCCTCGCGTGTCAATGTCGACGGCGAAGAATACCGTGGCGGTCACTTCTGACACCACAGAGCGATAAAGGCTCGTAAACACCGACTTATCCAGAGGCGACAGACAAAGTCGTCCCTGGAGTCGAGCAAGAATCGCTAAGTGCATTTCGCCAGGAGCAACTAAAGACCACGGTTTGAGCAATCAAATCGTGGTCTATTCTCCATCAAGTAGCCAGTCGGTAAGACCGTCTTGACTGCTTGATTTTTTGCCAATATATCTTATATGGTATAGTATTTAGAGTTCGACACACCACAGCTGATAGCCCTTTCGAAACTAGCAACCTCAGGGCAATCGGACTCTATTTCTTTTTGAGCAAGCCGTCGATAGTTGAGCTAAATGCCTCACCGATCATTGGACCAGCCTGGTTAAGGACGGCCTTGCCCTGTTGATCGATCATCACTGTGGTGGGGTAAGCATTGACACTGTATTTAGCTACCATCTCAGCGTTGGAGTTATCAGCAACGTTGAGACGAGTAAACTCGATAGTCTTGTATTTAACTTTGGCTTCGTCCCAGGTATCTTGCATGGAAGCACTACCAGGGCTGGAATCGCTATAAAACATGATGATTTGCTTGATCGCTGGCAGCGATTTTTTGGCATCAGCCAGATCTTTGCCGGGATCTTTGCCGCCTTTAGCCATGGCAGGCGAGTAAGTACCAGCACCATTGGCACCAGAGGTCGCCACCGGGCTATTGCCAGTGGCAGAGCCAGCAGCACCACTAGCAGTACTGTCAGTGGCACTAGCGACGGCTGAAGAGCCGGTGTTGCCACCGGTGCGCACACTGACTTTTTCTAGTTGACTTAGTCCAGATTGAGCCTGGGCCTTGAGATTGGCCGGGCCAATCTCGGTAACTTTCTTATATTCCAGCTTGGCTTCGCCGATGCGAGCGAGACATTGATTGCAGAGAGCCATGTAATAGTGACAGAGTGCGTCAGAGGGATTGGCTTTGACGACTTCTTTAAAATCATTGAGCGCAGCCTGGTACTGCTTGGCTTGATACTTTTTGATGCCGCTTTGCATATCAGCAGCTAAGCAGCTGTTACCCAGGACAAAGGCACAACTCAAAAGCGCTAAAGATATAGCTCTGGCTGTGGATTTCCGGACCTGGCCTGTTTTTTGCTCGCCCATGTGCCTGCACCTTTCTTTACTAATTTGCGCTATAGCAATGCATAGCTGTGGATTATTCTAGCCGACATTTTAGCGTGACGGATACATGCGTCTCATTGTTGCCTGATCGCGCGAGCTAAGACGCAAAATAGGTGCTTTCCAGTACATGATATCTAGACCCGAAGGCGAATGCCCGCCCAGTCCCAGGGCATGTCCACACTCGTGCAAAGCCAGATTGTAGAGTTTATTTTTGTCGATTTGACCGTAACTATTGCCGTCATAGCCCGGGCTTGACAATAGACTCTTGGATTGAGCCAGCATCTGCTGCCCGTTGGCTAAAGGAGTATCGTTAATGCCACTGGTATAGCCACCTGAGCCAATCGCTATCTGCCCAGCATTGGCTGGACGGGTAATAATGTAATGAGCACCGTCGGCACTATTCCAGGTCTGAAATCTAATCGGTATGCCGGCAATACCGCTCCAACTATTGACCGCCTGCCAGATAAGCTCACGCAAGTCTGGCGACCAGCCAGTCCCCTGACTATCATCAATAAACACCTTAAGCGGCATTTTACGCAGGTCCCACAGTTTGATTGGCCCGGCATCTCCTTCATAGTCGGCGCTGTAGGGATTGACTGTTGCGCGCCAGCGCACCAGATTGCCAAGCTGATCACCAAGTTGTTTGTCGTATCCGATATTGACCCCGCTCTCAGCCGCGTCCGAGCCATAGGAGTATTGAGCTGCTCTCAAATAATAATCTCGCGACCAGGTCCAATCCTGAGTGGCACTATCAAAATGCCCTGCTACATCGTTGGCAATAGCCCGGTTGTAAAAAGTATCAGCTCTGCCCTGGACAGCATCAGAGGGCAACATGTTAATTGCCTGAGTGTAATAATTGATTGCCTGGTCATAATTGCCTGATTCTACATAGGCGTCAGCCTCATGTTTGTATGCCTCGGCTTGCTGATTAGTACCATAAAAAAGCGCATAGGCGGGCTGGCCAATAATTGCAGAAAGTGCCACCGAGACTGACATCAAGCCTAGGGTCTGGCCTATTTTACTGGCACAACTGGCGCTAAACAGCTTTTTTACTACATCCACAATCGACACACTCCGACAAAGATGCACAGAGTTTAGCATCTGCTCAAGATTGTTCAGGATTGGGTGTTACTGACAAATATCGCCGCCCCCGCTCCCAGAAGCTTTGACAAACTCCAGCCTGAGCCAACAAAGTCTCGCAAAGCGCCCGCTGGATGCCAAGCACAGCAAATAAATGCTATAAACGCTGAGGTGTCACAGGCCTTTAGTGGTCCATTTTGCACATTTAAGAGGAAGCGTATGCCAACCACCACCAAAATCGAAAACTTTTTTGGCTTGCAAGCCGAGTATGCGCAAAACGACAAATCCAGAGCAGTCCTCATTGCCGCGCCCTACGAAAACACTGTCAAAGGCTCCAAAGATGCGCCAAAAGCAATCATGGATGCCAGTCAAAAAATGGAATTGTTTGACGACGAACTCTGGGTTGAACCCTACAAGATTGGCGTCCACACTGCCTCTCCTATCAAGATGGCAGCCGTTGATGAAAACACTGAGACACCTTTTAGCGAGCTAACCGCTGCTGTTAAGCCCGTTGTCGAAATGGATAAATTTCCAGTGGTCATTGGTGGCGAAAGACCTATTACCCTGGGCACACTCAATGCCTGTCAGGATAAATATCCAGACCTTTCAATTTTGATGCTCGGTGCCCACGCCGATCTCTACACCGAAGCGGAAGGCAACCCCTTTGACCGCTCCGCCACTGGCTTTACTCTCTATACCAACTTAAAGCAACCTGTTATTGCTCAAGTAGGTGTGCGCAGTGTGAGCTGGCAGGAAGTAGCTTGGATGGAAGACGAGCAGCCCAATATCAATATTTTTTGGGCACGCACACAAGCCAAATGGGACCTCACTGAAATCATCAACAGCCTCTCCGACAATGTCCTGCTCTCAATCGATATGAGTGTCCTCGACCCATCAATCATGCCCGCCACAAATAGCCCTGAGCCAGGCGGTATTGGCTGGTATCAACTACTCAACTTGCTCAAAGTACTTTGTGTCAAAAAAAATGTAGTAGCTGCCGATATCACCGGACTGACCCCAATCAAAGGCATTGGCGCTCCCAACTATCTCACCGCCAAGCTAATCTACAAACTGATAGGCTACAGATTTGCTATGGACCTGGGCGTAAGCAAAAAGTATCTCTAAAGCCAACTAACTCTTCAGCCTGTAGCCCACTCCGGGCTCAGTAATGAGATGTCGTGGATGGGCCGCATCAGTTTCTAGCTTGCGTCTCAACTGAGCCATGTAGACTCGCAGATAATGCGACTCTTTTTCGTATTCCAGCCCCCAGACTTCTTTGAGCAAATGATTGTGGGTCAAAACTTTATCTTGATACTTGCATAAAGCAGTGAGCAAGCGGTATTCAATTGGCGTGAGATGGATTTCTTCGCCACTGGCAAAGACGCGACGGTGCACCAGATCTACTTTAATCTCGCCAAATTCCAGAGTGGTTTGTTCCTGCATTTGCTGAGCACTAGGCAGACGCCTCAGCGCCACACGAATACGCGCCAGTAGCTCACCAACACCAAAGGGCTTGGTGAGATAATCATCGGCACCAAAATCAAGTGCATTGACTTTATCTTGCTCCTGACCGCGTGCTGATAGTACAAGTATGGGCACGGCAGTCCATTCACGTAAGTTTTTTGTGACAGCCAGACCATCCATATCGGGTAGACCGAGGTCCAGTATGACCAGGTCTGGATTGATTAAAGCCGCTGTCGCCAGCCCTTCTTCACCGGTCATAGCTTCGGCAAACTGATAACCGTGATCCTCCAGAGTGATTTTTAAAAAGCGTCTGATTGGTGCTTCGTCCTCGATCACCAGGACCAATTTTTTGCGAGCGCTGTCCTGAGCAAATTGATCTAGACAACCATCAGCATTGGGTTTTTCAGGATTCATTGAGTCTTCTCCAGCTGAGCATCTGGCAAAAGATCATTTTGGGCAGGCAACAAAAACTTAAACACCGATCCACCACCCTCTCTCGTATCTACCCAGATTTTGCCATCATGCGCCTCGATAATGCCACTGCAAATACTCAGCCCCAGACCCACTCCAGTCTGACTGGTGCTGTTGCGATAAAACTTGTCAAAAATGCGCAAACGGTGCTCCTCACTCACTCCCGGTCCACGGTCAGCGACACTAAAGAGGACGCTGGCGTTGTCTGGACTGGTAGCAGCAATATCAATTGCCGTGCCAGCCGGGCTGTATTTTATGGCGTTTTCTAATAAGTTGAGCATCACTTGCTGAATTAGTACTGCATCGACAAAGACCAGAGGCAAGTCGCTCGCCAGCTCGATTTTGACAGCTCTCCCAGACAGCTCAGACTCAAAAGCACTGAGAGCACTACCGATGATTTCATCGGCGGGCAGCCAGTTTTGATTGAGTTTGAGTTGTCCAGATTGCAGTCTTGTCATATCGAGCAAATTAGTCACCAGCCTGTTAAGCCGGGCAGCTTGATCGTAAATTTCGCGAGCTAAAGCCTTACAACTATCAACACCAAAGTCTCCGGAAGACTCAACGATACTACTTGCCGCACCAGCAATAGTGGCAAGCGGTGTGCGCAGGTCGTGAGAGACTGAGCTTAGCAAGCTATTGCGCAACTGCTCGGTTTTGACCAGGACTCGCGACTGCTCGTTTTCGAGCGATAGTGAGGCGCGCTCACAGGCTACTGCCATTTGGTTGGCAAAAGTCTCAAGCAAATGAAACTGCTCAGGGGCATTAAACTTATCCACCAGCACAGGCAAAACAGCCAGTACGCCAATTACTTTTTGGAGCCAATCAGGGGCAAATAAAGCGCACCAGCACCCGGCAAAGTGGCAGTCCCAAGACCAGCCGGTTGTTTGTTTTTAAATACCCAGCTAGCCACTCCCAGGTCGAATGTATCAAGAGCACTAGCACCGCTGCCTTT
This sequence comes from Candidatus Obscuribacter sp., assembly GCA_016718315.1. Lineage (GTDB taxonomy): Bacteria > Cyanobacteriota > Vampirovibrionia > Obscuribacterales > Obscuribacteraceae > Obscuribacter. The sequence goes on along the minus strand of JADKDV010000004.1, from coordinate 287,567 downwards.
GTGGACACTGGAGTGAGCACCATCTATGACAGCAAGCGCTGCTTTGCACTCAAATAATTCACTGACATGCTTGAGACCAAGCGAGATCAGATCCTCCATATTGAGACTGCTGGAGAGGTCTTTACTGAGGCTGTAGAGCGAGGCAGTACGGCGCTCTTTATCGCGGGCGGCATCGGCTTGCTGCCTTACTCTAGTAGTCAGTGTGCTTATTACCAGAGCGATTGTGAGCATGACGGCAAAAGTAACAAGATACTGAGTATCAGTCACAGCAAAGGTCCAAAAGGGCGGCACAAAACAAAAGTCAAAAACAGCCACACTCAAAAACGAAGTAAGCACAGCCGGACCGCGTCCAAAATTAAGCGAAACAATGACCACTGCCAGGATATAGATCATGACCAGATTAGAGGTCTCAAGATAACCGACCAATCCCGCTGCCACTGCCGTAGCAGTCAAAACCACAATACTGGCTTTGAGATAGTTAACAGCAGAGCTAGTGCGCTTAAACTCGATACGACCAAGCGGCAAAGTATCAGCACCATCCCCGGTGATTACATAGACATCGATATCACCACTGAGTCTGACGATTTCGTCCACCAGAGAGCCGCGGTATAACTCCACCCAGCGAGGCGCCTGGGTCTTACCGATGATTATTTTGGAGACATTGTGCTGTCTGGCATAACGAGTGAGAGCTGGCGCTACCTTTTCGTCAGTCAGTTCGGCCACTTCGGCACCAAGCTCTTCAGCCAATCGCAAAGTCTTAAATATACGAGCCTTGTCTTCATCACTGAGGCGGTGATGCGATGGTGTCTCGACAAAAGCCACCACCCATTTAGCTTTAAGAGCATCGGCCATGCGTCTGGCAGCGCGCACCAAACGCACCGATAATGGCGAGGCACTGACACAAACCAGGATACTATCGGTGGCTGGCCAGGTGGCTTTGATCATGTGCGACTGACGATACTTAAGCATCTGCTTTTCGACATGCTGAGCTGTATAGCGCAAAGCCAGCTCACGCAGGGCAATGAGATTGCCCTTGCGAAAAAAATTGGACATGGCATCGGCGGCCTTTTCGCCCAGATAGACTTTACCGTCTTTGAGGCGCTGGATCAGCTCGTCTGGCGGCAAATCCACCAGCTCGATTTCTAGTGCCCCATCGAGGATTAAGTCAGGCACACGCTCGTGCACATGCACACCGGTAATTTGACAGACCACATCATGGAGACTCTCTATGTGTTGCACATTGAGACTGGTAAATACATCGATACCGTTCTCCAGTAGCTCCTGCACATCCTGCCAGCGTTTGGCGTGGCGACTACCAGGGATATTGGTATGAGCCAACTCATCCACCAGGAGTAGTGCCGGTTTGCGCGTCAAGGCCAGGTCGATATCAAACTCTTCACGCAGACCGCCGCGATATGACAGCTGGGCGCGCGGCAATACTTCCAGGTCACTGAGCAAACCAGCTGTCTCAGCACGTCCGTGGGTCTCAACAAAACCAACTACCACATCCACACCGGACTGTTTTAGCTTGCTTGCTGCCTGTAACATCGAGTAGGTCTTACCGACACCAGCCGAAAAACCAAAAAATATTTTGAGACGCCCCCGACCCTGCTGCGCTTCCTCATCTTTGAGGCGGAGCAATACTTCTATAGGATCTGGTCTTTCATCGAGCATTTGGTTTGGGCGAGTCCGTAGCTGGCAAATTAGCGTTAGCTGTCAGTGAGTCCAGGGCGAGATTGAGTTTTAACACGTTTACCCTCGGCTCGCCAAGTAAGCCAAATTGCCGGGGCTGGATATGACCGCTGATGAGACTCTTGACCTCAGTCAAATCCAGATGACGCTCCCTGGCTACACGCTCAGCCTGGATATAGGCTGCTTGCGGGCTTATATCAGGATCAAGCCCTGAGCTTGAGGCAGTGACCAGATCAACCGGTATATTGACATTGCCCACACTTTGCCGCCAGTCTTGGGTGCGCTTTTTGAGAGTATCAACAAAAGATTGATTACTGCTAGCTAGATTGGAGCCACTAGAAGCAGCAGCGTCATAAGGCACAGTAGTAGCAGATGGGCGTCCCCAAAAGTATCTTGGCGCTGTAAAATTTTGCCCCAAAAGCCCGGAGCCAATCAGACGCTCGCCCCCGACAGCTTTGATCAAAGAGCCCTGCGACTCTTGTGGACAGAGAGCCTGCCCCACCATAGTCACTGCCAGAGGATAGAGCACACCGGTAAGGGCTGTCATCGTCAAAAACATCAGTCCAGCCTGCACAAATAGAGAGCCATTGGGCTTGGGCACAGCGCTGGAGTTTGTGGCAGTGATATTGGAATTGCTATTAAGCGAATTAATCATGACTATACCTGAACGAGATGCAGAGCGACGAGAATCATATCGATAAGTTTGATGCCGATAAAAGGCGCGACCACGCCACCAAGACCATAGATTATTAAGTTGTCGCGCAAAAGTATTGCCGCTCCCACAGGGCGGTAGCGCACGCCTTTGAGAGCAAGTGGCAAGAGCATGAGGATGACAAGTGCATTAAAAATCACAGCCGAAAGCACTGCGCTCTCAGGACTGGCCAGACGCATAATATTGAGTCTATCGAGGATAGGATAAGTAGTGCTAAATGCCGCTGGGATGATAGCAAAGTATTTGGCAATATCGTTAGCGATACTAAATGTGGTGAGCGATCCACGAGTCATAAGTAGCTGTTTACCAATTTCGACAATGGCAATGAGCTTGGTGGGACTGCTATCTAGATCCACCATATTGCAGGCTTCTTTAGCGGCTTGTGTGCCTGTATTCATAGCCACAGCCACATCGGCTTGCGCTAGAGCAGGTGCATCATTGGTGCCATCTCCAGTCATTGCCACCAGACGGCCACCAGCCTGTGCCTTTTTTATAAGCTCCAGTTTGTCTTCCGGTGTAGCCTCAGCTAGATAATCATCAACACCGGCTTCGGCGGCAATAGCTGCTGCCGTTAGCGGGTTGTCACCAGTGATCATCACTGTCTTGATACCCATAGCTCTGAGCTCAGCAAAGCGCTCTTTGATGCCACCTTTGACGATATCTTTAAGCTGCACTACACCGAGCACGACACCATCGTCTGCCACTAGCAGAGGCGTACCGCCTTCTTTTGCCACTTTCTCGGCGGCTTCCTGCACACCGGCAGGCATGACTTTGCCTCTAGATTGGATATAACGGTCAATAGCATCATATGCACCTTTGCGGATTTCGCGACTACCGAGATCCGCACCAGACATCCTTGTCTGAGCAGTAAAAGCGACAAACTTAGCACCCAACTCTTCGATATTGCGCTCTCTCAAGTCAAAGAGCTGCTTAGCCAGGACTACTATGCTGCGACCTTCGGGAGTCTCATCGGAAAGAGAGGCAATCTGAGCAGCATCGCCGAGGGCTTCGGCAGTCACTCCCGGGGCAGGTATAAATGCCGCCGCCTGTCTATTGCCTAGAGTAATTGTGCCAGTCTTATCCAAGAGGAGCATATCGACATCGCCAGCAGCCTCGACAGCGCGCCCAGACATGGCGATTACGTTAGCTTTAATCAATCGGTCCATACCGGCAATACCAATTGCCGAAAGCAATCCACCAATGGTCGTAGGGATGAGACAGACAAGCAGTGCCACCAGCACAGTCAGTGTTATAGGTTGCCCCTGACCAGCCAATTTGACACTAAATGTGGCAAAAGGATAAAGAGTAAAAGTAACCAGCAAAAACACCAGGGTGAGCGCTGTCAAAAGTATACTGAGGGCGATTTCGTTAGGGGTGCGCTGTCTTTTAGCACCCTCTACCATGGCAATCATGCGGTCCAAAAAGGTCTCACCGGGCTCACTGGTGATTTTGACTACGAGCCAATCTGATAGCACAGTAGTACCGCCAGTAACGGCACTACGATCGCCGCCACCTTCTCTAATAACAGGAGCACTTTCGCCTGTTATGGCACTTTCGTCCACTGAGGCAATGCCTTGCAACACCTCGCCATCACAGGGGATGACCTCGCCGGCCACCACTATGACATAATCGCCCCGTCTCAAATCATTGCTTGAGATTTGCTGTACATGCTGTTTGTCTATCTGTCCGTTTTTAATTACGTCGGCAAATTTAGACTGATCACCACCGTTAAAACCCACCAGTTTGTGGGCCGCCACATCTTTACGAGCTTGTTTAAGCGATGCGGCCTGAGCCTTACCACGACCTTCAGCCATGGATTCGGCAAAGTTGGCAAAGACTACTGTAAACCAGAGCCAGAGAGCAATAGCAAAGACAAACCAGATTGAGGATTCGCCTTTACCTGTAAGAGCAAGGACAAACAATAGTGTGGTGACAACACTACCAAGCTCCACCACAAACATCACGGGATTGCGCAACTGCACCCGGGGATCGAGCTTGCGCAGAGAGTCTACACAGGCTGGCACCAATATGCTTGCTTGAAATAATGACGGCGACTGTGTGCCGGACAAACTGGCTCTAGCCTCTTTTGGCAAAGCCTTGATACTAGACTTGTTCATTTTCCGCCTGTCATAAGTAAGTGTTCAACAATGGGGCCCAGAGCCAGCGCTGGCACAAAGGTCAGACCGCCAAAAATAAGCACCACACCCACAAGTAGTGTGACAAAAAGTAGATTGTCTGTAGGCATAGTGCCTGGTGAGAGCGGTGCGCGTTTTTTGGTGACCAGAGTACCTGCCATAGCCAGGACCGGTATGGTGAGCCAGTAACGAGCCACATACATAGCAATACCAAGGGCTGTATTGTAAAAGAGTGAATTAGCGCTCAGTCCAGCAAAGGCGCTGCCATTGTTGTTACCGGCCGAAGAAAAAGCATAGAGTATTTCGCTAAAGGCATGCGGTCCGCTATTGAGCACAGCGCTTTGTCCAGCCTGACAAATACAAGCCAGGGCTGTACCAAGCAAGACCACCATGGGTGGAAACAGTATGACCAGAGAGCACATTTTGATCTCAAAACTCTCAATCTTTTTGGAGAGAAACTCAGGCGTGCGTCCCACCATAAGCCCGGCAATAAATACAGTAATGATGGCAAAGACAAGCAAGCCATACAGCCCTGAGCCGACTCCACCAAAGACAACCTCACCCAGTTGCATCATAAACATGGGTATAAGCCCACCCAGTGGGCTAAAGCTATCATGCATCGAGTTAACCGAGCCATTGGACGCCGCTGTAGTTGCCACCGCCCAGAGTGCCGAGTTAGCGATGCCAAAGCGCACCTCTTTGCCCTCCATATTGGCTGGCAAAAGCCCTCCTGTTTGACCATCAACGAGAGGCAAGTTTGCCTGAGGCAAAAGAGCCGCTGCTTCACTAGTCACACAAATAGCCAGACCAGCCCCAAATAAAACCAGCATACTGAGTAAAAGTGCCAGACCTTGTTTTGGTCTACCAACCATTTTGCCAAATGTTTGACAGAGTGCAGCAGGGATTATCAAAATCGCCAGCATCTCAAGGAGATTGGCAAAAGGAGTAGGATTTTCAAAGGGATGGCTGGAGTTGACGTTAAAAAAGCCCCCGCCGTTTGTACCCAGTTGTTTGATGGCGACTTGCGATGCCACCGGACCCAGGGCGATTTTGTAAGCTGGAGCAGGCCCAGCACTAGCACTACTAGCGGCAGCACCACTGTTTGCGCTGTCAGCAACAACAGCAGGTCTATCAAGAGGCTCATATGTAGCGTAGGGAGCAAAAGTCTGCACCACACCCTGACCGACCAGTAAAATAGCCAGGACAAAAGACATTGGCAAGAGTATATAGATCACACTACGCGTCATATCTCGCCAAAAATTACCGATACCATGTTCGCTTTCTCTGGCAAAAGCTCTGATAAGAGCCGCTAGCACAGCCATGCCGGTGGCAGCAGAGACAAAGTTTTGCACAGTCAAAGCAAGCATCTGAGTCAGATATGACATGGTGGTTTCGCCACCATAACTTTGCCAATTAGTATTGGTAGCAAAACTGACAGCTGTGTTGAAAGCCTGGTCAGGAGCCACTCCACCCAGACCTTGCGGGTTAAAAATATTGGCAGGCAGACCGGGCAGTCCCACTACAAGCGCCTGCACTCTTTGCAGTAGATAGACAAAGAGCAAACCGATCGTATTAAAGATGAGCATGGCAAATGCATATGTTTTCCAATTCATATCAAGGCTACTATCGACGCGACAGAGCCTGTATATAAGCGCCTCAAGACCCGCCATACGGGAGCCAGGCGCAGCTATTTTGTCGGTATAGATAGCGGCCATATAGTTACCGAGTGGCACCACACACGCTACCAACACAAAGAGATAGATACCGATTTGCAAGTATTGACTAGAGTTCATGAAAAGCGCTCAGGTAAAAGGAGGGCGACCATCAGGTAAACCATAAGAAGGACCGCGATAACAGCGCTGGCCAGATAAATAGTTGTCATAAAATTGCCTAATTAAATGCCTGAATCAGGACGTTTAGCGTTTGCCAGGCCAGCTGGCATCAGCCGCCCGCACAACTCAATCAACGCCACAGACGAAAGGGTCAAAACAGCTATCAAAGCAAAAAATACTAAGTCATGCATGGGACACCGCGATTTATAAAGATGATCATGTGAATACACAGTGATCTAACACCCGCAAGAGTCAAGGCGACATCAAAAAAGCAGATATCCCCATCAAGAAAACGTAAAGACGCATCAAAACAAAGCGCGCAATCCCGCCAACAGGGGCAGATACAGTAAAACTTACTGGCTTTTATGCAATCTTGATGTCATACGCCTGATTCCTTGACGCCTCCTTTAGGGCCAAGGGTGCTTAATGGTAATGTCGGCGGAGGTATCACCCATGGCAATCACAATCATTATGTTACTCCTGGCAGTCAGCTGGTTTGTTGGCCGCGCACTGGATAGATTATTTAATCGATTGGCAGGTTACGACACAGATAGTGCTCAAGTTGCTATCGCTCCCAACCTGCCGCTGAGCAAGATGCCTAGCGTCAAAAGCCATTTCAAAACCCCAGCTAGCTATCTATCTAACCGTAGTATTTAACGAGCGACCAGCGCGATTGGCCACTCGATAGTATCTATAGATCTGGCAAACAACAGATGTGGCTCACCCTCAAGAGTCATATCAAAAGGCGCGGTCATATTATTGCGCCCAAACTCAGCATAGGCTCTCTGCAGAGGCCAGGGCAGGTGGTGAATTTCACCTCGATAGAGCGCACCAGCCCAGGTAGTATAAAGACAATAGCGCTCTGTCAAAAAGTGCTCTAACGTCCCCTTTTGACTGGCAAAGACATCCCCCACTGGTCTATAAAAAGCCTCAAAACCACAGTCCTGACCATTGCTATCGCGTCTATCGCTGACATATTTAACGCCCTGGTCCATCTGAGTGGAGCGCATAGAGGCGTTGTAATAAGGCAAATGATAGAGGGTACGTGCTACCCAGACAGCAACCGAGTTACCGGCATCAAGACTGAGGAAGTAAACGCCCGGCTGATCTCTGTAGCGCACATAAAGTCGCACATTAAGCTCGGGAAAATAAGACAGCCAGGGCACTGGCGGTAGATGGCGCGGCGCAACATGGTGCATTTCAAAGGGCACCACACCGACATAGGCCTGCCCCTCAAACAAGTCAAGCTCAAGCATCTCAGGCACGAGCTGCCGCACAAGTGGGACTGGCACAGACCAGTGCGCAAACAAAAGATTGGACCAGGTCTGACGCATCACCCAGGGCCCCTCCGCCAGCGGGTAGGGTCTGTGACTGATTGCACTGGTAAGGATTGAGTAAGGATCTGACATGACCAAACTATACATCTGTCAAGGTCCGGTTACACCTTTTTTTGGCGACATGGCGGCCTTATTGATCAGTCAACGCTTTTGCGCGGACAGACAAATTATAGAGGTCGACAATGCAAGCATTTAATCAGACAAACAGCGAGTTAGACAGGATTACCGAAATAATCCTGGCATTAACCGATGAGATAAATCATATAGAAGAGCTGGAAAACCAGGATATAAGCCTGACTATGGGCAAACTGGTAAAACAAACAGCCAGGCGTTACTACTATCAATTTAGGATTGAGCCCAAAATTATCATCAAAGGCTCTCGCGATAATTGCATCATTGTTGACGGACAAAGCCATGAATGTACCTGGAGACGAGGTACTGCCACGGTTAAAGTAATCGAAAGCAACGAAGACGAATACAGAGAAAATCGCGAGACTGAAGATTCGTTCCCTGAAGATGATCAAGATGACAGCTCAACAATTACAGTAATAATCACGGGCGCGCCACTGCCAGAGTGTCTGGAGCAGGCGACACTAAAAATTGAACACGCCAAACTACTCAAGACAATTCGCAATTGCTACGACAATATCTATAGCGAATACAGCAATCGCAAAACAGACAAAAACAAAATCACTGTGCTCAACATGGCAGAACAGCTCTTTAATGGCGTCAGCGTGCCACTACTTAGTCCATCAGCGCAAACCCAAATGTCAGCGCCTAACAATAATAATCATCATAGTAATATCGGCGAGTCCCTGGCAAACAGCACACTGACAAAAGACGACAGCAAAATTGCCAGCCATTTTGCCGCCCTCAATCAATATCAAAAAGACGCTGTGCAAATGGCAATGCACCGCTCCCTGTCTCTAATCTGGGGACCACCAGGTACAGGCAAAACCCATGCCCTGGCTATGCTCGCAATCAAACATTTGCAAGCTGGACGCAAAGTCCTACTGGTATCCAACTCTAACGCCGCTGTCGATGTTGCTATGCAAGCAATCTGTGAGCGTCTGGTCGACACCTCCTACTATGATGACTACAGGCTACTGCGCATGCGAGCAAATGGACGTGCACTAGAACAGCAGTATCCCAAAGTGGCACGGGTCAATCATTTTTGCCGGGACAAAAATGCAAGCAGCCAGTCAGACTCTAGCAACAAAAAAAATCGCAAAGCAAGATTGACTTATGCCGAAGTCCTGGAAAACGCCAGACTGATAGCCATAACTTGTTACTCAGCGACAACCAACGAGTCAATCCAAAAATGGGGCTATGATGTCGTCATCGTAGACGAGGCCAGTACTGCCTCTCTCCCACACCTGTATGCAATCGCGCGTCACACCAAACTGGCTATTACTTTAGTGGGTGACTTTATCCAACTGCCGCCAATAGGCAAAGGCAGGAGCCCTCTAGCAACAAAGTGGCTACAACGCAGTATTTTTGATCAACTGCATCTATCTACAGTAAAAAGCGCCCTTGCCTGCAAATATCTAGCACCACTGCGCACTCAATACCGTATGCATCCGCAAATTGCCACAATTGCCAATCAAGTTTTTTATCAAGGCATGCTCTTAAACGATGAGAGTACGGAGCAATTAATTTACCGCCATCAGTCACCACTGTTTGATGCAAACTCAGTGACACTGATAGATACAACCACAATTTTAAACGACCATGATTACAAAGCGATCCCGCGCTTTAATCGCTACAACTCAACACTCAGTCTCCAGATACTCAACAATCTGCTCGAGCAAGGGCTTACAGAAAAACTTACAATCGGCTACACCAGCCCGTTTAAAAGACAGACTCAGCTAGTGCGCCGGAAGTGGAAAGAACTACTCACAGAGCAGTGCCATGCAGCCAAAAGAGACAAGCAAAAGCTGACAATTGACACTATTCATAGCTTCCAGGGCAATGAAGTCGATTTGCTTTTGCTAGATCTCACAGAGTGTGCCACCACTCCCGATATCTCTTTTAACGACCCTACAAAACACGGCTGGCGCCCAGACCTGCTTATCAACGTAGCAATCACACGCACTCGCCAAAAACTAATTATCATCGGCAACTTGCCATACTTTAGATCTCGCTACCCACATGACTCATTTATCCGCAGGGTCTTGCGCAGCGCAAGCAGCACTGGTAGTACACTCCATGCAATTGATTTAAAACAACTGATGACCCAATAAACCCCCCTACAAAGCGAAAGAGAGACTTTACAGTCTCTCCTCTAGCTTAACTAGCCGCATTGCGTAATAAAGAAAAATTGAATTGTTTAGTACTTACTCCTTATTAGTTAGCCTCTCTGGACTGGACAGCACCCCTACTGTCTTTATCCTGTGAGTATTGGAGATCCTTGATTGCTCAATTTGTGCTTCAGGCTACACCCCTGCTTCCTGATTCACTTCACTCTTGCTCACGTTGGTTTATATGCGCAAGAGATATTTTTTGGACAGAGTTAGACAAATTTTTTGCAAAATCACTGAAACTTTTTTAGAAGCGCGCCGTACTGGTGTTTTGAAGTGCGTCCAGAAAATTTGAGGTAAATATGCAAAATAAAGTAGTAAGAGTTTTGATTGCTCTCACACTAATAACCAGTGTCCTGCCCCTATGCCAGCCAGCGCAGGCTCAAAGAGCGCGTTTTGCTGGCAGTCGCGGTACTGCTGTGGGCTATAACAGCCAGGGTCAATACGGGCAACGCATGGGTCTGCGTGCTGCTGGAACAAATGGCGGACGCCTGGGGCTGCGCGGTGGCTCATACACAGGACCAAACGGCGGCACAGCGGCTACAGCTGGTGGTACAGCCTATATGCCAGGGGTGGGCGGTATCCATGCCTCAGGCTCACAAGGACAAACAGCAGCAGGGGGTGCCTGGCAGCGGGGCGGCGCCACAGCCTGGCAAAATGGAGTAGGAGGCGCGCATGCCAGCCAGTTTAATGGCACTACGGCAAACGGCGGCGCTGCCAGTCGCAACAGCAACTGGCAATATCAAAATGGAGTAGGCGGCAGCGCCAATCGAGACTTTAATGCCACGAGCGCCAGCGGAGCAAGCGCCAGTGGCTACAAAACCAATAACTACGATGCCACCACAGGCACTGGCACTGCCACAAAGGGCAGGGACTATACGAGCAAAGACGGCAACACTTATGGATATGACAGTACCACTGCCTATACAAAAGGCGAAGGCGCTCAAAAAACAATCGAAACTCAAAACAAAGGTGACTACACTATCGATTATTCAAAAGGCAGTAAGCCAGTAGTCACACCCACGCCGCAATAGCCCCAGTCCAAAATCGCATCTTCTCCAGGTGCAAGCTAACTTTTCTCTGCTGGTACAAATAGCAAGAGAGACCCTCTCGGGTCTCTCTTCGCTTTTAGAACATCTAAGAAAATTAGTAAACTATTCTTTCTCCTTTGGTTGTTGTGTCTCACTTGCGCTTTCTTTCTCTAATGATCAAATCCAACACCCCTATCAGATTCGATCAGCGGTTTTTTTGTGGTTCCGGCTACACCCCTGCGACCGGTTCCTTCCGCTTGCTTGTGAATGCTTATATACTGGTCCCAAAATTTCTCGACAAAAAAATAGATAAAATGCAAAAAGATTTTTTAGATGCCGCCAGACCTTGAAATAGACAAAGCCTGGATGCAAAAAGCCATCCATATAGCAAAGCAATCTGGGGACGACATCCCAGTGGGCGCCTGCCTGGTCAGTGCAAGTGGAGAGCTTTTAGCCAGCGCTCACAATCAAAAAGAAAAATCGCATGACCCCACCGCCCATGCCGAGATACTGGTAATCAGACAGGCCACAGCCCAAAATAATAACTGGCGACTGAGCGATACTATCCTATACACCACACTGGAGCCCTGCCCCATGTGTGCTGAAGCTATTTTACAAAGCCGCATTACCAAAGTTGTATTTGGCGCCTATGACCCTGTCTCAGGGGCACTGGGCTCGAAGTTTAATCTATATACTGGCGCCCGAATTTATCCCGCCCCACAAACTCTAGGCGGCATATTAGAGGATGAGTGCGCGGCACTGCTAAAAGAGTTTTTTCGCAAGCGTGACACATTATCAAAGTAAAAGCCGCCACCCATCAGGTAACGGCTTTTGTAAGCTTAGCTTTGTTGCCAAAATCCCGACTTTAGTTGCCTAGCGGGATATCAATCCTGAAGCCGGGAGCGGGACTAATAGTGATACCGCCGCCACGATGTGGTGTGGGGTAACCTCTAAATATTGGTCTGTCGCGCATATGGGGATCATACATAGGTACAGGTGGCTGAAAGCGACGATCAAAACGAGGATCTATACCTGGTTGTGGTACTGGCATAAATGGAGGAGTTCGATAATACTGGTCGCCTGAGCAAGAGGCACGGCGGTCGAGGCTGCCCAGGTTTGCTACAGGGAAGAAATGTCTATCACCATCTCGGTCGTATTTAGCGACGCCTACTATTTGATCGTTGATTATTCGGCCACAATTATCACGACCTGTAGGCTGATTAACAATCTCAAGGTCGACTCCGTCGCCTTTAGGGTCTAACTGAGATGTACGGTTGATTAGCGACCTAAACTCCCTCGAGTTCATATTATTGGCTTCTTCACGCAGTGTATTAACTGCTGTTCTAGCGTCGCCGTTATACATACTGTCAGCTACGTAGCGAGCTGTGCCTTCAATCTCGTGGTGGGCCATGATGTAACTCCAAAGAATGATGAGAACGAAGCGATGGGAATCTGATGATGGGACCCATAATGGCAGTCTGGCAGGGGCCTGTCATTGGTAAAAATACGCAATTTCACGAGTTTTTCATATTTGGCAACAATTTTTTTGCGGCGTTTTTTATCAGCCGGTCAGGTTTGCGCGCCCGTGGCGCCGGTGCCACAAAAACGCCATTTATCAAGAGTTAAATAGACTCACCCCGAGACACCACCTTTTCTTTAGAGCAATTTTCTACCATGCCTAACCAATTACTAGACGCCGGCCATTACTATCCAGCAAAAGCAGCCGAGGCGCCAAAAGAACTCAACATCAATGATGCCGCAGCCAAATTACAGGCTGCTGGCAATGACGCCCATACCCGCGAACAGGGCGAAACAGCGCCAGAATCACTCTGGAACCGTATCATGGCTCCAAAGGAACGCCATGACCAGGTCCGTGAGAGCGACAAAATCAGCGCTATCAAACCGGGCGAAACCACCCTGGAGCATATCAACCTGCCCGATGGCACAAAAGCCAATTATCGCCTCCATGTACCCAAAGACTATGACGGCACCAAGCCACTACCTGTGGTGATAATGTTCCACGGATATGGTATCCGTCGCGGTCAAGGCGACACAGAGAAGGGCGCTGAAGGCTTTGAAGTGGTAAGCAATATGAGCAATATTGCAGATAGAGAACAGTTTATTGCCGTCTATCCCGATGGTAATCCAAATAGCTCCTATTCCTGGAACAACGGTCAATGGTTTTTTAGCAAACGCAATGATGTCGCCTTTACCAAAGGCATGATGGACGTACTGGAAGCCAATCTCAATGTCGACAAAGAGCGCATGTACCTGCTGGGGTACTCTCAAGGCGGCAGCTTTACTCACTCTATAGGCAACAAACTATCAGGTCGCATTGCGGCAGCAGTAGAGAACGGCGGCTGGATGTCTGGCATGGAAAAGCAGCCAGAAAGCCCCTATCCAATGATGACTATCCAATCCATTGCCGACAGCGTCGCTCGTTTTGAAGGCTCTCCCTGGTACAACATAGAAATGAAGCCAGAAGCCTATACTACTGACTTTTATGCCCGCGCCAATGGCATCAATGGTCCTGGTGAAGTGTCAACAAGAGTAGGAGAGGATGGCAGCCAGGTCAAAGATGTTGTTTTTAGAAATCCGCAAACCGGCGCAGAAGTAAGAACTGTACTGCTCGAAAAGCAGAAACATCTCTGGTTTGGCGGCATTGGAGCAGAAGTAGCACCAATTAATGCCTCAGAAGAAGCCTGGGCATTCCTCAAGAGATTTAGAAAGCCACAACCACAAAAAGATAACTTGCCTGAGCGTGACTTTAACTGACACTTAAACGGTCAATTGGCAAAATGCTTGTCCATATAAGCTCTGACGGCTGCAATAGCAAGCTCAGGCTCATAGGTTGGGCAGGTGATAGCAATTGTTTGCGGCGCACCATTGGCCACGTTAAAACACAGATTGACTCCGCTTCCGTCATCCATTAAGTAGCCACCTTCAAATTGCCAGCCCTGCTTGAGCACCGCAGAATAGTCCTCGACTTTGAGCAATCGCTTAATTGTGTCTTCAGTGCGCTCCCAGCTCAAATCATCGCTGGCGAGGGATACAGCACGCTTATAAGTTTCAATGTCAAAACGCCACTTTTTAAGCACTTCAGTGTGCCTGCTCCACCAATAGATATCACCGTCCTGGTGAGTCACTTCGACTTCTCTATCGGCACAGCCTTTGGAGCCGCACTGACAAATTCCCAGGCGCAGCATGCCTCCACTCGACAGGGCAGACTGGGCAAAAAAGTCTGGTGGATAAAGACCTATGGCGTCCCTATCAATTTGACCCAAAATATCAACACCATCACAGACGGGACGGACTTCTACAGTCTCGCCGTCAGGCAACCACAAGGGGCTAGTGACAAAAGAGAGAGTCCCCATCTAGTCACTTAACGGCACAGTAAACCAAAAGGCACTGCCCTTACCAGGCTCACTGTCCACGCCAATCTTGCCGCCATGACTCTCGACGATGGCTTTGCATACCGCCAGGCTTGGCAGACTGCCACTGGCTCCCTGTGCGGCCAGCGTGTCAAACTGCCTTACACCCTCAAATATAGCCTCGCGTCTGCCCGGTTCGATACCATGACCACCATCACAAACGATAAAGCGCATACAGCCGTCTTCGCCCTGAGCTGAGACCTGGACGACACCAGGCTTGGGACTAACTTTGATGGCATTGGTGATGAGATCGACCAGCACCTGCACCAGTCGCACTTCGTCAACATATACAGCCCGGTCGGGCACGTAGACTGACTCCAGGCTGACGTTTTGTTGCTCAGCGGCTCCACTGAGCGTGCTCATCGCCACGCTAAAAATCTTCGAAACAGGAGTCATTTCGCGAGTCAACTGTAATTTGCTTGTATTCATTGCTGTGTCCAGTAGCTAGCCAAGCAGATCATAGCATCCACAAAAGCATGAAGATCAGCACATTGAGATGATTATTACGCCCAAAACAAGCTCACTGACAGATCAATGAAGCGGCTCAAAAAACTCTGCAGGCACCTTGCCACGCTGGCTAAAAAATCTAAAATTGATTTTTGGCACTGCCTTTTTGATTGCTGCCTCATCGCCAGGTTTTGGCATTAACCAAACCCCTGTCACACTCTTAGAATTACGCAACTCAGCGACATCAGCTAAGGCGCATGGCTCTCCGGTCAGCTCGATGTATTGTAGTTTTTTGCACTGAGCCAGGGCCTTAAAGCCAGCTCCAGAGATCTTGTTGCCTTTGGCAAACACAGTAATCAATCGGAAACTTGACCAGCTGAGCAAATCCAGCATCAGTCAAGCTGCAATTACTGACATGCAACTCCACAAGCTCTGGGTAAGCTGGCAGCAAAGCCATGCCTTTATCGCCAAACTTATTCTCACTCAACCTCAAAATTTTGAGATGGTTCATTTTTTGCAGATGCTGAGCGGCAGCTGGTCCTAGCCCACAGGATTTAATAAAAAGCGTGAGCAATTGAGTATGCCCAGCGATATTTGCTAGAGAGGCGTCACTTAGCTGAGTGCCCTCCAGCTCTAATTGGACGAGCTTATGCAAATTGGCAAGATAGGGCATGCCCTTAGTCGTGAGCATAGTGTGATTGAGATTGAGCAACTCCAGATCTGACATCTGACCAATTTTTTGGATGCCACTATCCCCGATATCAGTTTGCTCAAGCGACAGTTGTTTAAGTCCCTTTAGATGAGCAAAATTGGCCACACTGGCATCATCGAGGGCAAAGCCATGACCACTATAGGCCAGCTCCAAACCCTGGAGGTCACAGGCCTTGAGCTTTTTGAGGAAGCTCAAATCATTGAGCCCATCCCAATTAACATCAATATTGACAAGGGCGTCAGCTGGCACAGCGACAGCGCCACGTGCGTCCCCCAGCTGTGATTTATCATAAAAAAGGCCCTGCGGATCTTTGCCCAGCGCTGTCAGTTTACCCACACTGCGACTAGTGGGAAAGTTTAAAACGCGCCCGGCTAAAGCCCTTACAGGAGGCGCACAACTGAGTAAGCTAAGGACTGTCAGGGCTAGTGCCAGCCTGATCCATGTGTGCCTTGCCGTAAATATTGGGAGCGCCAAAAGTTGTACCAGGGTAACCATCTGATCATAGCAAGTTTTGTCAAAATCTAATGGGCATACCTGGCAAAAAGCCAATCACAAGACACTCTTCCCATGGTGACCGGTAAACTTGGAGCGCTCGAACAATTTTAAAAAAATGCTGAAAAACTGCAAAATGACAATGCCAAAGTTTTATATTGAAATTGTTGTGCAGCCACTATTTATCATAGATCAGGAGGTTTGAGATGATTACGATCGCAGCAGACCAGACTAAATCTGGGACACCAACAAAAGCTGCAGAGCCACAATTACAAGCTTTTGAGCCAGTAATGGAAGTCTACGAAAGTAAAGACGGCATGCTGATTATGGCTAAAATGCCTGGTGTTGACGAGACTACTGTCCACGTCAACCTCAACAGAGGGGTCTTTACCATCGAAGGCACAGTGCAGTGCGAAGTCCCAGAAGGCTATCAATTAACCTATACAGAATCACCAGTAAGGCGCTATCGCCGCTCCTTTAATATGCCCAAAGAAGTAGACGCAGACAGCATTGACGCCACTATTCAAAACGGGATCTTAAAGATCACTTTGCCCGTGAGCAAAAACGCGCTGCCTCGCAAGATCGAAGTAAAAGCAGCCAAATAACATCACCTTTAAATCTACTTTTAAGTCAGGAGGTATTTACAATGTCTCTTAATTTGCACCTGCCATGGAATAAAGACAACTACCGGTACGACGCGAAGAAACGTCGGACAACTCCAGTAGCCTCAGCACCCTACAAAGCGA
The DNA here is from genome assembly GCA_016718315.1 of Candidatus Obscuribacter sp. Taxonomy (GTDB): domain Bacteria; phylum Cyanobacteriota; class Vampirovibrionia; order Obscuribacterales; family Obscuribacteraceae; genus Obscuribacter. Next base: position 270,700 of record JADKDV010000004.1, on the reverse strand, counting down.
TGTAAACCGGCTATTTGACGAGTTTTTTAATCGCAGTGCCTTTGACTTGATGCCTGGTAACTGAAAGCTCTCGGATGTCTTTGAGCGTACACATCTGGACGCAGTACAGCCCAAAATTGATCTCAAAGAAACCGAAACCGAACTAAAAATCTCTGCTGAGCTACCTGGCATGAAAGAAGACGATGTAGAAGTCTCTCTCGCCAATGGCATACTGACCCTGCGAGGCGAGAAGAAAGAAGAAAAATGCGAAAGCGAAAAAGGCTGGTACCGCTCAGAGCGCCGCTATGGCCACTTCCAGCGCTCACTGCAACTGCCCTGCGAAATCAAAGAAGACGAAGTAAAGGCTGAATACCAGCACGGTGTACTCACTATTACTTTGCCTAAATCACAAACCGAGCAAAAACAATATAGATCGATACCAGTAAAACGAGTCTAAATTATCCATTGCTCGCGCCCTGAGGTATCCGGGCTAGAGTGACAGCCAGAAGGACTTTGCACAAAATTAAAAATGCAAAAAAGGAGTTGCGAGATCCAAAATTGTTTGATAGAAATAAATATGGAACGACTAAATCGGTCCAGCAATTCAAAACTCTTATCTCATTCATCTGCGACTTACGGAGGATGCAAAAGAATAAGACACAAAAGATGCAATATTTTTAGAAAACCAAAATATAGCTATCTGTTGAATTGAACTCAGCCTCAGGCTGATGCATAGACCACAAGGGCGATTTCAGTTCACTGAGGTCGCCCTAATCTATGCCACAAAATTCGCACAAGTCAGATAGCTATAAAAAGTATTTTGGAAAAATGTTTTTGATTGCCCCAACTTTGAATTTCATTTGAAAAACGGAGTAGAGCACCATGGATATCTGCAAGAATGCCAAATGTTTTTTGGACTATATCAGCGCTGGCAGACCAGACACCGCTGCTGAAATACTCAGCAATCTTGCCAATAATTGCGATCACAAAATAAGAAGGAGAGTAGCCGAGAACAAAAACACACCAACCGATGTACTGAGGCGACTGTCACAGGATACACATCCTGAAGTCAAAATTGCGGTTGCCACAAATCCCAGAGCGTCCGATGAGATCATCTATAGACTGTGCCAAGACGACGATCCCAGCGTGCGATTTGCTATTGCCGAAGATTTGAGCATTGATGACTACTATCTGGAGCTACTGTTAGAAGACGAAAATCCATATGTCAGCAGCAGAGCTCAAGATACGCTAGCACTCAAACAAGCCAATCAACAGAGCTCTATAAAGCGCACTGCTCGTATCTTCCAGTGGACAGACTACACAACCAACCCTTTGCGATTTGCTTGATCAGGCAGGCAAAGGCTACTGACCAGGTCGGTTATAAAACCGACCTGGTCATAGCGCCATGGCGCCAGGTTTAAAAAACCACCGTATAGGGGCATAACTAACTCAGGTTTGGCTAAAAATTGGCCGACAATCCAGCGCAGGAGAAGATTATGCCCGGTGATGTACCCGAAATAAGCAGACAGGACGCCGATCGCCTGGTCAATAGCCCGCGCGAGAAGCAAGTAGTCTGCAATCTGCTGGATGCCGCCGGTGTCGACAAAGAAGCTCGAGCCGGTGTAATGAATAAGCTGGTGGAATTAACCAGAGAAAACGTCAAAGCAGATGAAGCTGCCGGCAAAGATGTCTCAGACAAACGTTTTTTACGAAATGGGCTTCCCCCAATCTCAGGATGTCCTAGAACTCTCCAATTCTCAGGGCGGTGGAGCCGGACATGACGTCGTCAACGAGACCTACACAAAGCCTGATGCCAGCGGCAAAGCTAAACTCCAGTCCAGCTCATGTGATTCCGACAAAGTGTCTTAAAAGATTGGTCCTGTTGCCAAGCAAGGAACTTTTATACAATTAGAACGGCTATTTACTTTTGTGGATAGCAAATTCTATGCAGAAAGTCGGCAGGCAAATGGGCAAATCAAACAATCCAATCAGACTTATTGGTGTCGCATTTGGTGCGACCTTGCTTTGCACCGGGGCTCCACCGGCACCTGCAGCAGATCTGACGGTAGCTCCTGTGGTGCAGGAGATTAAGACCACCTTACCAGAGACGATAACTCAAGCAGACTCTACCAATCAGCCTACAGAGGCTGGGCAAAAAGATATAGGGCAAAAACAAACCCCGAGTCAGTCAGTGACCAGCCTGCAAGTGCCGCTTTTTGCACTTTTATCCAATCCAGATAAATATAGCGGCAAGCTTGTCACAACCCAGGGATTTATGCATTTTAGGGATGAAGATTATGAGCTATATCCTTCCAGAGAATTTGGCAACTTTAGACTCTCACTGGATGGACTGTGGCTAGACTTTAGCCGCGACGAGCATCGCTCAGGCAAATCCAATACCCTCGGCATCAACCTCAGCGCCCTGGACAATCAGTACGTCACACTTACAGGTATATTTGATACCCAGGTTAAAGGCAGATTTAATTTTAGTATTGGTGGATTTCGCTCCATCAGCAAAATAATCTTAATTGCTCCCGACAAATTTCCCAAGGCAGCCAGCACTGCAACCACTCCCAAAAGCGTGGTAAACAATGCCAAAAAGTAAGGATATGAGCCTCGTACATACGGGCAGACAGACAAGCGACCGCCTGCTCGCCTTTGCCTGCACTCTGCTTGGCTTGACACTGCCTGCGGTGCTCTGCTACTCAGGCGCGCTGGCACAAAACATCGAAGTCATACCACCCCCACCAAAGCCAGCAGGCATGGATAGTCATCCGGCGATGCAGAGCCTGGAAGAATCTCTCGAAGTGGCCCCACCTGTAAATATTATGCACACCTCGATATTGCAGATATTGTGCAGCCCAGATAAATACTCAGAGCAGGTGGTCAACTTCCGCGCTTATGCTGAGCTAAACAGTGACGTGATGAGGCTCTACCCGACCGAAGAGTTAGCAACTGCAAATATGGAATTTAACTCTATCAAGTCGCTACCTTTGCTCAAAGAAAAGATCACCCTCTTGGGACTGGCTAATTTAGCCGAGTGCAACAATACACGCGTGCGGGTCACCGGCAAATTAGTACACAGACAGGATATGCAGCCAGCCGATGTACAGATAGACATCACTCAACTCAGCTATTTTTAGATTGCTACATTGACCTGAGCGGCAAGCCGCTTTTTGGCAAATATTTCAAAGTGGCTTACCCATTTAGCGATGGTAAAGCTATTGTCAACTTCAAAAGAGATGACATGAACGACAACACACCAGTTGCCGAGTGAACTCATCCCGTCCGAGCCATGGTCACACACCCGAGCATTGACCGCTACGGCCAGCCGCGGACGAATCCACCCCCACGTACTGTCACACACAGGCGGTACATGCTTAATACTATGCTGCCGATATGCCCCCTCTGGGGTAAAATGGACAACCCCCAGGGGATGTAGCACCAGGAGAGGCGGTACAAATGAACTCGTCAGCACCAGCGCAGGCTAAGCCGGGCGACTTTATCAGGGACATCATTAACGATGACCTGGAAGCCAAGCGCCACGCAAAAGTTATCACCCGCTTCCCTCCAGAGCCAAATGGCTTTTTGCACATTGGTCATGCCAAGTCCATCTGCCTCAACTTTGGTCTTGCTCTAGACTACCGCGAAAAGCTGCCAGATAGCGGCACCCGCTGCCATTTGCGCTTTGACGACACTGACCCAGCCAAAGAAGACACTCTATTTGAAGACGGTATCCAGGCTGACGTGCGCTGGCTAGGCTTTGAATGGGATGGTCTCTATCACGCCAGTGACTACTTCGAAAAAATGTATGAATACGCCGAGCACCTGATTACAGCCGGCAAAGCCTATGTATGCAGCCTCTCCGATGCCGAGACCAAGGCACACCGCGGCAATGTCACCACGCCCGGCACAAACAGCCCATATCGCGAGCGCACAGTCGAAGAAAACCTCGACTTATTCCGCCGCATGCGCAAGGGTGAGTTTAAAGACGGCGAGCACGTACTGCGCGCCAAAATAGACATGGCTAACGCCAACATGAAGATGCGCGACCCGATGCTCTATCGCATCAGACACACTGCCCACCACATGACTGGCGACACCTGGTGCATCTACCCGATGTACGACTATGCTCACCCTATCAGTGACGCCATCGAAGGCATCACCCACAGCATCTGCACGCTGGAATTTGAAAACAACCGCGAGCTCTATGACTGGATGATCGACAATCTCATCGATTACGCCAAGTTTCCCAGTCGCCCACACCAATATGAGTTTGCCAGACTCAATCTCAACTACACAGTGATGAGCAAACGCCGTCTATTGGAGCTGGTCACAGGCAACCACGTAAGCGGCTGGGACGACCCACGCCTGCCCACCATCGCTGGATTGCGTCGCCGTGGCTATACACCAGAGAGCATCCGTGCATTTTGCGCCAGTGTCGGTGTTTCCAAAGCCAACAGCACAGTGGACATGGCTCAGCTGGAGTTTTGCATCAGAGACGACCTCAACCACAAAGCACCACGGGTAATGGCAGTACTCAAACCACTCAAAGTGGTAATCGAAAATTACCCCGACGACAAAGTCGAAGAACTCGATGCCTCCTACTGGCCTCACGATGTGCCCAAAGAAGGCTCACGTAAAGTGCCATTTAGCAAAGAGATCTACATCGAGCAAGATGACTTTATGGAAAACGCTCCCAAAGACTATTTCCGCCTGGCTCCAGGCAAGGAAGTACGTCTGCGTTATGCCTACTTTATCACTTGCACAGATGTGGTCAAAGACGCTGCCGGCAACGTGATTGAGCTTAAAGCCAAGTATGACACTGAGACGCCACTGGGCGAAAACCCGGTCGGACGCAAAGTCAAAGGCACTATCCACTGGGTAGATGCCAAACACTCTGTCGACTCAGAGATACGTCTCTACGACAGACTGCTCTCCGACGAAGCACCACCCGCTGGCAAAGACAGTGAGTTTCTCAATGCTATTAATCCTAATGCACTGCAAGTCTTGACTGGCTGCAAAGTCGAGCGCAGTCTGGGTGAGTCCAAGCCCGGTGAGAGATTCCAGTTTGAGCGTCAGGGCTACTTTATCAACGATAAAGACAGCACTGACAAAAAGCCGGTGTTTAACCGCATCGTCACACTCAAAGACAGCTGGGCTCGCTCACAAAAGAAATAGCAGCACTCTGCATCAGATTGCTGCTACAAAAGCACATCACACTTAGGCTTGATCCGCTCCGGCAGGTCAGTTTGCCCGAGCATCTCCAGTAATTCGATTTCGATATTGCGGCAGATAGAGGTCAGTGGCACATCGTTAAGCCCCATAGCAAAAGGGTCTTCGCTGGTGTCGCCGACTTGCTCCATGGTCAAAAATATCCAGGATATAAGAGTGCTAAAAGGTACTACCATCCAATCGAGAGTAGCACCAGCTTTGGGCAGCTCACCTACGAGACTAAACGGCAAAAGCAAGAGAAATATCCAGACAAATACATTACTAAAGTAGGCATACTGTCTGGGAAAGGGAAAGCTTTTAAGCCTCTCACAGGCGCCCTGATCTGCAAGCAGATCATTGATAGTAGTCAAAAGCTGCTCAGCGTTGAGATCAGAAATCTTGCCCTCGCGGTGCATGCGCGTAACTTCGGACACTTGCACTTGCAGCAAAGCGGCAGCAGGATTGGTTTTACCAGACAAGGCAGCCTTATCCTCTGGCAACACATCATCTTGCAAGTAAGTCTCCAGGACTTGCCCGGGTCCACCAACCAAACCGTAGCGCCCCATCAGACTGACTTCGGCAGGCACTCTGGCGTCATTCCAATAGTCGGCATTTTGACGCAGCTGCAAACGCAGTAGATTGCACCAGATAATCTGACGCTTGATTAATCGCTCTTTGAGCCTGGCTAATTCTGCCTTTGGAGCCTGATCATCCTCCAGAGCATTGACAATCATGGCAAAATAACGCGACAAATTAGTTATTGAACCCCAGACTTTGCGGCCCTCCCAGAGCCGCTCATAGCTAGAGTTATTTTTAAAGCCGATATAAAATGCCACCGCAGTACCGATAGTACCGACCGGCAAAAACGGCACTGCCACCCACTGATAGTGCATCTGACTGTATAACCAGTACACGGCAAAACTAAGCGCGATAAAAAACAGGACCTCGCGCCAGCAAAACCACAAAATCAAAGAAAGTTTGATGTCACGCCTGACGTACATAGATGCCTCAGTGACCAGAGGGCTCATTTTGTCAAAATGCGCCATTTGGGTCAAGCGCGTAAAGCGTGCCAAACCGCCTCATTAACATTAAGGTACAACTTGACGCACTTGACCAGTATAAAGCGATCGGGAACTTAGTAAACTAGAGGCGGTCTAAACCCATCATCAGAGGTTATTTAATGCTCGCACGCACTCGCGTAGACGAACTAATGGACGATCCTGGGCTTGACTACGCAAGCCACGTCAAAGCTTTGCAAGGTTTAGAACGTCTCAACTCGTTTAGCACGAGCGCAGAGATCCTGTGGCAACAAATCAAGCCCTTTGCCCGCTCGGCAGAGAGCAAAAAACTGAGCGTCCTCGATATTGCCACCGGTGGTGGTGACATCCCAGTGGCTTTATATCGCCTGGCTAAAAAAGACAAAGTCCGGCTGGATATAACAGCAGGCGACATCAGCGATACAGCGATAGACTACTCCACGGCCTACGCCAAATTGTATAACATCCCAATCAAAGTTATTAGACTGGACGCTCTAAACGACCCACTACCAGGGGGTTTTGACGTGGTGATAACATCGCTCTTTACGCACCATCTAGAGCCAGAGCAAGTTGTAAGCCTCATGGCAAAGATGCGTGAGTCCACCAGAGGCATTGTCCTAATCAACGATTTAGTCCGCAGCGATATCTCGCTGGCGGCCGTATGGCTTGCCACTCGACTTTTGAGCACATCGCCTATAGTCCAGTTTGACGGACCAGCATCTGTCAGAGGCTCTTATACACCTGCCGAAATGCGCAAAATGGCAGAACAAGCCGGGCTCAACGACTGTCAAATCAAAATGCACCCACCCTGTCGCCAGCTCTTAATGTGGAGGCGATCGTTTAGATAGGCATGATCACAGGATCTACGACAATTGCGGCGCTCAAGCAAGACTGGGATATTGTGATAATAGGGGCAGGACCGGCAGGTGCTTTTGCCGCCAATCTGTTGAGTGGTGCGGACCGCCGAGTGCTCTTGATTGATAAAGCAACTTTTCCGCGGCAAAAAGTATGTGGTTGTTGTATCAACGCTGCTGCTATCAGTCTGCTCAAAGCACACGGACTGGGCGAGATCATCGATACGCTGGGTGGCATCCCACTAAAATCTCTGGAATTGCATGAAGCATCTGAGAGCGTCAATGTGGCTCTACCAGGCGGGATCTCACTATCGCGCAGCAGCCTGGATACAGCTCTGGTATCGGCCGCAATCATTAAAGGTGTGACCTTTTTACCTGGCGTGTTGGCACAGGTAGAAGCACAAGTGGAAGCTCCTGTAATGTTACAAGTAGAATCTCCCTCTGAAGCTCCAGCGGAGTCACTAATAAAGGACCCAAGCAGCAACGCAGCCAACCACACACTAAGATCCATCACTCTCTTGAGCGACGGCACTAAGCTCACTATAACAAGTCGAGTTATCCTTGTCGCAGATGGTTTGAGCGGACGCGCTCTGGAGCTGTTACCTCAATTTGACTGTATCGCCGAGCCTCAGTCTAGATTTGGCTGCGGCACCATAATCGATGATGCGCCAGACTTTTACCAGCCCGGCTATATCTACATGGCGTGCACAGACAATGGCTACGCAGGGCTAGTCAGACTAGAAGACGGACGCGTTGACGTGGCAGCAGCGATGGATCTTAACTACAGCCGTGCCCAGGGTGGCGCATCCAGAGCCGTAATGCAAATCCTCAAAGACAGTCATCTGCCTGTACCTCCATCTCTGGCACAAGTCCAGTGGGGAGGCACAGAGCCGCTTACGCGCAAGCGCAAATGCATCGCCGCCAATGGTATTTTTGTCATCGGTGATGCCTGTGGTTATGCTGAGCCCTTTACCGGCGAAGGCATCGCCTGGGCTCTAACATCAGCAGCCGCTGTGACAAGCATCGTCAAAGAAGCACTGACAAAATGGCAACCCAGTCTTAGCGACAAATGGCAACGCCGCCATAGACAAATGATGAGACCGCGCCACAAGCGCTGTCAATTAATTGGACAGGGTCTAAGGCGGCGCTATGTGCGCCGGGTGGCTTTGCCACTACTGACGGTACTGCCCAATATCGCTGCTGCAATAGTCAAACAAATCGTCAAACCGATTGAGTGAGGAAGATGTAGATGACGTCAATAATCAGCCTCGGTACAGCTCAACCGGCCTATACAGTAAGTCAGGCTCAGTATTATGCGCTGGCAAGAATGATCAGCTGCCAGAGCGCCAAACAAGAAAAAACTCTAGAAAAAGTCTACAAAAAGTCCGGAGTACAATCGCGCGCTACGGTGCTGCAAACCTCTCCAGCCACAATACCCGGTGACCCCTTTTATCACCAGCCTCAGCAAGAGTCTGATAGTGGACCGACAACAGCGCAGCGCATGGAGCTGTACAACCGCGAGATTACTCCGCTAGCGACCAGTGCTTGCCAGTCAGCGCTGGAGCAAGCCGGCATAGATATCGGCACAGTCACTCATCTAGTGACAGCGTCATGTACTGGTTTTGCCGCTCCTGGATTTGACTTGCAACTATTTAGTACACTCGGTCTGAGCCCTAGTGTCCAGCGCACCCACGTGGGCTTTATGGGCTGCCATGGCGCGCTCAATGCCTTAAGAGTGGCCAATAGTTATTGTCTGTCGGATTCTTCTGCCGTTGTTTTGCTTTGTGCTGCCGAGCTTTGCTCAATGCACTTCCAATACGGCTGGTGCACCAACTCCGTAGTCTCCAACGCTCTTTTTGCCGATGGCGCAGCAGCACTGATCCTGCGTGGTGCTGATTATGATGACAGTGCCGATTTTGATGATAGTGCCAAGCGACTACAGATACAATATCGCAGCGCCGCCTCCTACGTCGTACCAGACTCCAACCACGTCATGAGCTGGCAAATTGGCGACGCTGGATTTATCATGAGCCTGACTAGCGATGTGCCAGATCTTATTGAGGCAAATCTGCCCACTTTTATGGACAACTGGCTCGACAAGCAAGGACTCAAGTTATCCGATATCAAAGGTTGGGCAGTGCATCCAGGTGGGCCGCGCATACTGGACGCTGTCGAGAGCGCACTGGGACTGAGTCCAAACGACATCGCCACCTCAAGACAGGTCTTAGCCGAGTGCGGCAACATGTCATCACCCACCGTGCTATTTATTTTGCAACGACTGATTGCTAGAGGCAATCACTTGCCCTGTGTCATCCTGGGTTTTGGACCAGGACTGACAGTAGAAGCAGCTTTGCTTACTTAAAGCAGTGAGGACTGAAAATGAAGATCAGTCAAATTAAGGACAATCTGTGATCTTGCCATCATCCCAATAATAGAGCTTATCGCTTATGGGTCTTGCTCCCTCGTGGGCTCCACGCGCGATAACTTCGCGCAATTTAGCCAAGGCTGCTTGCTCTTGATCGCCTGTCGCCATCAAAATATCCTTATTGCTGACGCCAAATACTAAACGCCCTTTGACACGCTTTTTGAGCTCCGACATGACCTCGTCGTCCAGTATCAAACTCGACTCAAAATCACCGCCGCATGTGACCATAAAAATACCTTTGGCACCATAGAAGTTTATATCCGTGGGCAAATGAGAGCGCAGAGTCTGCATCGGACCCTTTTTGATGTCAGCGGCACTAAGCCCTAGCTTGGCGGCTTTATCCGCAGGTAGCATGGAGAGACTGTTGGGCGAGTCCGAGGCATAGACGCAAATCATACCTGATGCGATTGGATACCAGGCTAAGGCAAATGATTTTGGATCCGGCGCAGCCCCAGAAGGTTTGGCTCCATCTATTTGGTCGACCAGCATAGCGCTCCGTACAAGAGGCACGACATCACTGACGGTGCCCTTATCTTGGGCAGTACCACTAGCTATCTCTTTGAGGCTGGTTAAAAACGTCCGCAAACTGCGCTTGCGCTTGCCGGGTATATCTTTGCAAACAGCCCAGACGTTATCAGTATAAGTATTAGCAACATCGCCCTTAGGGCGCTTGAGGGCGATAGTGCGATCTTTGACTGATACCACCGATTGAGTTGGATCATACTTAACTATTGCATCAGCCAAAAGCTTTTCAAATCGCTCTCGACTGATACCAGGCTGTTCTATCTCATCGGCAAAATACTGATCTAGAGTGGCATCGTCAACTGCCGAAGGCTTGAGTGACAGATCACGCTTTACTTTGATGACAAAGACTGGCTCTGGTGGCGGACCTTCGTTTTGAGCAATAGACAGCAAACCACAGGATTGCACTAACAGACAAAGTAGGGGCACGGTAACGGCGAAAAACATTCGTCTGCCAATCATCAAATTTAAGCCTTATTTGCGATATTGTTTAACCGGTTTGCCGTCTTGTCCAATGACATTGATGACATTTGTTGCTTTGCCATCTTGAGCAAACTCTCTGCTAAATTGTAATTGATGATTACCCTTAAGTCCTTGATTGACATAGTTTTGGAAATGATTGAGCAGTCCTTTGTTACCAACGCCCTCAGCAGCCTTGAACAAGCTCTCTTGATCTTTTGGACTGAGAGTACCGTCCTTTTTGAATGCCGGGCTTGCACCTAGTTTAGCGCTCTCTTGCTGACCAGATTCGGCAGCAGCGCTTGCACCTTTGATATCAGTGCGTCTGCCCATGTTAAACAAGCTTTCTTCGGGGCTCATCTGCCTGGGAGCAGCGTCATTAGCGACACCTCCGGCTTGAGCAACCTGCCATGATTTACCTTCGCCACTATTGCGATCTGCTCCGCCGTATGGGTTACTAAAAACCAATTGACCGTTTTCGACAGCGCTATTGCTCCGACCACCACTTGCCTGCAAACCATCACCCAGGCCAGTGCCCGAGCTGCCAGCACCCTTGCCCACAACCGAATCATACTGACTCAATAGCTCGCCGCCATTCAAGCGAGATTCGCTTTGCGTGCCTCTGTCGTTCACGGGAGCGCTTTCTCTAACATCGCTGTTTTCTTGTATCGCCATTTCAAGTCCGCCAGGTAGTAATGGCATAAGTTAAAACCAAAGGACATGAAAGTCTCGTGAATATCGCCACAAATCAGAGAGATAAGACTCTGAAGAGACTAGTAGCTAGAATTGAAAAGTTATGTCCAAGGAAGAAGTAAGCATCACTCACCATAGCTTTTATCTTGATATGAGATCTGAGACATTACACTATATGTATTAGTATTAAAAAAGAGAAAAAAAGAAGAGAGTACCTCGGGTCTTTTGGACCAGAGGTACTCCTTCGAATCAACTGAATGTAGAGACTGCAAACCAGCTAACGCTAGTTAAACTGACGCGGAATCGTCTCATGCCAGGCGCGTTTGCGAGCGACCTTGCCGTTTTTGGTCAGTGTGCGAGTGACCGTGACATAGAGATTGTCGCGATCCGAGCGCACAATGAGCCGCGTCGCCAAAGTCCAGGCAAGCCCGCGCTTTGTCACAGTCGTACTGGCGATGCCGGTATAACGAGCCGCCCAGGGAGTGGCGTCGTTGGCAGTCCAGATGCTGGTGTTACTGGTGTAAAACTTGCGCTCCCTGATGCGATAAGCCGACCGTGCTTTGACCACGTGCGAGCGAGCACCAGTACGCGAATCCCGACGCTGATAGGTCTGTGCATCGGGCTTACCACCCGGCACATCGATAAACTCACCATCGCGGCAGTACATCCGGTCAGCGACCTTGGGCAGCCCGACCACCTTGTTTTTATTGAGCGGCACCACAGGCAGTGACAGAGTCGACTTGCCAAAGTCCACCGTCGTCGTCATGTGATCGGCGCTGGGCCAGGTCATGGGCACCTGGGCATTGGCGACAGAGATGCGCATTTTGTGCCCAGGCTGGAAGGTCCAGGTAGTGAAATGCAACACTGCCTTGATCTCGTACTCCTGGTCAACCTGCGGCCAAGCGGGACTCATCCTGCCATCGCGCAATGCCGGATGCACCAGGGCACCGGTAACAAGAGACACTGCACCAGTTGGCGAGACGTCCTCCAGTCGCACCGTCCACTTGGCGCGCGGCGACGTGCTTTTGACAGTGAGAGTGACCTCGGGAGAGCCGATGATTTGCTTGGGCTTTTCCAGTGCGGGGCTGTCGACCACAAGCGAGTCAGCATCATCTCCAGCCATTTCACCAGTCAAATCACCCCACCATGTGCCTGCCGCCGTGCCGCCAAAGGCGCCTTGAAGCCAGACTGCGCGGGCAAGAGGCAGGCGCCAGAGCAACAGTCTCGATGACAGTGCCGCGGGCGGGGAGCGCATCCTTGCGCCAGTAGCCAGGTACAGTCTCGATCTTGCTGTCAGGCTCATGACCATGACGGACATAGACCAGCGACTCACGAGTCGGCTTGTGCTGCTTCTTGGCAGATGCGGCACGTGCCTTACCAGCGCCCTTAGCTGACGTCTCAGCAGCATCTTCACCGGCAGGCACATTGAGGTACTGTCCAAACCACTGAGTCATGCGCTCCACCCACTCGTAGTTGGGACCGGGAGTGCCGTCATCAGGACAGCTGTGATTCCAGGGACCGATGTCGCAACGCACTGGCACCTTGAGGTTTTTGAACATGCGCACAGTCGCGGAACGGTAGCCATCGAGCAGCCCACCAAGCAGGTAGACCGGGATGTCGATGCGACTGTAGTCCTCGCGCAAAGATTTGGACCGCCAAAACTCACCATCGAGCTGCTTGCCCAGATAGGTAAAAGTCCAGGGACGGCGGTCAAAGCGCGAGGCAAAATACTCATCGCTCAACTCGTAGTCAGGCGTGCGCGGCAGCCCAAGCTCGTGGTTGATAAACAGGTGGTAGGGGTCCAGATGCAGGTTGCCGTCGATGTAGTGCACATCGTCGTTAAACAAATCATCGGAGGCATGGACGGCGTGGATAGCCTTGAGAGCAGGCGGCCTGCGCATCGCCATCTGCAGTGAGTTAAAGCCGCTCCAGGAGACGCCAAACATCCCCACATTGCCATTGGAGTTGGGCATGGCGCTGAGCTGCCGGATTACTTCTTCCCCGTCCTGCATTTCCTGATCGGAGTATTCCCGCTCCGGGATCTCGCCGTCAGATGCACCAGTGCCGCGGATATCGACCTTGACGCCGATAAAACCGAGCTGGGCGATGTAGCTAAAACAGGGGTAGTCGACGATGTAAAAAGTGTCGTCCTTGCGATAAGGGAGATATTCGAGCAGGACCGGGAAGGTCTCACCCTTACTGCGAGGACGAGGGACAAAGAGGGTTGCCGCCAGTCGCACGCCATCGGGCATGACAAACCAGCGCTTCTCGACACGGAACTTCCGCCGCTTGGGTGCGGGAGTGTGCTTGAGGGAGTGTGATACACGGTTCATACGCATACCTTGGGTTAAAGGCTGATACTGATGCCCGATATCCGCTGAGGCGGCGACCGAGCGCTTGAAAACTTACTTGGTTTGAATGACTTTTCTTGAGAACGTGTTTGTATTGGCTTACTTCCAGAGATTGCAGCTATTTACAACTCAAATCGAGCCCGTATATCCATGGCGTTGGGCATGGTGCAGGCGATGAGGGCGGGGGCGGTGTGTGATTTGATTAGCTGATTGGTTGCTCTAGTTGTAAGTAAATAAGTCTTGATAGCGGGAAACTAAAGTATTGGAGTAATAGGGCTCAAGGCTTTTAAGAAGGGAATGAACGCCATATTATGCTCGCGCAGCTTCAGGGGTAGCGAAGCTAATGCAAGCTCGAGATGTCAGCAGAACTGTTTGCACAGGCGCTTAGAATCAGCGGAAGAGTCCCATCACAACTGTCCCAGAGAATGTATCCTGATCAAATCAGAATGAATAGGCAAAACGAGATGAAGAGGCTTTGGTTGGTGGAGAAGCGTTGCTTGATAAAGAAGAGCTGGCTAACAATGCGTTGGTTGATGGCAATTTCGCTAACGATGCTGGCGGCAGCACCGGTCCTGGCAGGAGATACAACAGGCTCTCCGCAAACAGCACAAGGTGACACCAGCACCAGTACCGCAAAGAAGCCTGAAGTCCAGCCATGGCACAACAGAATGGGATGCAGGATGCAAAAAACTAGCAACCGTCTGCCACCAGGGGCACCACTACCTGACGTAGACATCCCCAAAGACGATAAAATAAGTGCCAGAGAGGCATTTACCCTAGCCCAGAAGTTTGAAAAAGACGATTATCTGGTAGAAGCGACCGAATATTATGAGCGCGCCATCAATGCCCTGCGCAGACCAAAAGCAGAGCATGACAAACAATTGACCCAAGAAATCATCCGAAATTACGCCGCGCTCTTGCTGATACACAGAGACCAGGCAAGAGCGGAAGCACTACAAAAGGAGTTTTTGCCCTAAGCCGTCACGCCCCAAATCTGTCACAAACCTCCTCTATATTGCTGTCATCGGCGAAGGCACTGATTTTTTCTAAGGAGACACACCATGGCAGGCAAAGAAGTAGACCCGATTTCCGCAAAAGCAGATAACATCGTTGGCTTGTTGGATAAGGGCGATAGTTTAAAGGCACTCCAAGCAATGCAAGGCGAATTGCAGAGCATGTCCCCCTCTGATGCCAGTCGCCTGTTTAAGACTATTGACCAAAAAGACAACAAAAAATTGGGTGACAATCTTGAGATAGTCGACACCCGCGACGAAAAAGTGATCATTCTGACTGGCAAAAACGGCGAAGCACTAGTCGGAAGTATGAAAAAGTAGCAACAGGCGCTATTTAAAATCACTCGCGATAAAGCACTTCAAAGGCTGATTGCACACAGTAGCCATTTTGTATGGTGAGAACAATCCCTAAAGTCTTGCTCGTGCTGTAATAAATCTCTTCATTGCTCTGATGGCGAGTCAGATTTTTACTGGGGTTATCTGCCTCAGTCATTCTATCAGGTTGTCCATTTTTCCTGAGAACCACTGCCAAAGGCTGACCAATCGAAGTTTTTACTATTCGATGCATTTGCCATGACTCGTAATCAGAAAATTCTAAATCGCCACAAATACTCGCATCAACACACTTGCCGCGATCAAATATCAATTTGACTGGTATTTCGGCAATACCAAAACAGTAGATCTGGCGATTTTGACCTGGTTTTAACTTGCTCCAGCAAGCAACATCGTCACAGCACCAATCAGGCTTACCAAGCCATTTTTCGACTTCCTGCTTAGTCTTACCTTTGACTATGGAGCAAAAATGCTCAACAGCAACATACTCACATCTATCAAAACATCTGTAAAAAGTATCAAATAGCTCTGGTGACTCAAAGTGGCGAAACCGCCTGAAATCAATAGCTCTTAGATCCTTGGGCTGAGGTAAAGTATGAGCTTTAACTTTTAAAATTGGATGCACAAGACTTAGCTCTCGAGGACTCAAGTTATCAGAGTCATTTAGATTGCGCACGTAGTAATCTGGACCGTGGTGCGGAGGATGATCTAATTGCCGCAGCAAATAGTTCGACTCATTCTGCACATACTCATGGACACACCAAAAGCGTTGGCTAAAAGTGGGCACTTTGGTCATACCGTCGTAAACAAAAACTCCCAGACCCCAGGCAGCAATCGCACCCGAGATCAGATAAACGGCAAATTTAAGTGCTCTGGTCATTTAATGCTCTGATGAAGATGCTCACTTGGAACAGTCTAGATCGGAACCATAGCTGCGTGCCACAACTTGGCTGACGCTTTAATGAAATGCATGCAGCTGGCCAATTCGCACGCACTTACCGTGCTCAAATTCGAGACCGACCAAATCGTCCATCCCAACGTCGTAAAGCAAATAAGCGGGCTGCGACGGAGGCATATCTAGCACAAAATCACCACGATCCCAATCCGGCTTTGCGACTGGTCGCAACGCTATTTTTGGCTTAAGCACTCTATTGTCGCCTGGAGGTCCAAAGGTCGCAAGAGCCTGATCTACTGTCATACCCATGCCACCTAATAGGATTTGTTGTGTTCGCCATTCATGAAATGCACCGTACTCAGCACTACTGCACGGTTTGGCGTTAACACAACGATTATTTTCAAATGTAAGTCTGACAGGATGGAGATTAGAATGGGGAGTGGAAGATTCGTAAATCCAAATATCCTGCCCGGCTCGTTGATCGCTCCAGGCACCGACTGTGCCACCGCGATACATCGGCTGACCAACCCACTTCTGCAACTGCGATTTTTGCATGCCAACGGCCTTCGCACAAAACTTGTCTCTAGCCGCTGGCTCAAAAGCTTCATCGCCCAGAGTCGCGATGTACATGTACCTACCAAAAGACGGCGGTCCCACATCAATCGCAGATTGCCAAAATGCCTTTGCGGCTAACGGCCAAGCGACAACAGCAAAAAGCCCTGCCAAAAACAAAGCATAGATCAAGTAAGAAGCTAAAAATGCGCGTTTATACAAAGGCAAACCAACTGCAAACAACAATTAAATATGCATTGGCGCACCTGCACAGTCAATGTGAAATCCCCCACTATTTCAACAAAAGAGCAGGTTAAATGCCGTTCGGCACACCCAACGGCTTTACGGATGGACAAGCCTCACAGGGCGCATACCTTTCATCACGCCAGCATAAACCTCAACACAGACACCATGCTTGGTCCTTAAGCTTATAGGGTCGCCGGCCCGCAAAAAATAGTACATATCCTCTTCGTCTTGATGACGTTTGATGGGCTTGCCAGATAGGTCAAAAATTTGATTGGGCGGACCGTTTTTGGCTACGATCACATCGATACTCTTACCAATAGCCGATTTACAGATCTGATACTCCCTGCAGCTTGCCAGGTCATCTATCTCAGCGCTACCGCAGATGCTGCTCTCAACACAGACGCCATCCTGCAAAATCAATTTTACGGAGATTGGCTCAAGACCGAGATCGTAGACCCAGCGCTCCTGACCAGGCTTTAAAGGCTCCCACAAAGGCACATCATTACAAAAATAATCTGGAGCACCCAACCATTCCCTGATACCACTTTCAGACCTGCCTTTTATAAATTTGCAAAATCCTTCTGCAGCGGCCAACTCAGCCTCATGAAAATTGGCATACTCAAAATCACCAACATCCTCTCCACAGGCTAGCTCTCGCATCCTTTTGTAATTGACATTAGCGAGCACCCTTGGAGTTAGCATCTCTCCATATTTGACACCCAGTAATGGGTGCATAAACTTTGTGGGGCTCGGCTTTTGAGGGCTAATTGGTCTGCACAAATAATAGCGAGGATCTTTATTATCCATGCGCTCCAGCTTATAACGAGCCCAGCTCTGCTCATTGTCTGCCAGCTTTTTCACAAACCCAGCCCGGTCCTCCAGCGTGGGAAAGCGCACATAACCATCGTAGTAAAAATATCCCAGAGCCAAGAGAGCACAGAGGCCAGAGATGATATAAACGGCAAATCTAAGCGCTCTGGTCATTTAAATAGCAATCCCCACTATCCAAAAGGACAAAATTCCAGCTACTGCGGACTAAACATCCCTGCAAACTAGTATAGTATGACACTTTAGCGCCCCCTAAAAGTCACCCGGCAAGAGGCACACATGACAGCAGGCAAGTTTAATGGCTATTTGCTCCGGTGCTCACTGGTCGGCGCGCTCGGCGGCTTGCTGTTTGGCTTTGATACCGCAGTCATCTCTGGCGCCACTCACTCTCTTACACAGACATTTACACTGACACCATTTTGGCTCGGTATGACTGTAGCAAGCGCGCTCTGGGGCACAGTCATCAGCGCTCTGACAGCCGGAGTCATAGGTGAGCGCCTGGGAGCGCGCGAGACATTGCGCATCACCGCTCTAGCATATGTGCTATCAGCAATTGGCTGCGCCTTTGCCTGGGATTTGCCATCGCTTATATTTTTTAGATTTCTCGGAGGTCTCGGTATAGGCGGCTCATCCGTGCTAGGTCCGCTCTACATTGCCGAGCTAGCTCCCGCCAAATGGCGCGGACGGCTGGTCGGGCTGTTTCAAATCAATATCGTAGTCGGTATTTTGCTGGCGTACTTTAGCAACTACCTAATAGGACTCGCTATCCAGGGCTCGTCAGAGTGGCGCTGGCAGCTGGGTGTATCGGGTATACCAGCTCTTTTGTTTTTGCTCATGCTCTTTGGTATACCACGCAGTCCTCGCTGGTTGGTGGCAAAGGGACTGGAGCAAGAGGCTCGCGAGGTCCTCAACAAGACATCAATCGGAGACGCCGAGGCAGAGCTGCAAGAAATTATCGTATCAATCGACGAAGCAAAAGCAGCTCAAGCAGCCAAACTCTTTACTCCAAGATATAAGTTCCCGATTTTTCTCGCCATCGCCACTGGTGCCTTCAACCAGCTTACCGGCATCAACGCCATCCTTTACTATCTCAATGATATTTTTGCACTGGCTGGTTATAGCAAGGTCAGTAGCGGCTTTCAGGCGGTAATTATCGGCGCCACCAACTTGCTCTTTACTCTCATTGCCATGGCAGTGATTGACAAACTAGGGCGCAAACAGTTGCTGCTAATAGGCTCTGTCGGCATGAGTATCTGCCTGGCTGGTGTGGCTGTGATCATGCAAATGCACAAAAACATGGAGTCACTTGTCTGGTTTCTCGTAGCGTATATTGGCTTCTTTGCTTTTTCGCAGGGGGCTGTAATCTGGGTCTATATCAGCGAGATTTTCCCCACCCAGGTACGCGCCAAAGGTCAAAGTCTGGGCTGCTCCACCCACTGGATCATGAATGCCCTCATCTCAGGCACGTTTCCCATGCTGGCGGCTCAATCAGGCTCGATGCCGTTTTACTTTTTTGCACTGATGATGGTGGCACAGTTTCTCGTTGTGCTGTTTATTTTTCCAGAGACCAAAGGCATTACTCTGGAACAAATGGAAAAACGTCTTGGTATGGCACAAAACGAGCACGCTCATACACCGAGCACTTGATTAGACAATCAGCTCTTTGGTTGATACGACGTAAGTAACTAAGTCCTAAAATTAGGATCGGCATTCCTTATCGTCTGTAAAAAACTATGCAAAACCTAACTACCGATACCGACCAATCCTGCCCAATTGTGCCTCTTTTAGACCTTATGAGCGCCAAGTGGACAGTGCAGATTTTGCGGGAGCTAGCGCTAGGTCCAGTGCGTACTAGACGCTTCTTGCGCGTCATACCGGGTCTGAGCATGAAGACCCTGCAAGAGCGCATCAAAGCCTTGCAAAGCGCCGGCATGATTTCGCGCAAAGTCTATGACGAAAAGCTGCCCCATGTGGAGCATACAATCACAGAGCGCGGGCGCAGACTCTTTGTCATCATGAGTGAAATCAAAGAGATGGCAGCGGAGATGTCCACAGTGAGCTGCAAATGCCCCTTACAAGGATGTAGCGAAGCTGACACGGACTGTCCGGAGAGGCGTGTGCCTCCACCCCTCCGAACCCGCCTCGACAGATCAAGTGAAGCGGCGACCAATCATCCCTAGGGATGATTGGTCCATCCTGTGTCAAACCTATCTGACCAATCGCCTGCGCAAACCACAAGTCGCACCAACCTGTCTGCATCGTAGCTGGCGGAGTTTAAGAGCGTATCAATCCCAGTGATGGTTTAATATGGTAACTAGTGTAAAACAGGTTACCAGTTTTACAAATTTGAGTGCACAAGGAATGCGCACAAACGCCGAGGGCATAACACAAACATGCACAGGTCAAAAAGGGTTTTACATTGAGAACGAGATTGCCTATTAATCTCTCTTTCCCGCTCAAGGGTCTTCCAGACTTGGGACTTCACTGGATCTTGTTTCATCCTACAAACTTTTGTGCTTCAACAATTTGTACAATTTTAGCCTTTATCTCTGTCCGTCTCTTTGTAAACCTAGAGCCAAGAATACTTTCGGTCTTGTGCAATATGTTGGTGCTACTTTGCGGAATGTTGGCGTTGCTTAATTTTATGGTCCGGACTACGGGCATATGCAGTTGCAACAGATCCCTCCAAGATGGCGTATTTACGCGAAGCTCAAGTAGTCTTATAAAAAGAGTCCTTGTAGCAGGCATGGTGACATTGCCGACCTTAGTGATGTCTTTGCAGGTTAGCCAAAGCGACTATTCCTTTTTTGGTCTCTGCCTGACCTTTCCATACGTTCTTTTCATTTTATACAACCCTCATCACAGCTATGAGGCAGAGATTAGATTAGCTACAAAACCAGACTTAAATATCAACGATCTCCAGGACAAAACACCCGGAGAGCTTGTAGCAATAAAGCAGCTCGCTAGTGACTTGCTCGAATACAAAAACGAGCGCTTAATTGAACGAGAAATAAATCGGCAAAGGGCTACCAGAGGATAACCTCATGCAAAAGCGCAAATCAAGAAGAGGCAACTTCGTAATCGAAGAACTCGAGGACATTTCACTTCCGGAAGAGATCGATGCCAAAGTCAGCAAATTGACCGCTCTTGCAGACTCAGAGATTGAGCAAACAAGAGTTAATTTTAGGTGGCAAAAAGAACCTCTAAATCTGATCAAGAAGGTTGCTGAATCAATGGGGGTACCCTATCAGACTTACATAAAGCAAGTACTGTATCGACAAGCTCTTAATGACATTCAGCTGATTCAATCTCAGTCTGTAGTAAAAAAATCCAAGTCCCAACCCCCTGCCAAGCACTTATAATCGCAGCTGTTTTACAACTGCCGCCTGGAGAGTGCCATGAATTTAGGGCTGTTTTTCACTTTTTCATTCATGGCTATAGTCGGCTTAGCCGTGCTTTGCTATTTTTGCCTGCGTATCTGCAATGAGTGGGAGCGCAAAGTCGTACTCTTACTCGGTAGATTTAACGGTGTGCGAGGACCAGGGCTGTTTTTCTTGATCCCTGTTCTTGAGACCACTCCTTTTACGATTGATTTGCGCACCATCACTAGTGCCGTATCAGCCGAAGAAACTTTAACCAAAGACAATGTACCGGTCAACGTAGATACTGTTGTCTACTGGAGAGTAGTCGATCCCAAACTAGCGACTCTGCAAGTTGCTAACTTCGGCGAGGCAGTCATTGGTGCCGCCCAAACAGCTCTGCGCGACATCATTGGACGCTCAGACTTGAGTCAAGTACTCTCTGATAGAGCCGGTCTCGATCTATCCATGACCACCACTCTCGATGCTCAGACAGAGCCATGGGGAGTCAAAGTAGAGTCAGTGCAAATGCGCGACATCAAAATCCCAGACGGATTGCAAGACGCCATGAGTCGAGTAGCACAAGCAGAGCGCGAGAGCCAGGCGCGTATCTTGCTGGGAGACAGTGAGCTAAACATCGCCAGACGCTTTGCCAATGCTGGCATGGTCTACGAAGAGCATCCAATCGCATTGCACCTGCGCGGCATGAACATGCTATACGAGGTCATGAAAGGTGGCAACGCAGCCACAGTCATCGTGCCGTCAGGCGCTGTCGATAGCATGAGCTTTGGTGGCTACGCTGGATTGACAGCTCTGAGCCAAGAGATGAAACTAGCTCAGACAAAAATCGAAGGCACAGAGCCGTAAACCACCGGAGCGCGTCTAAAACACTACGTTTAGCCTGGTACCCAGCACACAGATGCCAGGGTTGCCACCAGCGGTAGCACCAGGCGCCCAGATATACTGGAAGTCCGGCGACACAGAAACATTTTTGTTGACCTGAAAGCGGTAGTAAGTCTCAAGACATTTCTCCTGAGCCGGTCTGAGCCCCGGACTGAGCAAACCCACGTTGGCATTGACCTCATCAAGAGTAGTGGCGGGCACACCATTGAGAGAGACAAAGGCAGGCGTAGAGGGAGTAATAGTGCCGCGACGATAGGATGAGATCTGACCATAAGCAATACCCAACACATCATCGGGACGGCGCTTAACGAATATCTTGGCTGGTATCTCAGTACCAAAGCTAAAGCTCTGCCTGGAGGTCAGCAAACCGCCCAAAAACACCTGTCCAAACTGTTTATCGCTAAGTGCGTAGCGACCCCAGAGACCGATGTCTTTCCAGATTTTTTGATCAAAGTTTAGATACATTCCAGTAGGCTGACTGCCCTGACCGGAGCCACCAGGCAAGATTGATAACAGACCTGGAGGAGTAATATCAGTGGGGGTTACGAGTGGCCGGGTGCTACCGCCACGGAAGTTAAAGTTCCAATAGCCAGCGCGCAGGTTGCCTTCTTTTTTGAAAAACTTTTGCCCCAATTGCAGCTCATGCACTGTACCAAAGCCACCAAAATAATCGCGATCCGAGAGACTCAATATGGCGCTTGTAGCGCGTAAAAAGGCGCGATCACGCAAGATGCCACGCTCGGCAGAAACAATAGTAGATGGACCAATGAAGTTGGGTTTAAAAGCAACGCTATTAACAAATTGAGTATTTAAAAACTGAAAAGTCTCATTGTTAGCGTAGTTATTGGAGTCCATCATGTTGCCCAGGTTATTGAGACCAATTTGATATTTGGCACGCCAGTTTTTGGCTGGACGTAAATCCTGAGCGTAGTACATCTGCTCAAACGACACCGTCGGGCGGACACTGTTACTGTTGTTATTGTTGATTTGCAGATTGGGTACCTGCACATCAGCAACACCACTGTTAAATGGGTTAGCGTACTGATCATTGAGATCGTTAGTAGGGCTCATCAGGTATTTATCACGAGGAAAAAACCTGCCAGACGCCCCTGTCAGTCGCATAAATAGCGTGGCATCGCCCACTTTTGCATCAGGCTTAGCCTCATATACTTTGGCCAGAACATTGATGCGCCCGCGGAAATTAGTCGCCATACTCTCGCTGACATCGCGACCAAAATCGCTCTGTGGTGCAAAAGTAAAGTCACCACTCATTTTAGTCTTTTCGAGTATAGCGAGCCTGCCATCTAACTCTTTAGTCTTTTGGGCACTAGCGCTCTGTGGCGCAACCAACTCATTTTTTAAAACACTTAGCGCCAGTCGTCCTTTGACGCGACGCAGCACATCATCAAACTCATCAGTAAGGATGCCGATATCGCCGTAGTCTTGCTCACTAAATTGCTCAGACTGCGAATTTGAAAGCTTGCTAATTAAGTCAAAAAAGTACTTACCGAGCTGTTGCCGTGTCATCGCAGGATCTGGCGGCGTCATGTTGTGACGCGTGGCAAGACCAGCCAACTCGCGCCTGACCAGATTGATATCGCGCAGCTTAATTTGTCCGATACCAGGCTCACTGGGCATATCGTTGGCGCCAGCAAACTCGTTGCCGTTATTCATCGGAGAATTGGTCTCCGGGATGTCAGGATCGGGCTGAGGCACCGCTGTTGTAGCAGGTGTAGACTGCGCTCTGTTTGTTGAGCCTGGTGCAGTCTGCACCCCCGATGTGGTGCGCGGGAGAGCTTGAGCCAGAGAATCAACCTGAGCTACTCGTGGTTTAAAAGTCGAAAGTGTTTGATTTAAGTTGCCAGCCAAAGACTGCTGGGCAGGCGTTAATCCCAGGGTCAAAGCAAGCACAAGCGGATTTACAAGAGATTTTATATCCACTAGACACACCGCCACATATCCCAGCTCACATGGCGCAATATCTTGGCCAAAGCAGAGCCAAACTAGCGTACATAGAGTCCGCTTTAGTTTAGATAGCAATGCAATGTTTGTCTATTGATTAACTCTCTGGTTCTACCCACACCTCTTAAATCGGCTCATTTAGAGCACCGCGCTTATATCCAAAACATATCGCCAGCACCTCCGATGGTGCCCCTCTTAAAAGACTACGTTAAGTCTGGTACCGAGTACGCAGATACCGGGATTGCCACCAGCTGTCGCTCCTGGCGCCCAGATATATTGGAAATCCGGCGAAACAGAAACATTTTTATTGACCTGCCAGCGGTAATAAGCTTCAAAACATTTCTCTTGAGCCGGTCTTGTACCAGGACTTAAGGTAGCCACGTTGGCATTGACCTCATCAAGCGTGGTGGCAGGCACACCATTGATGCCTACAAAAGCAGGAGTTGACGGAGTAATTGTGCCGCGACGATAGGACGATATTTGACCATATGCCAGACCGAGCACGTCATCTGTGCGCTTTTTGAGGAGCAGCTTGGCTGGTATCTCAGTACCAAAGCTAAAGCTCTGGCGAGAGGTCAAAAGACCGCCCAAAAAGACCTGCCCAAACTGCAAGTCGGTGGTAGCATAACGACCCCACAGACCAATATCCTTCCAGATTTTTTGGTCAAAGTTGACATACATACCAGTCGGCTGGCTGCCTTGATTGGTGCCACCAGGCAAAATTGACATCAAGGCGGGCGGTGAAGTATCAGTGGGAGTGACGAGCGGCCTGGCACTACCGCCACGGAAGTTGAAGTTCCAATAGCCAGCGCGCAAGTTGCCTTCTTTTTTAAAGAACTTTTGACCCAATTGCAACTCACTGACAGTACCAAAGCCGCCAAAAAAGTCGCGGTCAGACAAACTGATCATGGCGCTGGTAGCGCGCAAAAAGGCTTTGTCTCTGAGGATGCCACGTTCAAGAGAAAACACACTGGATGGACCAATAAAGTTTGGTTTGAAGGCAATACTGTTTACAAATTGCGTATTGAGAAACTGAAAAGTCTCGTTATTAGCATAGTTATTGGAGTCCATCATATTACCCAGGTTGTTTAGACCTATCTGGTACTTAGCACGCCAATCTTTAGCAGGACGCAAATCTTGCGAGTAATACATCTGCTCAAACGAAACCGTCGGGCGTACGTTATTACTGTTGTTGTTGTTAATTTGCAGGTTGGGCACCTGTACGTCAGCCACACCGCTATTAAAGGGGTTGGCGTAACCATCATTTAAACCATTGGTAGGACTCATCAGGTATTTGTCCCGGGGGAAAAATCGACCGGATGCTCCCGTGAGTCGCATAAAGAGCGTAGCATCACCGATTTTGGCATCTGGTTTCGATTCGTAGACTTTAGCCAAAAGATTGATACGACCGCGGAAATTTGTCGCTGTACTCTCCGATACGCGACGTCCAAAATCAGACTGTGGCGCAAAGGTAAAGTCACCGCTAAATTTTACTTTTTCTAGTATAGCTAGCCTGGAGTCCAGCTCTTGCGTCTTTTTTGCCGATGCTGATTGAGGCGAGACAAACTCGTTTTTGAGCACCGAGAGAGCCAAGCGCCCTTTGACGCGACGCAGCACATCGTCAAACTCATCGGTGAGGATGCCGATATCGTTATAGTCTTGCTCGCTAAACTGCTCTTGTGAATTAGATAGTTTGCTAATCAAGTCAAAGAAATATTTACCTAGCTGTTGCCTGGTCATGCCAGGATCTGGGGGCGGCAGCTGATGCCGATTTGCCAGACTGGTAAGGTCACGACGCACCAGATCGATATCACGCAGCCTGATTTGATCTATGCCAGGCACGCTATTCATCTCAGTGTTACCGGCAAACTCGTTGCCGTTAGACATAGGATTATTTGTCTCAGGAGGAGAGTCTGGAGCGGGGTTGCTTGAGCCGCTAGCACCTGTATTATTGGCTCCAGCACCGTTGCCGTTTGGGCTCGTTGGGTTTGGACTTGTGGCAGGGGTGCCACTGGCTCCTGTACTACCAGCGCTCGCGCTTGAGTTGGGCGTACTTTTGATAGGCGGTCTGAGACCAAGATCGGACTGAGCCACGCGCGGGATAAAACGAGCCTGTGGCGCGCGCAAAACCGGCGAATAACTCGGTCTTGGCGTCATCACTGGCTTAGCCAGGATGCTACCAGAGGGTAAATACTGCGCAGACGCTGGCATAGCAAATGCCGTACTATAGACGCCGAGACTGATAGCCACGAGGGTCTGGTAGCAAGCAAATTTGGAGTTGTTCATGACGTCCCGTATTTGGTCTGAATGATGCGCACAGCCAAGCCACATACAGCGCCACAGGCTGCCGTAAGTGCAAGTCAAAACCGCCACACCTTTAAGCACGAGCAATTGTATACAAACGACTTAGACGCCAGATCGCCCCTTTACCCGATCTTTATGCCTGCCATCTCAATCTTGATAGTTTCTTGATACGCAAAACAATTGAGCAAACCAAACTTTGCTTTGCAGCCCAAATTGGCAACTAATAAGTGCTAACTACTAAGTGCTAGTTGCTAAGTCCCAACTCCTAATCGCCATCCTGCTGATGCCGCTCAATTGATTCATTGGACTGCAGAGCACCCAAACAACAGGCTTTAGATATGCGCCCAGTGGTTTCTCTGATGATGTATCGAGCCCTGGCAGCATCTCTTTGACTGCAATCAAATGTCAATTTGATCTGCGTTTTGTCCCCAGCTGTCAAATTGACATTGATAGCAACTGACTCTAAAACGTCCGTTGACGCACCACTTGAGCTTGGTATTTGTTCGGTATAGTAAATCTTGGATTGCAAAATTGCCCGCTGAGAGTCAGAGATCAGAGCATTAGAGCCACCCCAATAGCGCTCAGCCTCATCGATCACGATTGGCTCTTGCAGCACTGCCGCGATGCGCTGCTCCACTACTTTGACCGACTCCTCAGTCTCCAAGACCTGCTCGTCCCGAGGCTTGTCCACAGCCAGCCTAACCGCACGCGAAAAAGCAAATATGCCACCGCCAATGAGGGCATAAAAATCATCATAATTGGCTGCCATTTATCTGGACCAGTAAAGACAAAAGACAACAGCGTTAATACTATAAAGACCGAAACACCAATAGTGACATGTTTTTTGAGCAAGGCCGCAGCTTGCAAATCATCCGGACTGAGCTGACTAGTGCCATCGGGAGTCAGACTGGTGCCACTATGCTTATCACCGACTTTGGTTAAAGCTGCAGATGTGGGCTCAGGCAATACCGCTACATCTTTGCCATCGCGCATCGCATCCAGATCTTTGAGCAATCTGGCTGCGGTCTGATAGCGCTCTGCGGGGGATTTTTTAGACATTTAAAAACAAGTGCTTGCAAACAATTGGGAATATCCAACGATTGCCTGAATGGTCTGGGGATACTCGAAATTTGAGCCAAAATCACCTTGATCTGGTTGTCACTCATAAAGGGATTGACCCCTGTGAGTGCTTCGTACATGACACAACCCAGGCTGTAGATATCACTGCGTGCATCCACTCTTTCGCCCTGACACTGCTCGGGACTCATGTAGAGCGGGCTGCCAGTCAGCTCGCTGGTCTCAGTCACAGTGGTGGCATAGTTGGTCATCTCAGGCAAAACTTTTGCAATACCAAAGTCCACGAGCTTGACCATATAACCGCCCTCACCCGGCAAGAGCAGGATATTGGCGGGCTTGAGGTCGCGGTGGATGATGCCTTTGCTATGCACACCAGTGAGAGCGTCTGCTATCTGGCAAAAAATATCCAGTGCCTCAGGCACAGTAAGATAGACGTTTTGTTTTATAAAATCAGCCAGAGTCTTACCGTCAAGGAAGTCCATGACAATAAACGGCACACCACTGGTGGTGCGACAGTAGTCATAGATGGTGACCAGATTGGCGTGAGTGAGCTGACAGGAGGCTTTTGCCTCACTCTCAAAACGCTTGACACCGGTCGGATCTTGGGCAAATTTGTCGTTGAGTAATTTGATGGCTAGGATCTGGTTAATGGACTTGTCTTTGACTTTGTAGACAGCACCCATGCCACCCTGACCAATAAAGCTGAGCACCTCAAAACGCTCTCCCAAATTCGGGAAGTTGGCTGGTTTTGCTAATTCAGCGTCGCTTATCACTTGGTTGGTAGGCTCTTTGCTGCTTATCCCTGAAAACTTGAGGCCTTACGCGAATAAGGCGCTTTCCATTTTAGCAATGTGGCTTTGCCAAGGTATCGCAAGCTAGCATAGTTTATAAGCAAATATATAATCTAATTCGCCTGCCTGGGCGTGAGTATTAATCTCAAAACCCTTGTCTTATGACTCATAGACTTTTCTATTATTAAAAGCCTATCACTTTCCGTCAACTTCTAAAAAACAGCCACAAAAAATCTCCAAATCACCATAGATACGCCTATACCAACCTTGCACTCAGACGACGTGCTGAGCTGGTGGAGGCTATCTCTGGAGTTGGCGAATAGTGATTAGAACGAATGCCTGACGCCATCTGGCGCCAATGCAGACAATTCTTCAATCCCAAAGTACGCGACAGCTACCGCTCATCCCTCATGCGCTCCTGATGACGCTTGATGGCAGCAGTCGCTTTTGCATGCAGCAACTTAAAGGGAAACTGCAATGAATGACAGCCCTGTGAAAACCTACAACGGCATACCTGTCCCGGCTGGCGAAACAATCCAGTTTGTGAACGGCAAGCCGGTCACTCCCAACCATCCGATCATCCCCTTCATCGAGGGCGATGGCATCGGTGCTGAGATCACGGACGCCATGCGGCGCATCCTCGACCTCTCGGTCAATCTCGCCTACGGTGACGCACGCAGCATCGCCTGGCTCGAAGTCTTCGCTGGTGACAAGGCCAAGGCTCGCTTTGGCGACGCCCTGCCTGCCGACACCCTGACGGCGCTCACCGACTTTGGTGTCTCCATCAAGGGCCCGCTCGGCACCCCCACCGGTGAAGGCATGCGCAGCCTCAACGTGACCATGCGTCAGCACTTCGACCTCTTCAGCTGCGTGCGACCCGTGCGCTACTTCCGAGGTGTGCCGTCCGTGGTCAAGCGTCCGCAGGACCTCGACGTCGTCATCTTCCGCGAAAACATCGAGGACGTCTACGCCGGCATCGAAGGACCCATTGGCTCCGACTTTGCCAAAGAGACGCTGGCGCTGTGCCGCAAGTACGGCTTCGATGTGCCCGAAGATACCGGCGTCGGCATCAAGATCATGTCGCGCACCGGCTCACGTCGGCTCATCCGCGCGGCAATTCAGTACGCCATCGACAACAACCGCAAGGTCGTCACCATCGTCCACAAGGGCAACATCCAGAAGTACACCGAAGGCGCCTTCCTGCGCTGGGGTCTGGAACTCGCCGCCGAGGAGTTTGGTGACACGATGGTCCTGGAGGCGGATCTGTGGAGCAAGCACGGAGGCAATCTGCCCGAGGGCAAGATCCTGCTCAACCACCGCATCGCCGACGCGACCTTCTTCGAGCTGCTCACCAAGTCGGACAAGTTTAGCGTCATCGCCACGATGAACCTCAACGGCGACTACATCTCCGACGCCGCTGCCGCACAAGTCGGCGGTCTGGCCATCGCACCGGGAGGCAACATCGGCTCCAAGTGCGCGCTCTTTGAGGCCACCCATGGCACCGCTCCCGACATCGCCGGCAAAGGTCTCGCCAACCCCTGCTCGGTGCTGCTGTCGGGCGTGATGATGCTCGAGTACCTGGGCTGGCAGGAAGCGGCGGACATCGCCACCGCAGCCATCGCCAAGTCCATCCGCGCCAAGACCGTCACCGGTGACCTGGCTCGGTACATGAAGAACGCCACCCAGCTCTCCACCAGCGACTTTGCCAAGACGGTCATGGCCAACATGGCCAAGCCGCGGCGCAAGGTTGCTAGCAAGGGCAAGGGCGGCAGCACGCCTAGCGCCGCAAGCGGCTCCAAGGGCAAGAGCCCGGCGAGCGGCAAAGGCGGCGACAAAGCCTGATGGGGAAATGACGACCGGCGGTCTATGACCAGCGGTTGTCGTCCTCGCGATGGCAACCGTTATTTCAACCTCTGCAAAAGGTCAATCGCCATGTCTCATCAACCTGTCATACACCACTCGCAGGCACTGCAAGACAGCCTGCTCAACGACGACGAGGAGCTGTGCTCTGGCCGTGACTTTGCTGTCTACAGCCAGGGCATGGACGCCAGCATGTCGGTCAAGATCAACGACGTCTGCCCCTACGTCCTCGCCGGCAAAATCGTCGACAAGGGCTGCGGCACGGGCACCTTGCTGATCCATCTCTCGACGCTCTTTGCTGAGTCGCAGATCGTCGGCGTCGACCTCTCGCGTGAGCTGTTGCGCCGCTCCCTGGCGCAGCAGTATCCCAACCACAACGTCTCGGTGGTCAAAGCCAACATCATCCACCGGCGCTTTGCCGACAACAGCCTGTCGACGGTTATTTTTAGCTCGGTGATGCACGAGGTCTTTTCGTACACCGGCTACGACCGTGACCAGGTGCGCCTCGCTCTCGCCAACACCTGGCATGAGCTGGCGCCGCACGGACGCATCATCATCCGCGACGGCGTCAAGCCCGAGCACGGTGGTGAGCGCGTCTGGCTGCGTTGTCGCGATGAGGAGCTGCAAGAGCGCTTCCGCAAGTTTGCCCGTGAGTTTAAGGGCAAGGCGGCGAGCCCCGGCATCAGCTACGTGGAGCACACCATAGACGGTGTCACGTGGTTTACCACGAGTCTGCATGAAGCCAATGAATTCCTCTCGAAGAAGGACTACCTGGCCAACTGGGCTATGGAGGTCAACGAGGAGTTTGGCGTCTTTACTGTGGACGAGTGGGTGCAAGAGCTGCGCACGACCGGCTACCGTGTGCTGCATGCGGCGAGCTACCTCAATCCCTGGATCGAGGATAACCGCTACGACGGACACGTCTGGCTGCACGCTGACACGGACGGTCGACCTGGCGAGCGCATCACCGCCCCTGACACCACGGGCGTGATTGTCGCCGAGAAGGTCTGACACACAGACTCACCCAAAAATCGCGCAGGGGAATGGATCAAACCATCTCCCTGTGCGGTTTTCTTTTTCGCCTGCCTACTACATTTTTTAGTACAACATCCGGGGAATTAGGACGAACATCGGCGAATGTACCGGGCTTCAAACCAAAAATCTTTGAAGTCCCGAAACAATAGGGCTCAGTCCTGTGAAGCAGTAACAACGACAAACTTATAGACTTTGCCGTCCTTGTCTAAAGAGAGATTGAGACTATCGAACAAGCCTTTTGATTTGGAGTTGTCGGTGATGCTATACATCAGGCTCATGTGTTTGTCGTTGTATTTGCCTTTGCCGAGTTTTTGCTCCACCTGGTCTTTGGTAAGACCAATAAGGCTAGAAGCATTTTTGGCAATGGTATCCCAACGCTCAGCACTGGTCTTACCAGTGATGCAAGGTGCTTGCCACGCACTATCAGAGGCATCATCAACGTCGTGCGCAAACGCGCCAGACACTGAGAGCACAGCCATGGACACAAAAGCAAAAATTGATTTTTTCATACCGGTCAGAATACAGCCCCTGACAGCAGCAAGCAATATCTTTGACAACAGGTGCGATGACTAAATCAAGGATGCGGAGGAATAAGCAAGAAGGTCCAAAACACTCATACACAATGGGATTTGCACCAAATGAGCTGAACATTTGCAGATTGGTTTGGGTTAAGGAGGAGGCAGCACGCCATTTACCGGCTTGCTACAAGCTTGCCTGAGCAAGGCTTGCAGATTGGGCAGACAAAACAAATAGCAAAATAACACCCATGCAACACAGGCAATAACCGCCTGGCGACGAAGGGCTTTGGCAAAGCTGCCACACAACAGATAAAACAGCATTGGTATCAGAAACAACCCACCTTCTGCGCCAGGCGACTACTGTTGGGTCAAAGATATCCAAGCCATTCGTTGGCGCCGAAAGGCTCCAACAAATCTGAATCACCAAATAAACGACGGCGAAAATAGCTGGAAAAACCCAGAGAATTGTAAGATGGAAAATTCGTTTCAGTCCTAAGGACAACTAGTTGACCCCATGTAGACATGCTTGACGCGCTCGTTTTTAAAATGCACATAAAGCTTGATGTAGTACCGTCCCAACTCATACTGGTAATCGCTGTTAATTGCCGGAGGGTGTGGCACACCTGGCGGATACTCGATGAGACTTTGCTCCCAACCGACAGGATCTCCAAGCAACTGACGCACCTGCTGTTTTGTCATATCATCCAACAAATGACGGCTAACAATGTCCTTTGCCATTGACTCTCGCTTATTACTCTTATCATTAACCAAGGATTGCCAATACACAGAGTCAAAACTCATACTGGGCAAAAGTGCAACCCGAGTACCGTAGTTTAGACAGATGCCTAGTGCAACAAAGGCAAACACTGCCAGACAAGACGAAACAACTACAAATATAGTGATAACTTTGCACAAGACTCTAACCACCGAGTAGCAGTCTTCAAATCATAGAAAGTATCTGATTGGAGAATGCACGCAAGCCTACAGTTGATTAAGTGTCAGCAAAGTTTGTTGCTAGTAGATTAACGCGCAACTCCCAAATGGAGCCACTGATCAAAACGGCAAGGCTATCCCTAAGAGATCCCCGAGCGTTGTCGGTTCCGATGTCCCACAGCGCCCGGTAGGCGCTTCCGCGATCAGCCTATCGTAAGATTGGGCTTCTCTCGATCTTCCAATCTTAAAGAGAAAGTGCGAATAAGCTTGAAGCGAATCTCTCCGCATGCAATTGTCAGGGCGTTCAGAAAGCTTCAAAGCGATTCTGTATTGCTTCTCGGCCTCATCATAGTCATGCATTTCGCCTAGTAAGGACGCCAAGCCCAATCGACTTTTGACTTCGTCCACACCAAATGGAGATTTGGACTTAGCTGAAGAACTAATTTTTATCGCCTCTTCGAGAAGAGCTACTCGTGCTTTCAAAGGTTCTCCATTCATTCTAAAATCCCATTCATGTGTTCCAGCATGGACACGATCTCTTTGCTCCGGTCACCGGGAGCTTGCTTAAGATAACTGAGATTCTCGCGCATCACTTTTGAAGACTGTGCATATTTTCCTTGGTGAGATAGTGCAATAGCCCACATCGTTCTCGTGGCTATTGTTTCTCTTGCGTCACGACCGAGAATAGAAGACTCTACCTCTAGCTCTGCCTTCTGCCAAGTATCTCGGTACTTTGGCCAATAGCGTTTTACGTTCCAAATTTTACTGATCGTCTCTACCGTTTTTTCGTCCTTCTCCCCAACCCTCACTCTCATATCCAGCGCATCCTGATAGAGCTCAAGCTGCCGGATTTGGCTTTGACATTCGTCTCCATAGTGTTCAAGTACGTCCGCTAATTCAGGCGAATCTTTTCGGTAAAGTGCCACAGCAGAGGGAACTATTTCACTACTCAGCATCAGCATGGGCAATAGAATAAACAAGAGAAACGACATAACAATTGCACAACAATAGCTAAGAATGCGACTTAGTCCAGCATTCTTGCGTAGCTGTTGAACAATCTGCAAAGTCAAAATATAACTCCAGAAATCATAGATAAAAGTGCAGGAGCATAGAATCTGCTGGAAGACTTGTTTCCTAATTCATTGCATGCCCAGACGCCCAGTAACCAAGACACTTTGTTGTCAATTGTTTCAATAGACATCGATGACTATCGTCAGGTCATTTTGCAAGCCGATTTATCTCACACCCAACCTTACAAACTATTTGCTAAAGCCTTACCAAATCCGCCGCGACTGTTTACGCACAATAGCTACCTTAGAAGCATCAACTTGAGGTGCAAAATGTTCGGACTATGGTTATTTGTCCCACTGTCTTTCGGAATTCTTATCGTCGCTCTGTTACTCAAGGCTGCAACCTCAGAGCAACGCTAGCAAAATATTGCTTTTGCAATTAAACTGCTCGGGATGATTAAGCTTACAGACCAAGAGATCCAGCTAGCAGCACGGCTCAACTGCCAACAAGCGGCCCTTGAGCTGATCAAAAATGCCTGTGAAATAGAATTTTTTGAGATGTCAGACAACTTCAAACTGACGTCAGACAGTCCTACTGCGGTCTTTGAGTATTTTGACAAAGACTCAAAGCAAGCGCTGAGAGATTTGTCCAAAAGTTATCCAGACTTGCAAGACGCGCTAACCCAGATAATTATCAACTCGCCCCCATTACCGTCCTCCATATCGCGCAAACCAGACGTTGGGCAAAAGTCCTTTCTCGCTTTGCGTTTTGCCGCTCCACACGCTCTAAATCCCAACCACAGCAGCCGGTCTAATACAAAAAGCAGCAAAAATACACTGGCAAAACCAGTTGTTGATCTACAAAAAATCAACTGCAACCTAATTGAAATAGGCACATACATAGTGGGCAAGAGGTTTACAACCAGAGCCGAAGCAGAGGATCACTTGCGCAAACACGATTGCCCAGTAAATGCGAATACTCTGTTTATCAAACCCTCTTACACCCGTACCGTGACCTTTCCCTCACCCTTAACCCAATATCCCCAAGACCAGCAGGCTGCAACTCTTGCAATAGCAGACAAACTACCAAGATTGACGGCGGAGCAAGCACTCTCAGTGCTCGAATACCTCCCTGGAATTCCAAATTCAGAGGAACATCTCAGTTTCTTCAAGATGCGCCTCCAGCTTGGCACCGTCGAGATAACACCATCATCAACCGATAGTGGAGATGATGCGGCAATCATGGAAACCCTCAGATTAATAAGGGGCGGACTAAAACCATTTGCGCCGCCACTATACAACAAACTCCATATCTACCCTGGCTCGACATTACTACGCAGGGACGACGGCAACTGGGAAATATACTCCCCAGAATCCTTTGCAGCGATGATACCTTATACAGTGGCACGTCTATCTGACTCTCCGCCGTTTCTAAAAGACATAATTCGCGCTCACACCAACGGAATCAACTATGGCGTAAGCCCCAATAAACTCATCGAAAAGTTGACAGAATGGCATGAGAAATGGGGTCCACTCACAATCACAGATGTAAGCGGCGACTACTTCAAAGTGCTCTTTGAAAATCCACCACAGAGCGATCAGTACAAACTTGCTTTGGAAATAATACAACTTTGCCCTGCGCTAGCACCTCCCGAGGAGCTACCAGAGCAAACAGAACGGCTGATCAACAAACTCAAGACAAAGCAGCCTATTGCTATCGGTTGGGACTAGCAACACCCTACCAGCTATTGGCTCCGCTACCAGGTACATTACGACCAACTCTGTTTTGTTGAGGCAAGCTACCTGGCTGATTGTCTATCATACTCTGGTATCTGTCAGCATCAAACTTCGGCGCAGCCCCTGGCTGATTTTCATCCATGATTTGCTGTTTGACCGGATTGATCTCTCTAGCTGCTCCAGGCTGATCTTCAGCCTTGATTTGTTGCATGTCAGCATCCTTCTCAGACGCCGGCTTAGAGTCCTCAATTGGTGGATAAATTCTGCATTCGGGCACCAATTCCGCACCAAAAACACCAGGCTCATAACTTGGACAATTACGAAGAGGTGGAAGCGTGTCCGGCAAGGGCGCGCCGTACTTACTTTTATCTATAGACAAAGGCGGCAATCTGTCCTGCCCACTAGCACCAGGTCCACCACCAGCGGACTTATCGTCAGATGCAGCAAGCCTAAACTGTTGCAACCCGTCTTGCTCACCGCGCTCAGCAACAGCGACGTTTGACTTAGCTTCTGACTGTTCGGCAGGTCCCCTGTTTAGCTCGCCCATGATAAAAATCCTCAACGCTCAAAGAAAATGCTTGATTGCATAGTCGCATCCCAGCATGTCAAAAAACGGACAATGCTCAATCAATCAATCAAGGGCAAATTTTTAAATTTACTGCGCATCTCCCAGGTCCGGCGGCACCGGGCGCGGCTTGGTAGGTGGAGCAGAGATAATGAGATCATTGCCGCTCCATTTACTCTTTAACACCGCTGTCTGCAATTCACTGCGGTCTTCCAAAACTTCTGACTGCACCGAGTCTTTCAATCTTTCAAATGCCTGGCTGAGCGACGCCTTACCTGACTGCGCTCTGAGCGCTTCTATCAATTGATGCGTAAAAACACCGTTGGGATAGCGCTTGGACTCCCAAGACAATTGATTGGGCTGGCTGCTACAGATGATCAGCTGCCCCGTCCCCTGCGCCAGCGAGACACTATCGACATTGCCGACTCGTGCAAGACCTTTGGCTGCCTCAGCAGCACCGCTATGACAGGCGTCGATGATGAGGACGACCCGGTTGGAGTGCACGCGGTGCTTAACCGCCGCAGCGAGGTCTGAGAGCGGCAAGCCCGTGGCGTACAAACTGCTTGGGTCGGTATTGTGCATGACCAGATAATTGAGCCCCTCCAGGTCAGCCTGAGATGGGCTACCGTGGGTACTGATAAAAATCAGGACTAGATCGTTGGGGTGCGCCAGGCGAGGCAGCCATTTGTCACCCAGCTCAGCGAGGACACGCTCCTTTGTAGCCTGCTCGTCGACGAGGAGCTTGACGTGGTCTGGTGCAAAATTGGCTTCGTTAACGAGGTAGCTAGCCAGATCTTTGGCATCTTTAGCAGGGTATTTGAGGTTGATACCAGGCTTGGCAAACTTGCTCACACCAACTACAAAAGCCCACTTATCCTCAATTGGCGTGGAGATGGCCGAGCGGCTATTGTCCTCAGCCAGGCTCATACCATCGCTAGAGGCAGGCACTGCCGCAGGCATGGTGCCGATGTTAGGCGCAATCTGATTGTGCACGCCAGAGGCGGCTGCGCGAGAGCCGGATAGGTCGAGAGAGGTATTTGAAAAAGAACTGACAGGTGGCACGCTGTGAGCAATGACTTGAGGGTTTTGCTGTACTTGAGCAGGAGGCGCGTATTGCTGAGTGATGTTTTGTTGCGCAACGACCTGTTGTGGCGGCAGTTTAGAATAGACCTGAGGAAAATATTTCTGAATGTCTTCGCGAGAAAGTTTAACTGTAGGATGGTGATAATCGTCCAAACGCTGCTGTTGAGCAGATGATACGGCTTGCTGCGGCTGATATTGCGGCATGCCTTGCTGCATACTCCCACCAGGCACCCCGCCGGCATTTGCCAGCGCCATCGGGTTTGGACCAAGTGGTCCATTAAGCCTGACCTTGTACTTGATGTGCACGCCCACATCCACGCCAAACATCACCTGCATGCGCACAAGTTGACGCCTTGCTAGGTGGACGATGGCACTCTTGGTAGTACCATTGCCGTTTGCATTTATTGTAACTTTTGACAGCTCACGCCCTTTATCATCAGTGAGGATCACATTGGCGCTGGTGCTGTAAAAGTCAGTCTCACCGTCCATCGCCACATTTAAATCGCCGGGACCAGCCTCAAAAGTATAGTAATAGCTCTGACCGCCTGGCTCCACTTCGCCCTGGATCAGATTGCCCTCTAGCGGTGTCGGACTAGTGCTATCGATTGACTGCGCCGAGACAGGCGCGCCCAATGATATGAGAGCAACAGCACTACAAAGTAAGGACAGACTCGCAGCGCGGCACAGCAACGACAGGCTAGTCGCACGACAGACCACAGGCATGCTCACGGCACTACAGAGTAAAGGCAAAACGCCCTTACTCTGCGGCACACCACGACTTTTAGACGAGACAGTCATCTTGCTTACTGGTTAGCGGGGACAAACTTCCAGCGATACTTTTGCGAACCATCATTAGGTCCAAAGTGGCACTCAGTATAGGCAGGTGGTGAAACCAGCGAATATAGAGCATCACCATTGCGAGCTACACTTTTGACCAAAAAGCCGGACTCACCAGGCTCTAGCACAAACACTGATGGATCAAAACTGATAAGCGCTTGCATACTGCCAATTGGATGCGGTTGGAAGTTGAGATTTTGCGCCTCACCGGCCAATCTGATGTTATAACGGTTTGTAGGCTTTTTGGTGGATGGATCGATCTTGCGAGTGAATACCCACTTTTGCAGACCACCCTGGGTAAACTCACGCGGCTGGACGTATTGACCAGCGCTGGCTTGACCGACTTCAAGGGCTTCATCATTGAGTGCGCTGACGATAAAGTATGTACCAGTATTGGGCAATGGCTCTGCTTGTGCCAGAGCTGGTGCGGCAGTTGCCGCTATTAGTGAGACTGCGAGCGCAAACTTTTGAAGGACTTTCATGCATCAACTCCTGAGCCAAGCCTGTAATACAAATCCAAATGAACAATTAAGTGAAACAATCCAAATGGAATAATCCAGCTGGAAAACATCCAGTAACGGGATACCTCTCGTAACAGTCCCGCCAACCCGGGAATAGGGAGACATTGTACCAGTTAATAACCCGAGTGCTCAAAAACCCCAATCGCGACCATCGGCGGAGCATCGTGGTCCGACAAGGTCAGTGACCGACCCGGGTAAAACCGACTCCATTGTCAGTCTGCATGCGGATGATTTTGCCGTTTTCGTCGACCTCAAGGGTCGACTTGCAACGTCCAGAGACCAGCCCATGCCACTCCGAGTCCATTGTCTTACCATCGGCAGAGATTACACCCGTGCCAGCGGTGCCAAACATGGGCATCTCCCAGCCGCATTTGCGACCCTTTTGCCAGTAGTGATAGACAAGATTGTTGGTGCCAAGCCAATCTCCAGTGATGTCAGGGATGCCGCTAAATGGCACAGAGCTGGCGGTGCTCGCCGCCTCAGTCGCTGGCGCCCCACTTGTAGACAGGTCAAGGGACTGCGGCACAGACTTGGCCGGGGCACTATCGTCCACAGGTATTGGAGATGGCCGCGGACTAGCAGGCACCGCCGCCAGTATCAGTTCATCACCTTTCCATTTGCTGGCTTCTAGCACTGGAGTCTGCATTACTCCACGCTCGGCTGCCACTTGAGTCTGGACTTTTTCCTTTAACTTACCAAAGGCATCGGTCAGCTTTGTGCTCTCGCCCTTTGATGCAAACGCGTCAATCAATGCTTTGGTAAACACACCGTTGGGCTGGTTTTTGCTCTCCCAGGACGACTCACTACGGCTGCTGGAGCAAATAACAGCGTGCCCCGTGCCCTGCGCAAAGGCAGAGGCATCGACATTGGCGGTGCGCTGCAACCCTTTGCTCTCGCCGCTAGCAGCGCCAGAGTGACAGGCGTCGAGCACAATCAATACCCGCTTGCTATGCACGCGCTCCCTGATGGTCTCAGCCAGATGCTGGATGGGAATACCGGTGGTAAAGAGCTTATCGGGGTCGGTATCGTGAGCGACGATGTAGTTGACGCCAGCGACATCCAGTGACGACGGACTGCCATGGCTGGAGATATAGATCACGACGAGATCGGCAGGTAGAGTCACTCTCGGCAGCCAGCTATCGCCGAGCACGTCCATGATTTTGTTTTTTGTGGCGTTTTGATTGGTAAGCAACCGGATGTGATCGGGCGCAAAATGGCACTTACTCACAAGAAAGTTTTTAAAATCGCTGGCATCCTTGGCAGCGTATTTAAGATTGAGCGATGGCTTGGCAAAATCGCTGATGCCGACCACCACTGCCCACTTGTCGCTGATGGGCGTGCCCGGAGATAGCTCCTCGCCATCCTCGCAGCGAGCGCTGGAGCCAGCACAAAATGCGCCCAATGTTGCCAAAACAATCAACGCTGACTTAAAGGCACTTGCCATCGACTAGTAAGCCTCATACGGGGATAATGAGTTTACTACATCAACGATTTAACAAAATGTGATTGCAACAATCTGCCGTGTATAAATGCCAATCAAAATAGACTTAAACCACTACTACAGCCCGGTCTATGAATACACTCACTTGGGTCTGCTTTCCCACGGCTTTAGCCATTTCGAGACGCCCGAGTCCCTGCCTCGTCAAATCTGCACAGAATGGTACTTCAAGACTTTTCAAGACGGCGTAGTTGGAGCTTTTAAGCTGACGAGTTCACGAATGTGGTGCCTGCGTATTGGTGTGAAGTGTTTTTTGACCCATTCTTCAAGTGTTGAGATTTTGTCCAATTACGGCAGAACCACCGCTGGCTTCCCCGCCATTCCAATGCGGGTAAGCGGCTTCGTTGCCGGGTATTTGAATAATGATGGTGTCAAGGTCGATAAGCTACCCATAAACCTGACTGTCAAAGATATGGGCTATTACGCTGAGGGATTGATTGAAGATTTAGAAGAACACATAGCCTTGCACTTCGCCAAAAGCTCCCAAGCAGTAATACTCGATCAGCTTAGAACTGCCCCCAAATTCAATAGTGCAACAGTAATTATGTACTTGCAAACCAAGGACTTCAAAAACGCTAGCAATCTCGCTAACCGCCTACACGCTTCAGACGCCTCGCCGCATCAAGGGCAAAAGAACGCTTTTGAAGAACGTGAAATTTACGCTAACGTTATGGATGACTACTTTCTTGAAAGTGTCATAAACTCTTGCAAGGCTCGCAAAATCATATTGCACAAGTAAACATACAACGAGACAGATATCGCGGCCGCATGTGCAGTCTCAACCAAACAAAACAGAGCGACTGCGCGCATCTTTCATCCTGCGCACTGCATGCCTTGCAAAACTGTCTCAGCGCTCAACAGGCTGCAGCATCAGCTCGGTAACTGCGGCATGCACCTGGGCAACAGCGATCTGACTCATACAGTGCGTCGGTTTGTCGTGTACCAGACAATCCCAGGTCTTCCAATATGTGTATGTCTCATTACCCTTATCGTAAGTCAGCATCTGATTGGGCACAGCCGCAAACTCCTGAGCGATACAGCGAGGGTCGCAAGCAGGGGCAATGAGATTGCGACAGTAGGCTAAAGGACGCAAAAACATAGTATTACTGCGAAAGAGCGCCACAGTTGGCACGCCCTGATGCAAAGCCATATGCATGAGACCCGTATCAACAGCCACAACAGCACGTGCGCTGCTGATAGCATCAAGCGCGTCGACTAAGGTAGGCG
This sequence comes from Candidatus Obscuribacter sp., assembly GCA_016718315.1. Taxonomy (GTDB): domain Bacteria; phylum Cyanobacteriota; class Vampirovibrionia; order Obscuribacterales; family Obscuribacteraceae; genus Obscuribacter. Next base: position 230,079 of record JADKDV010000004.1, on the reverse strand, counting down.
TGGCAAAATGCGGCAGGTGAGCCGCGTGAGTCGCGTGAGCCGAGCCAATCAACTCAGCCACTATGTCAGACTTATCAGGCTGACCGATAACGACACACTCCATCCCGTCGTGCGCCAGTAGTGCTGCCAGCTCAGACCAATAGCGAGCAGGCCAATACTTAGCGCGACCAGCCGAGCCTGGCACTAACAGCACTTTGCCAGCACACTCAGCCACGGGCTTATGAGATAAAGGCTGGAGCTGGTCGTAATCAGCACCAATCTGCCAATCCGCACTTATCCCCTTGAGCACTTCTGTGATTTTGTAGCCAGGATATTTGCTCTCAAACTCCGCCGAGCCCCAGATATGGTCCTTTTGCAGCGGATGCGCACGCATATTGATGTAGAGCGCGCCAGGAGGCAAAGCATCGGCGTCGAGCGCTACCTCGTCGATGGTACCAGCTAGACCGGCTATCTGACTGGATAGACCAGCTTGCTCAGGCGAGCGGATCACCAGATGCGTCGGGATGCCAGTGCTGACGAGCCACTGGATAGCTGGCAAACACACGATTAAATCACCCAGCCCATTGGCTATGGGAGCAAAATAAATGCTCTCAGCTTTGGCTATTTGATTATCTGTATTGGTCACAGGCACCGACTTACTGACGGACAAATCATCGCGGTCTAAAACAAACAACTCAAATAAAGACAGCGATTTTTATATTTTATAGAGATACTGATGAGTTTACCCCACTAGTTTTGCAAAGAAATTGAGAGGGGGTATTGCAACTATCAAAAACCCGCCGGGGATGGGGCGGTTATAACAACCTTCATCAATTAGCAGCCCAGCCAATCAACGGCAGCCATGATTGTGGTGGACTTTCTTCTAGCAAAATCGCCTGACACAGCGGCATCAAAAACTCTCTCACTAATTGACAAACAACGATGAGGCTCGGAGCGTCAATCTTCCCCTTCTTCACAAACGCGTTCCACTGCTTCTGCTTGTCGCTATTGCCATAAAACGTCTCAGTAAATGCAATCGGCAAATCTGATGGAATCAACGTTTTGCGACGCTCAAAAGTAGCCCTAATGGCTCTAGCAAGCAGCTCTCCTTCAAATTCAAAATTACTCGCCAGATAGTGCAAGTCGCCAAAGTCTTTCATACGAGTATTTGCCATGCCAAGCTTTACCAAGGCTTCAAATTTTTCAGCTACAACAGTCTCGCGTGGATAGCTGTTGAGTACTGGAGCAGGCAAGTCCAGAAGTGTTGAATAATTTAGTGAGACCGGTCCCGGCGTCACAGCATCTCCAAAACCAATGTCTATTTGCACAGGCATTACAGCCTGAGCCAACTCGCATTCAAAATTAAGCCTCCAGCCCTTATACTCCTGACCGTCCCTAATTGGCTGCAACTTCAAACAATCAACCTTAAAAGTCACGGCGTCTTCAGGACACTCTATCGCTAGCACCTCGGCAAAAACATCAGTGATTGACTGCGCTGTATGATCGCCCTTAGCAAGCAAGTCCACATCCAGAGTGGGACGATACGGCTGCTCACTCCATTGAGACAAAAGGATTGCGCCTTTAAGACAAAATCTGTCTGCATGATTAGAGACTGAAAGTCTGTAAAGCAAGCGCTCGATAGCATAACGGATGAGTATATATGTAAACTCAACACGTTGCTCTTTAGCCAGGTTGAGCAAACGACGACGGACTGAGTCAGGCAAGTTTTTACCTGTCTTGTCAGTCATATTACTGCCTGCAGATAAGGCTGCATAACATTTGCCACACGACAAATGCTCGCGTATCGCCAAAGTTCGTCAACGGTAGCAAGGTTCTTGATCCGGCACTCGCGGAGCGCTTCAATCGCCACATCGACTCCAATTTTATTGCGATACTTAAAACAGTCTGCCACCGTTTTAGCAACGTTATAAACCCGTACCGTAACGCCCTCGACTTTACTGGTCTGGATACCCGCTGTAAGCGCGGCCCCAGAAAACCTAACGACATGTAGCGGTGGATAATCAAAGCCTGGTTTTCTAGCCTTTACGTCAATAGCAAGCCAGACTTCAAACGGTAGCTGGGTAGTTAGATTGTGAAACTGCAGCGCCGACAGGAGGCAGACAACCCCATTTGGCACCAGCTTGCATGCCTCCGCAATACCCCTTCGCTCAGTAACTCTGGCATCGACTGATGCGTAAAGACCTCTCCCAATTCTGACAATAAGCCCTTTTTGCATTAGCCTCTCAAGGCATGAACGAGACCATTCCTGCTCTTCCAGGTCTCTGGGTCTGATGATTCCATGCCTGGCAATATACTTTAGGACTTTTTGCTCTTGAGTTAGCGCCATGATACGATTTGTCGGTAGTTATTATTATATACCGACATTATGTACCAAGCAATAAATTTGGTCAAGGAAGCAAATCAAAAGGCAAGCTAACGGCTCAAGCCCCAGCTACTGCATAACAAGGCCAGTAGGGACATTTGCAACTTTATAATACTCATCCATCAAATGTTTAGCCTTGCCTTTTAGCTCTAGCGCCTCAGCCTTACGACCAGTCTCAGACAGGAGAAAAGCATATCCACGCATGATCTCCGGCTGCTCGGAGTTAGGCTGAGAATACTTTTGCGTGACCGCCAGAGCTTTTAGATAGAGAGACTCAGACTTCCTAAACTGCCTACGTACCCGAAGTAGATCTGCAGCATCACTCATTTTCATCGCCGCCTTCAAATTTTTATATTGCAGTTCCACCTCGCGTGCACGCTTGTAAAACGGTCTTGATTCGACAATACGCCCTTGCGCCGCATAACAATCAGCGAGATCCTTAAGCTTGTAATCGAGATTTTTGCAGGCAGGACAATACTTCATCAGACACTTCTTAAAAAGCGCCTCTGCTTCGTCATAGCGATGCTGCATCTGTAAGCTCTTTGCCAATCCTGCAAGAGTTATTGCCGACTCAAACAATCGCTCAACACCAAGTTTTTCCTGGACCTCTATAGCTTGCCGGTAGAGCTTTTCAGCTTCTACAGGTTGCCGATGCCGCAAGTAGCGAGATGCATCACCTTGCATTTTGTTGACCAAAAATGGATGAACCGGGCCCCAGAGCGACAGGGCGTGGGCTAGCGACTGTCGTTGCATCTCATCAGCTTTGCTATACAACCTCCGCGCATCGTACAAAGCTGTAAGGACCGCATAAGTCTCAAATAGCTGACGTGCCTGCTCCTCTCCAGATGGCAGCTGCTCAGCCTGCGACAATGCTTGCTCTAAAAGTTTTTTGGATGCAGCAAAATGTTTATCGCGCAAAGCCTGCTTTCCCTCAGAGTAGCTCTGTTGCCAGGCGCTATCATCGGCAAAAGCCGGGGCGCCGACTGATGCAAGAGATAATATCAGCGATGATATTAGACAAAACATTGGGACTAATCACGTTCAGGTGCCGGTTTACCAGTTCTACTTTCATACTGATGTATGCGGCAAAGACCGGCATACCTTAGCCGCGCTCTTGTACACCCGTCCAATCGACAGGTTTCAGTACTGCTTTCCTCATCTAAAGACTGCCAATACTTACTATTTTCTCTGTTCTCAAAGAATTCATGGGTAGGCACACCAAGCCAATCTGGTTCTGTCTTTGCCCACTCAACAAAAACAGTGAGTATATCAACGAGACAATCTGGCGCGCCAAAAGCCTTAAATTTCTCATCTTCAACCCAGCACTCCATCCAGATTGTTGGCGACTCAAAGCGCTTTATACGGGTAAATGGCTTAGACTCCAAAAGAGTGTCATCCAAATCAATTAGTACACTCCATCCAGGGTTATCTATGTTATCGATTTTGATGCCAAAATTATGCTCCCAATCTCCATTGCACTGAGCCTTGTACCAGTTTTGGAGATCCGCCAGCACATCAAACATTTCCAAAATCCATAGTTACAATAAGGCCATTATAAGTCCTAAACCTTACCCTTATTGGTGGACACCGACATTCGAAATGCCTCACTGTGCAGCTTTTGCACTAAGTTCAAATTGTTCGGGCGAAAGATAATTCAACGTTGAGTGTATACGAATTTTGTTGTAAAAAATTTCGATGTAATCAAAAATGGCTTTTCTTGCGGCTTCTCTAGTCTCAAATCTCTCAAGATGAATCATCTCTTTTTTGATCGATCCGAAGAAACTTTCTGCAACGGCGTTGTCCCAGCAATTTGCCTTTCGGCTCATACTTTGAGTGCAGCCCTGCTTCTTGAGCGCTTCACGAAAAATCTCACTTGCGTATTGGCTTCCTCGATCCGAATGAACCACTAAGTTTGTCACCTTTCCTTTTATTTTTCTGCATGCCATTAAAAATGCATCTCGGACAAATTCTGATTGCATACGGTCTGACATTGACCAACCCACTACCCGCCTGGACCACAGATCAATAAACACAACCAGGTAGAGCCACCCTTCAGCGGTCCAGACATAGGTAATATCTGTCACCCAGGCTTGATTGGGCGCATCCTTGCTGAAATCTCTCTTGAGTAGATTTTTCGCGATAGGCAGTTTGTGATTGGAGTTGGTTGTAGGTCTGAACTTCTTAGCTTGCTTGGCACGTATGTTGTGCATCTTCATTATCCGCTCAACTGTTTTGTGGTTACAGTGCAAGCCAGCATTCTTTAGGGCGTGCAAATGCGAGGCGACCCGTATGTCTTACGGCTTGAAACATGAATCTCGATGACCTTTTCTCTAATTGCTTTCTTCTTTTCAGGTTCCGGCTTACCTCGCAGTTTGAGCCACTTGTAGTAGCCAGCCGCGGAGACTTTTAGCTCTTTGCACATCTTTCGGATGTTGTGGACTAGCCTGTGCTCGTAGATCCAGGCATACTTCGCTACAGGCTTTTCGCAAAATATGCCGCTGCTTTTTTTAGTATCTCGTTGGCCTAGCGAAGATCTTCATTCTCTTTGCGCAGCTCGAGTAGTTCCTGCAGTACAGAGTCTTTGCCGGTCTCCTGGGCAAGCTTTGAGTCGCGCTTCCAGCGATGCACCCAGCTCCGCAGTTTTGCTGGCGTTATCTTTAGCTGCCTTGCTGCCACCGCATACAACATGCCATCGGCAACCACCATCTTCACGGCATTATCTTGAAATTCCTGTGTGTATTCCGATTTTCTTCCCATGATTTCCTCCAGTGTTTTTATTTACCGTGGAGGCTTTCGGCTGTCAATAGTCCACTATTTGGGGGGAACTCCAAATACTAATCAGGATTCGCTGCCAACACTCCCGAAAATGACTATTTACAATAAAGTAGAGCGAAAAAAGGACTCCAAACGTCGATTTTCACTCAAAGCAAAAGTGTCCAAACAGCGGTTTTTTTCGGTAAAGTCTCAAAAGGTCAGAGGTCAGAAACTCACCGCACAAATGAAGCCACCACCAACGGTGCTAGAACCAAGTTGACCGTGGATCATATAAACTCACCACGACTGCGTAGCTCTATAGTAGACTCTTGATTTTTGAACAAAAAAGAAGGTGTACAGTCAGTCTTACGACCAACTGTACACCCCAAGAACATTCTCACCATTTAGAAGTAGCAGCAAAGACTTACTTGGTGAGAACCGATAAGCCGCTGAGCGCTAGGTCTTTGCCTTTATCTCAAGCGCCTGGATGAAACATAAAATTCCGTATCGGACCTTACTAGTTATTTACGGCAGCGCATATGCTGTTTGATAGGCAATAACAGACGTGAGAATCAGTTCGCGGTGAGTTCCACGCAACGAAAATTATAGGCTCCAAATCAACAAGCTGCCATAACAAACACAACCTTCTAGAGCACGTCTCCTTTTAAACTTAATTTCCTGTATTTTCGCAGACCCAAAGTTTCAAATTCTCGAACTTTAGCGAGAGCATTGCAAGAAACTTCGTGAACGGAGACAAGTAGTCTAGGAATTCGTGGCATTTCTTAGACCACCGGATGGAGACGTTAGAGATACAAATTAGCAGTCTTGATGTCACATCCACATGATATATCCTTCTTTGAAGATTTTCAATTTGTCCGGACCAAACTATTCAATGGGAAAATTTCATTTTCAAGTTTTACTGCTCTTACTTTTCCTCCGATCAAATAGATAGTAAGGAATGCTCCCTCAACACACTGCTTATTTAGTCGTGTACTTTGAGGTTCGATTTGATACTTAAGATAGTAGCAAGAATTATCAATATCATTTCTCAAATTCATTTCGCCTCGACCGCCTTCACCGAAAACTGCCTTGACTTTAAGAGCGTCCAATTCAGACAATTTTAAAATCGAATTTGTTACGAGGCTCCACCTCTCAGCGTCAGTCCTACCTCGCAGGAGTGGAACTTTAAGAATTGAGCTTGCTTTTCGTTTAGCTCTGACCCATTCAATCTCTTTCTTAGCTGCAGTTACCAGTTGTTCTAGTTGGCTCTGAAAGGTTCCTTTCGAGCCACTCTGGTTTATGTTTTCGTCCACAGGAAATGTCAATTGACAATATCTTGCAGTGTTATTGACAAACAGAATTTCCAATTTTGCAGTACCCTTCGTGAACTGATCACTCACTTGGTATTGAGCCTTCACTGTATTCTCGCTTTGGCTCAATACCTTGAGTGGTTCACCATATTTTGTTCGGACGAAACCATATGAATTGCGTAGTACTTTTGCCAATGAGCTAGTTAAATCTGCACTAGTTAAAGTGCCGTCTTCCGTCAGAGGAGCCTTGGCCAAAGCAAACGGCTCTCGCCAAGTTAAATAAACAAATGCAATTAGCACCCAACTTTGTATCAGATTTTTTCACCGAATTAGCCTTTTGATGCATGCCGAGAACTAACTCATATTGTAACTTTTAAAACGCTTAGAAAGGAGGGTGGCAGAAAAACGCTCCCACCACCCTCTTCAGAAATCTAAATCAAGCTTAGTGTTAAGCTACGGGCGCACGCCCGTGCAACTCAGCTCAATCAAAACACCCGTGGCATTTATCAAAGCTTGTCAGGTGGCACCGGGACATAATTGGGACCTAACGGTTTTACACCGGGAGCCATTGGCGGGTGCCAATTGGGTTTTTCCAATGGATATCGATCGTTCGTATAGAAATCCCTGTAGACTTTTCCAGTATTAGATACGTCTATTGTCTGCTGCTGAACTAGAGGCTTGTATATACCGCTGGCTTCAAGTTTCTGAAAAATTGGCTCAGCCCTTTCCCAATAACTAGATTCAGACTCTCCTTTAAGAACAGGAATGTCGGAATAAGGCTGTTCTCTCCAACCCCACTGAAAGCCTGGATCCCAAAAGTTCTCCGGATGTTTTACAACATTGGAATCATAAAACAGACTATAATCTGGCTTCATATAAACATCATCGCCATAACTGGAACCAGTGAGATCAGATGTTACATCATTATTGAAAAGCGGGTCGTTTTCACCACCAGGTTTCAACCAATCAATCAGTCCGTCCGGGCCGTCTCCACTTCCTTGCGCGGTCAGTCCCAGCGGATCTTTAAATGTCAGTGGACTATTACCCACGTAGCTGTAGAGATTGAGATCTCCCGCACCATATCCAATCGGATCGGTTTGCAGAAACCGACCGATCTTCGGCGAATAGCATCTTGCCTTGTAATAGTACAAGCCTGTCTCGGCATCATACCGCTGTCCAGTATAACCAAATATAGTTCCACTGAGTGCAGCACTTTCACCGAATGGAGAGTAGGTGTATTTGTTAACCACAGCACCAGCATTATTTGTGGTCGCAACTACAGTGCCCTGGAAATCCCGGTGGAAGAAGGTCTGCACTGCACCTGCAGTGACCTGAATAGCTGGCTCATCCACTCCTGGTCCATGGACATACCGATTTAGCAACGTTCCACTCCCATCATATGTTGCAATAAGCTTCAGACCATCGTAGACGAACCTAGTAGCAGTGCCACTTACAGTCTTCTGAGCTTGCCTTCCAAGCGGATCATAGACATAGCTTGCGGTCACTCCTCCAGAGACCGCCGACACAAGATGATTCTCTGTATCAAACGTATAAGTCCAGGTGCCATCAAACGTCAGGTTCTTGTTTCCGTCATATGTGTAGCCAACACCACCAACCGACGGATACTTGTTTACGTTGTCCGCAGCGCCATAAGTCACAGTGCCAGCAGCAGCCGGCCGCCACACAAACGAAGTGTCGCTCACTCCATTTGCAACTAACTCTCCTGAATTGTTGTAGGTCATCGCGTAAGTATTTGAAGAGCCCACAAAGCTATTCGTCAGCGCCTCCAAATTGTTATTCAGTCCAAATGCGTAGCTAGTGCTAGCTCCATTTCCCATGGTCACCGATGCTCTCCGTGAAAGCTGATCGTAAGCGTAGATTAGCGAGCTTGCTCCCGAACCGTTCAAGAAGATGTTAGTCAGCCGATTGAGCTGATCAAACGTCCTAGTGACGAAGTATCCATCTGGCCAAGTCGTCTTGGTCCTGTTGCTATTTGCATCAAGCACATGTGTGACAGTTTTTCCGTCAGGATACTGCTCTTGGAAGAAACGACCCGCAGTGTCATAGAACCTCTGGAAGTTGCCACTCGATGGATCTCCTCCAACGACTGGCTTTGACACCGAAGTCAGTCGATTCGCCAAGTCATATCCGTAGGTGACAGTTGGCTGACCTGCTGGCGCCTTCGTAGACACTCGATTGAGCGCGTCATACGTGAACACGATCGAATTGCCGGACCTCCTAACGGCAGTCAGAACATTGCTGTTGCCATCGTAAGATGTGACCTGTGAAGTGGTAGAGTCGGCAAATGTAGTCACGCTCGGACGATCTAAACCATCATACGCGAACTGGGTCACGTTGTTGTTAGCATCCTTTATCGTTTTCAAAAGCCCGTTGTTGGTATAGGTTTTTGTAGAAGCGACGGTGCTACTCGGATCAGTGACTGTACTAACTCGATTGAGTGCGTCATACGCGAACTGGTAAAGCCGTCCCTGCGCGTCCAATATGGTCTGCACTCGGTCAGCTCCGTCATAAGACCAGGTCGTTGTTCGACCAACCGGATCAACCGATGTGAGGATTTTGTCGCTAATAGTGTAAGTAAAGCTAGTTGTCTGCCAGGTAGGAGCACTGGTCAATTGACGCTGCACACTGGTCACGCTGCCATTGACGTCAAACGCAACGTTGGTCACAAAGTTAAACGGCGCAGCACTAGTCACTTTCGTCCGCCGACGTTCATTGTCAAACACAAATGTCGTTTGGTTTGTATTGGGGTCCGTGATGCTGTTAAGGTTTCCAACTGCGTCATATCCAAATGACGTAGTCAGGTTTAAGTGACCACCAACCAGGCTGTAGTCAGCGACAGCGGAGGTGAGCTTCTCCGTTGCCACATCGTAATTCAGCTTTGTCACAATGCCAGTTTCATCGGTGACGGTCAATAGTTGACCCCGAGCGTTGTAGGTAAACACAGCCTGGGGTGTCAGTCCGCCAACAAGCGGCTTAGTAACCGTCAGCAAGTTACCATTAACTGGATCATAACTAAACGTTGTCGTCTTGCTATTTCCGTCCACGACCGTCTTAACCTTGGCCCAGGTCGAATCATACGTGTACACAAATTGAATGTTCGACAATCCAGACCCTGACTTGGGTACATAGGTCTTAGTCAGCACACTGTTGTTTGCGTCATATGTCAGAACCACCTTATTGCCTTCAGGCAAAGTAGTCTCGATGAGCCGATTGAGCCCGTCATACTTCATTTCTGCTTCAAAAGACAGAGCATTGATAGACCGGGTGGTGCGACCCAGTCGGTTGAAGTCAAGTACACGTTGGTTGGTAAGCGGGTCGACTTCTTCAGTACGTGCCCCAGCAAAATAGTAAGTCCATACCTGCCCCCTAGCATTAGCTTGGGTCTGCACGCGGCTTAATGTGTCATAAACGTTGGTGACAATTGGCGTTGCGGGATTGAGTGGCAAGAAGACCTTGGTCAACCGTCCAGGTTGATCGTACTGATACGAAATAACCTGCGAATTGGCATCCGTGAAGGACGTCAGATTCGAGCTCCCATCAAGCGCATACTGAACAGATCTGCCATTGCCGTCACTCACAGAAGTCAGCACACCACTGGTGTAGTTCAAGGTCAGAGTGCGCCCCAAACCGTTGCTGATACTGGTTAGCAATCCTGACGTGTATGTCCACGTGACGGTGACACCACCGGGAGTGACAAAGCTTGAAATCTGCCCGCCAGTATTGAAGTTGTACTTCACACCTTGCGGCGTTGTTAGCGAATACGCGCCAGCAGTAAAAGTCAGAATGCCAGGAGAACTTGCAGGAGCAGTATAAGTTCCGTCAGGCTGTTTCAGAAACACCTTAGACGAGGTTGAAACCTTGAGCGTGACAGTATTATTAACCAACTGATCAATCCACCACTTATCAGCCAAGCTCATCGTGACGAGTTTGACAATTGGCTGAGTAGAATCTGTGGCAAGATCCACGCTTACGAACAACTCAACAATTGACGCAGCACCCTGAGCGGCGAACTGCTCACCCATAGCCAAGAAGCCATCACTGCCAATTTTCGCCGTCATGTCATGGTTGTGACTCCACCCCCAACCCAAGACTCCCTTCTTGTACTGATTTCTAGAGTTGTAATTGCGTCCAAAGCTCAATCCATAAGGGAAAGCCTGACTGCCAACCGCAATGTCACTGCGATTGTAGAAATAGTCACCCGAAAACAACCCGATCGGCTCCGCACTGGTCTGCTGGCCGTTTGGATCAATCCCAGGATTGGGATTCTCGGCGCCCAGACCATCCTCACCACCATCCGAGCCGCACGCAAGGAGCAAAACACCATCAATGAAGCCAAACGAGCATTGCGGCTTCTGGCCGCCCTTAGCCGTCGTATTGATTAGACCAAGCGCTCCACCGTTGTTGGCATAGTTCGGGAAGATCCAGTCTCCCCATCCGTACCAGCTATCCAACTGATAAACAGGCTGGTCTCCCACCACCACAGCGTCCACACCAGTGCCGATGTACGATCCAATCGCAGCAATATCTCCAGCCAGGAAACCGTTTGCGGTAAGCGTCGCCGAGATATTCGCACCGGTCGTCCAGTTGGCAGGCGTGATTCGGTAAATTTTCGAGAAAGCAATCGCGATAGTTTCCGTTGCACCGCCACTCGTCGACGACGTATAGCTCGTCATGTTCGCCGATTTGGACGAAATCAAAATCACCGGGCCGGTCGAGATCGCGGTAACACCGATAGCCGCCAAATTGATGTCAGCGTTGATCGCGTTTTTCAGCGCTGTAGCAATCGTCGTGAGCGTGTCGCCACCAATAACGGTGTAAGAATTAGACCTCGTGCCACCGCTAAGGGCAGCGTCATTGACAGTCAGTGTCAACACGTTGCCCGCCGTGACCGTGCCACCGATCGTGACGACAGCAGATCGGTTAGCCTTGTCGATAACCGTCGTGGTCGAAGCACTCGGCGTAAGACCAGTAAACTGCTCCAGAGTCGCCGCTTCAAGCGCCACACCGTGCATCGCCACCACTGTATTTGTGATAGCAAGCTGAGTGAAGTCGTAGTTGAGCGTCGACGAGAAACCCGACACACCGCCAATATCCGTCGCCGGCCACGCCATCCCGGTACCTACATCATGCGTGTAAGACACGATGCCGACCTGATGGAAGAAGTTCATGTTGGTGCTGTTGATGCGCCCGACAAGCTCCGCCACACGGCTCGACTGTCCCACGAGATTGAACCAGATATAGGAGAGGGTTTCTCCGATCGAGCGCTCAGTTGTCGAAGTAGAATCCGCCGCAGCTGCAAGCAACTGTCGCTGGTGGAAGTTTGCCTGACCTCGGCCAATCATGCCCCACGCATTAGCAATAAGATAATACTGCCCGGCATAGATGGAGCCCTGCCACCACTGCAGCGGATACACCGGTGAGGCATAAGCATTGTGGTTCACAGTCAAAAGCACGGAATTGTAAGTGCCCGCACCCTGAGCTTCGCTGCCTGTCGCAATCACAGTCCCATTGAGCGTCAGTACCGGATGCAGTCCAGCGTCAAACGTCAGAGTCAAACGAGTGCCGCCAAGCTGGTCTGACGTAAATGTCTGGTCAATAGCCCAGCCGCCACCAGAGAGCGGATACTGCACCTGGAGCGTAGTCTTGTACGCAAGGGGCACATCTGCCGCCCAAATCGTCGGCACATCGCCCGGCGCTTCATAAGCGAGTGTCGTGCTCCACGCAAACGGAAGGGTGACAGGCACAATTTCTTGCCCGCCCAGCACGTCGTCCATCGTTGCAGTGCCCGCCGGAGCAGACCCCACTGCGTTATTTTTAATGTAGGTGACCAAGTTAGACGTCATGGTCTGCAGGTCAGCGTTGATATTCTTCGTGTTCATGTTCTGTACGAAGTTGCCGCTGCCATCAACAGTGGCGCCGCTCTGCGCGTCAGCCAGGAATGTCGCCTGGTTATAACCCAGAATACCGGCAAGACCTACAACCGGCGCCTTGCGCGTGTAGGTCTTGTAGCTCGGGTCGAGCACATACGTGGTGCCAGAAATCACCACCTGCACCCACACGTGCCCCATCACCATGTTGTACTGCACGCCGTCCCAGACAGGAAAGTTGCCAGGAATGTTGGCGTACTGAGCATAGTAATAAGCGGCAAAAATGTGTGATGTGTTAAACCAATCATCAAACTGCGTCTCATTGAGCTGAATCTGACCTTTTACGTAGCTCGCCGTGAAGCCAGCCTGACGCAGAAGCGCCACAAGCAGCATGCTCTGGTCGAAGGAATTTCCACTGCCGTCTAGTAGACAGCCCAGAGCCCCCTTCATTACTCCCCAACCGGGTTGCCACTCGATGTTGTTGTACACATACTCAAAAATGAGCTGCGGGTCGTTCTTCAGCGCGCGGGCAAGTTCCGCAATCGACGCGGGTCCTTCCACGGTGTTGCTGGCAAAGCTTCGCACATTGCCTGCACCCACCGGAGCGAAATCCAACGACGCTCCGTTTTTGTAGATCTTCGACGCATCAATGATTCGACCTTCTACCACCTTGTCGGTGTCGGCCATAGTGCCCGGTTTGCCGGGCTGAAAACGCCAACCTGGCGCCAGCGCCTTAATCGGATTGTCCGAAGACGGTGCCTTTGACGGAAGTGGCGGGAGCGGCGGAGACGTTGTCACCGGAGGTGCTGGCGGAATCGGAGGTTGCACTTTCGCTGCACTGTTATTTTGATTGTTCGTAGTTGTCATAGTCTGTTTTTCCTGATTTCTGTCAATTGTTTCTGCGAGTTCATCTCTCTGACTCATAGCCCGTGCGGACCTGCAGTCGTCACTACCGACACGCGGTTCCCCATGTTGTCGTAGTTGTAAACCACCGTGGTACCGTTTGAAAAAGTGATCTGCGTCAAACGCCCACGCGAGTCCATCGTGTACTGAGGTCCCGCTCTCTGGCTCACCACCACATACGGTGACGCCCCAGAGACCAACTGCATTGAGCTTGCATCCCTCACCGAGCCCCAGATTGCTGGCGCTGCTTGGTACGGTATTGTGTTAAATCCTGCGTCCATGTTTCTCCACTCCTTACTGTGAAACAACCAGCGGACCAGACACGGTCGCCGACTGCGTGGAACTTCCCCAAACCTCGAAGAATATGTCCACGACACAGTCTTCGGTCGGCGTGAAAGAAACGGTGTACTGCGTAAATGCGGTGCCACTAACGGGCGACGACACAATGTCTGTGCCAGCAGAGCCAACACCGGCATACCGGCCACCAAACACCTTCAACTGACCGCTCGGACCAGCAGCACTGAACTTCGCCCAGTACGTCACGTATGTAGTCACATTGGCCGGGCAGGCAATCTTGCCGACGTTGAGCCTCAGTGGCGAACTCGCAAATGCACTGGCGTTGGGGGAGAGCTTCCAGGCGATACCAGATCCCGGCTGACCGACGACACCAGTAGTGGTGATCACGCCCTGATCGGTATAGACACTGTTGTTAGCCGCCACTCCGCCTTCCTTCTGCGAAGCCACTGAGTTGTTCGCCGTCTGACCAGCCGCAGGGCTACCGAGGCTCGTAAGCTTGGCCAACGGGGAGACGCCCGTGTACTGCGTCCAGTTGTATACAACTGCCTTACCGCCAGTGTTACTTGGGAAGAAAATCTGCGGCACTGTCGAGCCACCAGACGTATTGGTGTCTAGCGTATAAATTTCGACATTGGCATTGTTCACCTGCACTTCGCCGGTCGTGTTGCCGCGTGCTGTGACGTTGTACGCCACCATATCGGCCATCGACTGGAAGTTGACTCCGGGTGCACTGTTGCTGTTTGCTGTGTTGTTTCTGAAGGCGCACGGCGACTGAATGTCAAAGCCGATACCAGTGTTACCTGAAGCATCGTTACCTGTGATTGTCACAGCTGGCGAGCCAATAAAGGCTGGCACTTTCACTCCACCAACTGTCGCTCCCCAAATTTTGGAGTTGGTCACACTCCACGCCACCTGGTCGGTGTTGTAGTTACCGTTTGCCGGGATATCAAATACATAGTTCGTGCCAGCACAGTTGAGGAAGTTTGACCCTGCCACGTTCATGCCATGGGTCGGCTGTCCAGACAGTACACTCGTGCCCGCTCCAGCAACCGTGCTATTAGTCAAGCCATAGCCCTTGGAAGTGGTAGTCACTAGTCCAAGTGCAATCGCGCAGTGGTTGAAGGCGAATTTGTCTACCGTGACGTAACCTGTCGTGCCAGTCAAGTTAACGCCAGAGCCAGACCAATCGCGCATGTCGATAGCCGTCCAGCCGCTCTGAGTGGTCATCGCAGCAGAGTCCCAACCACCTGAAATGGTAATACCACTGACGGCTGAGCCGTTAGCAGAAAAGACCTGAGCGTAGTTTGTGCTTGCCGCACCAATCGACACCTGAGTAGCTTGCAACAACGAGAAAGTTGTTGAACCAGTCGTGCCTTGGAAGCCCTTCGCTGCACCAGCTGCTGTCGCCTGCTGTCCGTCAATCTGTACCGCTGTACCGTTGACGTTTTGCACGTGATACCAAGTCGCATTGTCTGGCGAAATCAGCGTATTGAGCGTCAGACAGTCTGCCGATGCCGGTGCCTTTGCTGCAAAGATGTTGTCGACAAGTACCGTCTTTGACGCCATCGAAATCAGCGCATGCAAACGCACAGCATTGATTGTCGCGCCCAGTGCAGCACCGTTGTCGAACGTCACAGCCGTCCACTTGTTAGCATTTAGCGCTATGTTAATGGTAAAGGAGTGCACCACGGTGTTACCCGCAGCATCACTACAAAGGTCAAGCCTGAGAGTGTTTGCCGCCAGTGCCGCTGTGCTGTATACCCAGAACGAAACTTGCTGATATGTCGACAAGTTGAGCGCACCAGTGGCAAAATGTGCCATCTTGCCGGTGGTAAAGCCCGCCGCGCAAACAAGCTTGGAGCTGTTACTGCCCTGCTTTGGCGTCGGCGCCGTAGTGTTTGCTGTTGCGGTCACGTTGGCAGCAGCTGTCCAGGCGCCGTCGTTATACAGCGCTTGGTTCATCGCCGCAGACAATGTCACCGCGTTTGAGCCTTTGGTCCATGTCGCCGTGCCTGAGCTTGAGCTGTTTTTGCCCATCACTCGGATTACATCACCTGCCGCCGCTACCGCAGCTGCCGATGTCAGTGTCTTTTTGCGGTTTGCAAATGTCGAGCCGTCATTTGCGTCATTGCCGTTAACTAAGTCAACGAATTTGTTAGCCATTATGTTTTTACCTTTTGAGTGTGTGAATATCAGCGCTCACTTCAAAGTGAGCACCAATTGGTCTTTGATATTGGAAAAATTACGGGTCAAGCCTCCCTGTGCTCCAATAGAACACCGGAAGGCTCTTTAAATCGCAGCAAATCGCTGCTCAATGCCGCAAGGTCAAAACCGACTAGCTGAGTAGTTAGACAATAACTTCTCAAGAAACAATCGGCTTTGGATTACGGCATCGGCGAACCTGTCTTATGCATATTCAAGACGGACGCTGTCAAAAAGAAGGTGTGCAGCCAGTCTTGCGACCAACTGCACACCTTTAATAACTTGTCCCTCAATCTGTGGAATCTCTACCAAGAGCGACCACTTCGCCACAATCAATTGATCAGCTTTAGCTGTCTACTGTTCGTGATACGGACTCTTCTTTGTTGTAAAGTCGCATATAAGCCGCAGACGAAAGTGTGGCAACGCTCGTGGTGGCATCTGTATCGCCTTTATATTTGAGGTTTGATAGCAAGGGAAAGACTGGAACTATGGGAAATAGGTAGTTTGCGATGGACGTCGGGACCGATAATAGGGGGTCAAGTGCTTAGCAATCCCATAAAAATGGGACTGTCCCATCAGTATTTTCTTATGAGCCAGCCTAGAGTCAGGTAGTTACGAGATGACGAAAAGCTCCTCTGCCTTAACGCACCTACCATCTTTAAAATAGAAAGCGAACCCCCCTACTCTTAGTCAAAAAGTATCTCAGCACATCAGCTCTTTCACTATAATCGCTTCCAGTCAGCACAGAAGTATTTAGCTCTTTAAGTATTTCCGACTTAGTTTTGCCTAAAGCAAACTGAGAAAGCTTGTGCAATCTCCAATCTACTAAAAGCCCATACCTTTTTAGACCCCATATTATCTTGCAATCGTCCGCCTTAAGGCATTTGTCTCCATCAAATTCCAACACAATATCTATCCAATCTGATCCCATGCCATACATCCAAAACTCATGATTTGAGTCCAGTGGTGCACCGTTAGCCTTGGAAAAGACAAAAGATGGGGCACCGACAATGGACCTAACTTGTTTTTTCGTTAGTCCCAACACTCTATTGCAAAATATCCAGGCCGCTTCTGTCTCACAGCGTGAAAAATAGTGCCACCATGATGTTCTTTCTTCTTGAGGTACATCTCTTGGAATTCTAAAGCGGTTTAGTTTATGCAGCATACTGTCATCAACAGGTTTTCCCAATATTGAAGTACCAGCTTTCACTCCCAATACGGGATGAATATAGTCCGCCTTCATCTCGTATGAATCTATATAATCCCGAAAGCGATCAGGCAACAAAAAAGTCTGCTTAGCACTAATTGGGGACTGAGTAAGACCACTCATCAAAACTAACATAAAAAGTGATAGGCAGAAATTAGCTTTACCACTTGTTAGCACGTGCCTCATGGACCTTAACCTCTCAGATGCTTATGATTTGAATTATCTCATAAAATAGGGATTGGTTTGCGGCGCATCATATATCTTGGTAGCGGCATTAAGTGTCCAGTACGTTGTACTATCCCTAAAGGGGTCGTATCTAAAAATTGTTCCGTAGCTATTTATGGTCCAAAGAATTGCGCCTTTGTTTTGACCGAGGTCTTGACGATCGTTTGTCAAGTGAAAACCCGTGTTGAGACGGTCTAAGACTGGAGCAACGCTATGTGTCATGAGTACATTTAGCGGCTGCGTTACCGCCTGAATGCCAGGCATATTAACTTGGTCCTTCTTTGAATCAGTCCCCTGAACCCAATTGTTTCCAGCGAAATAACCTCCTCTCTCAAAATGCTTCGTGTCCAGCTTCTGCTCAAAATCTAACGCCAACAACCTTGTTACAATCATCCGATATCCGGCTGGGATATTGGCTAATTGCCAACCCACGGTGCCTTTGATGTAATCAAATGAGTTTGCCGCAAGAAAGACCTTACTATCAACAATGGGATCACCAAAACGCCTTCCATAGGTACGCATTGTCATTAGCACTTGTCCAGATTTGCCTTCGAAAAATTCTTCATTTACATATCCCTGAGCGATTGTATTTGTCTGCCAATCAGTGGCGTAAATGGCAGGATTATTGAACCCGCCAGACAAATCTCCATATACCTCATTCCCAAAGCTTGCACCACCAGACCAACCGACGCTACCTCCTCCAGATCCACCTCCACCGGAACCGCCACTTCCTCCTCCGGCCAATCCAAGCGCATCGGTCATATTCAGCGGCGAATTACCAACATAGTTATACATATTCATCCCATCGCCATACCCTATCGGATCAGCCTGCAAGAACCTTCCAAGCTTCGGTGAGTAGTAACGCATTTTGTAGTAATACAAGCCCGTTTCACTGTCAAACCTCTGCCCGGTATAACCATGAGTGGTACCACTCACGCTCGGCGATTCGCCATACGGGCTGTACTTGTATCGGTTGACCACAGCACCTGAGCTGTTTGTTGTCGCAACAACTGAGCCCTGGTGATTGCCGTGATAATAAGTCTTGGTACCGCCACTGGTGATCTGGATCAGGACTTCATCGAGCCCAGTACCGTAGACATAGCGGTTAAGCAACGTGCCAGGAGTACCAGCAGTCGCGTCGTAATCGGCGAGTCGTTGCCAGCCTGAGTAATAGAAGTTCGTCTTCGTACCACCGACATTCTTCTGTCTCTGCCTCAAAGCAGGGTCATAGAGATAGTCGGAGATGATGGCATTGGTTCCGGCATTTCTCACACGAGTCATCATCCTCTCGGTGTTAAACTCGTATTTGAAAGTGCCGTCATTGGTCAAATTGCCGTCGGTACTGTATGTGTATCCAGTGCCTCCAACTGTCGGATACTGGTTGATGTTGTTAGCTGTGCCATACGAGACAGTCGCCGGAGCACCTGGCGTCCAGCGGAAGTTTGCCGGGTCGGTCGTGCGCTGAGTCACCATCTGACTGGCATTGTCAAACGCATACTGAAAGCCCACATTGGACCCCACGAAGTTGTGCTGCTGACCATTCAGGTCATTATCCAACTCAAAGCCATAGGTTGTGGTGCAGCCGTTTTCGTAGGTCAGCTTTGTCCGCCTGGACAGAGCGTCATATTGGAAATTGACAGCACTAGTACCTGCGCCATTGAGCTTGATGTCAGTCAACCGATTGAGTTCGTCATAGACTCGGTCTACGAAGTAGCCGTCTGGGTACGTCGTTTTGGTGACGTTACCATTTTGCATCGAGAACATGAGTGACATTCAAACCATCAGGATACTGCTCCTTGAAGAATCGACCCGCCGTGTCATAGAAATTGGTAAATGTCCCAGAGCTCAGGTCACCAGCCACAACCGGAGTGCTTACCGTTGTCACCCTACCGGCAATATCGTAAACCGTCGTCACCGTCGGCTGACCGCTCGGAGCTTTTGTCTTGACTCGATTCAGCTCATCAAAAGTCAAAGTAACGGTGGCAGCAGAGCGAGTCCGCACTGTGAGCGGGTTGCTGTTGCCATCGCGGCTTGTCACCTGCTCATAGGTGGCATCGGGATAAGTCGTCTTGTCTGCCCGGTCATGTCCATCAAATGTGTACGTCGTCGTGTTGTTGCGCGCATCCTTGAGACTCGCCAGCTTGCCGTTGTCCGTGTAGGTGTACGTCACCTCCACAATGCTTGCCGGATTGGTTATCGTCGAGATGCGATTGGCGTCGTCATAGGCTCTGGTGACAACACGGCTCAGCGGGTCGGTTGTCTTCCACAAACGCCTCAGACTGTCATAGTCAATCGTCGTGACAAACCCCTGAGGGCTGGTCATGGTCAGGACCTTGTCGTCCGCTGCATATGTCGCCAGAGACGTCTGCCAAGGATTGTCCGGGTCATTTGTCTGACGCTCAACCTTGGTAGTATTGCCGTTGTCATCGTAAGTAAACTTGGTGACAAAGCTAAACGGCGCGGTACTCGTCGCCTGCGTCACCCGTCCAAGGACGTCGACAGTCACAGTGCTGGTAAACCCGCCTGGGTCCTGCGCGCTCGTCATCTGCCCTCTGGAATTGTACCCAAAGTTGGCAGTGAGATTGAGCCGCCCGACACCAAAGTCCGCCACAGTAGTGAGCAGAGCCTCGGTCGAGACGTCATATGTGTTTTTGGTGACAATGCCATCAGGCCCAGTGATAGTAAGCGCCTGACCGCGCGCGTTGTAAGTCATCGTAACGGTGGAAGCGCCAACTCCAGTCACCGTCGGCGACACCACTGATAGCAAATTGCCATTTGCCACATCGTAGTTCATCGTTGTTACACGGCCCATTGGGTCGGTTGCAGTCTTGACTCCGCCCCAGGTCGTATCATAGGTCACTGACGAGACGATATCTCCGAGCCCAGAGAGTGGCTTGGCTTTTGCCGTCGTCTGCGTCACCCTGTCTTTGCCGTCATATACTAGCTCGACAGAGTTACCCTCAGGTGCTGTAGCTTTGATCAGCCGCGCGCGACCATCGTAAACAGAGGTAGAAATCTTGCCCACTTGGTTAATCGACTTCACAACTTTGGCATACTGCCCGATGTAAATCACCGAGCCCTTGCCGTTTGGATTGTTCTCCTGAGAGCGCGATCCAGCAAAATAGTACTGCCAGAGATTGCTCTGATAGTCCCTTTGCTCCTTGACCCGGTCTAGGGTATCGTAAACGTTTGTTGCTACTGCCACAAGCGGATTGGCTGGCTTAAACACCTTGGTCATCCGCCCTGGCAAATCGTACTCGTGAGTCCAATTCTTGCCATTGGGATCGGTCACCACTGTCAGGTTTTTGCTACCATCGATGGTGTAGCTAACACTACGACCAGTCCCATCAGAAACGCTCGTGAGCCTGTCGCCAGTATAGCTCAGTGTCAGCGTCCTGCCCATGCCGTTAGTGACACTAGTTAACTTGCCGCTGGTGTAGGTACTCGTCACTGTTGCACCTGCTGGAGACACAACGGTTGCGATGCATCCATCGGTATTGAAATTGTATTCGATACCTCCAAGCGTTTTGTATTTGTAAGTCGTACTAAACGTCAAAGTACCGTTATCGCCACATGGAGCAGCATACGTACCATCGCGCAACTTGATGAAGTTTGACTCTGCATGACCAGCTGTGATCATCACGGTGTTTTCAATCAAGTTATCGATAAACCACTGCGACGCCAGAGCACAGGTGATGTACTTATCAAACGGCTTAGACAAATCAGTCTGAATGTCAACGGCGACAAACAGCTCCGCAATCGTTGCCGCAGCAGCGATGACAGAATGGCTACCCATGGCAGCAAGAGCATCAGTTCCAACCTGTGCAGTTGACTCAAAGTTGTGCCGCCAACCAAGACCAAGCGGACTATCCTGCAGGCGCGCTCTTGAGTTGTATGTCCGACCAAACGACAGTCCATACGGAAAGCCTGCACTGCCAATAGCAATATCAGACTGAGTAAACAGGTAATCACCTGTCGTCATGTCAATTGGCTCAGCCGACTGCACCGGGAATGCCCAGGGGAGCGCTGGCGCCATATCAGGAACTGACCACCCGTTCCCACCGCCGCCACCGGTAGAACCAGTTGACACACCAATATCCAGCGGCAGCGACGTCACGCCACCACCACCGCCTCCGCCGCCACCAGGTGAGGCGATAAATCCATGGGAATACTCCGTCGCCCAATCTGTTTGGGTTAAGAAGGCAGCACCACTACCACCCTTCAAACCACCCTGGATAATACCGAAGGTGCCGAATGTCGGGATAGCGTAATAGCCAAAACCCGTCCATGAGCCGCGAGTGATCTGTCCGTCTTCAGGGATACCCACGCGGTAGCCGTTGTCTATCCACCACGCCTTGATATCATCCAGGTCTGTCGACACGTAATTAGTCAGATTCGGTCTGACATTCGCCACCCAGTTGCTTGACGACGCATCGTAGATTTTTTGGCCGCCGCTATTAGCGATATCGACCAGCGGAGTCGTGCTGATACCGTCAATCTTGGCAAACTGATTGAAAATCTGCGTCTCCATCGCCACACCGTGCATCGCTAGCACTGTGTCATTTGTCGACGCGTTGTTGTAGTTGTTGTCGAGCGCTCCCGTGCTCCACTTGACCATACCGATGTTGGTATACGGCGTGTCAAACCAGCCGATGATACCGGCAGCATGGTGATTGGCTGTGGTGCAATCGGTCATGCGATTGATGATGTCCGCTAGCCGCGTACCTGCCGCATCCCACATCTTCCACATCGCCGCCATCATTTCGCCCATCACAGCCTCAGAATCCAGAGCAAGACCGGAGGCAGTATTGGCCTTCTGCTTGCGGCTGTGCACCTGCGAAGCACCGCGAGTGGTATTACCAAACGAGTGGCAAAGCAGATACGGCTTGTCCGCCCATATCTGGAACCACGTCGACTGGTCCGCCCATGTAAATGGATACGGATGGACGATTTCGAGCAGCACGCTATTCCACGTACCAGGCGTCTGCGCAGAACTCGTCGCAATGAGCGTCCCATCTAGCCGCAGCTCGGCTTCATGGTTAACGTTAAAGAACAGCGACAGCCTTTTACCAGCCAGGTCATCAGAATAGAATGTTTCGTCAATGGTGTCGTAAAAGACCCGCATCGTGGTCTTGTAGGCTCCAGCAATTGACGTCCAAGTCGATGGCGTCGACCCAGGCTTGAGGAAAGGGTGCGCAGTCTGACGCAGCTGCGTTGCCGCATCATACTGATTGATGGTGCGACCACCAAGGATGTCATCCATCGACGCATCAAAGTCGTTAGCCTTGATCCAGCTCACCAGGTTGTTTGAAAGCGTGTCCAAATCGGCTCGGATATTTGCCCGATTCATGTTTTGCACGTAGTCTGCTGTAACAGTGGCGCCCGATGTGGCGTTTGTCATAAAGGTTGTGGCGTTGTAACTCATCGCCGTCGCCAGGTTGATGCCGCTTACCGCTGTATAGGTCTTGAGCGCCGGGTCAAAGACGTAATCTGTACCGCCGATATTGACCACCACCCAAGTATGACTAAAGTCCATCACCCACTCGACACCGTTAAACACGGTTGTCACCGGTACCAGGCAGTTAGCCAGGAAGTTTGCCGCCGAAAACACGTTGAGCGGGTCTGTGCCTAGCCAGTCAGCTGCCTGGGCGCCATTCATGCGCAACTCGCCATTGACGTAGTTAGCGGTATAGCCAGCCTGCCTCAGCAGCTGCACCATCACATCGGACTGGTCAAACGAGTTGCCAAATCCGTCAATAATCGCACCCACAGCACCTTTTTGCAGTCCGTAGGTGACGTGGTTTTCAATGTTGTTAAAGACCCATTCGAAGATCAAGTCCACATCATTACGCAGCGCACGCGCAAGCTCCACGATCGACGCAGGTCCTGGCACCGTATTTGAGGCAAAGCCTGCTGCAAAGGACTTAATCTCCGCTCCAGCTGCCAGCGCTCCAAATACTCCGCGAGGCGCCTTAGGGTCATACACTTTGACCGGCAGAGGGCGACTCTCAATTTTAGCCTTGGCCGCTGCCGGATCGATTGGCTGCTGCCTCGGGATAGGTCCCCACTCTCCGGGCTGCAGTTTTGATGGTGGCACTGGCTTAGCTGGCAGCGCCGTACTTGCCTGATTGGTCGCGCCAATCTGGTTGGTATTGTCTGATTGGTTTGTCATGTTTTGTGATTCCGCTTTTGTATTTTCGACTGGACTCTTTGTCAGAGCCCTCTCGGAAGAATTTGCAGCGCCCCCTGAGGCACCGCTCTGAGAACTTTCGCTTTGAGTACTCATACTGGTCCTCAGGTCGTCACGACGCTCACGCGATTGCCCGCATCATCCATGTTGTAGGCCTCTCCCTGACCGTTTGTCAGGTTGGCATTGGTCAGACGACCACGCGTGTCCATCACGTAGTCTGTGCCTGGCATGTCCTGCGCCACCACAAATGGTGCTGCGTTTTGCACTGTCGTCATACCCGCGACGTTTTGTAGCGAGCCCCAAATCATCGGTCCCGCTTGATAGGCAAAATTGCCCAAGTCAAAGCTCTTTGTAGCCATTGTCTTTTCTCCTTACTTGTCTGATTGCTGTTACTGACTAATGACCACAGGGCCACTGACCACGAGGTTTTGCGTGGAGCTACCCCAAACCTCAGCAAACACGTCGACGACGCAGTTTTCCGTAGGAGTAAACGTCACTGAATACTGCGCAAATGTCGTCCCGCTGATTGCCGCAGAGACCACATCGGTGCCAGCAGAGCCCACGCCCGCATACCGTCCACCAAACACCTTGAGCTGTGCTGTCGGACCTGCTGCGCTAAACTTGGCATAGTATTTGATTGTGGTTGGCACATTAGCCGGGCACGCAATCTTGCCGATATTCATCCGCAGCGGAGAACTCGCAAATGCACTGGCATTAGGAGAAAGCTTCCACGCGATACCAGATCCCGGCTGTCCGACCAAACCTGTGGTTGTGATTACGCCCTGGTCAGTGTAGATGCTGTTGTTAGCTGCTACTCCGCCTTCCTTCTGCGATGCTACTGTGTTGTTTGCCGTCTGACCTGCCGCCGGGCTACCCAAGCTGGTCAGTTTTGCCAGTGGCCCTACCCCTGTGTACTGCGTCCAGTTGACAACAACCGCCTTACCGCCCGTGTTACTTGGGAAGAAAATTTGCGGCACTGTCGAGCCACCAACAGTATTGGTGTCCAGCGTATAGATTTCGACATTGGCGTTGTTCACCTGCACTTCGCCGGTCGTGTTACCGCGCGCAGTAACGTTGTACGCCACCATATCGGCCATCGCCTGAAAGTTGACTCCAGGTGCGCTGTTGCTGTTTGCTGTGTTGTTTCTGAAGGCGCACGGCGACTGAATGTCAAACCCAATGCCGGTGTTACCTGAAGCATCGTTACCTGTGATTGTCACAGCCGGCGAGCCAATAAACGCTGGCACCTTCACTCCACCAACTGTCGCTCCCCAAATTTTGGAGTTGGTCACACTCCACGCCACCTGGTCGGTGTTGTAGTTGCCGTTTGCCGGAATATCAAATACATAGCTCGTGCCAGCGCAGTTGAGGAAGTTCGACCCTGCCACGTTCATGCCATGTGTCGGCTGTCCAGAAAGTACGCTCGTGCCCGCTCCAGCGACAGTACTGTTGGTCAAGCCATAGCCCTTGGAAGTGGTAGTCACTAGTCCAAGTGCAATCGCGCAATGGTTGAAGGCGAATTTGTCGACAGTGACGTAGCCTGTCGTGCCGGTCAGATTGACGCCTGATGCCGTCCAATCCAACCTGTCAATTACGGTCCAGCCACTCTGAGTGGTCATCGCAGCCGAGTCCCAACCACCTGAAATGGTAATCCCACTAACGGCTGAGCCGTTGGCAGAAAAGACCTGGTTGTAGACCGTGCTACCTGTTCCAATTGCCGTGACTGTCGGCTGCAACAACGAGAAAGTTGTTGAACCAGTCGTGCCCTGGAAGCCCTTCGCTGCACCAGCTGCTGTCGCCTGCTGCCCGTCAATCTGTACCGCTGTACCGTTGACGTTTTGCACGTGATACCAAGTCGCATTGTCTGGCGAAATCAGCGTATTGAGCGTCAAGCAGTCTGCCGATGCCGGTGCTTTTGCTGCAAAGATGTTGTCGACAAGGACTGTCTTTGACGCCATCGAAATCAGCGCATGCAAACGCACAGCATTAATCGTCGCGCCCAGTGCTGCGCCATTGTCAAACGTCAGAGCCGTCCACTTGTTAGCATTTAGCGCTACGTTGATGGTAAATGAGTGCACCACGGTGTTGCCCGCTGCATCACTACAAAGGTCAAGCCTGAGAGTATTTGCTGCCAGTGCCGCTGTGCTGTAGACCCAGAACGACACTTGTTGATATGTCGACAAGTTGAGCGCACCAGTGGCAAAGTGTGCCATCTTGCCTGTAGTAAAGCCCGCCGCGCAAACAAGCTTGGAGCTGTTACTGCCCTGCTTTGGCGTCGGAGAAGTGGTGTTTGCTGTCGCTGTCACGTTGGCAGCAGCTGTCCAGGCGCCGTCGTTGTACAGCGCTTGGTTCATCGCCGCAGACAATGTCACCGCGTTTGAGCCTTTGGTCCATGTCGCCGTGCCTGAGCTTGAGCTGTTTTTGCCCATCACTCGGATTACATCACCTGCCGCCGCTACTGCTGCTGCCGATGTCAGTGTCTTTTTGCGGTTTGCAAATGTCGAGCCGTCATTTGCGTCATTGCCGTTAACTAAGTCAACGAATTTGTTAGCCATTATGTTTTTACCTTTTAAGTGTGTTTACTGAGCGCCTGTGCATTGCATCCAGCGCTCGTTTAATGTCGGAGAAAAATCTTGCGTCAGTAGTTGTGGTGATCTTCTGCAAGTCTCAAGTAACTGCCAGGAGTCTTGAGGAACAACCAAACAACTCCCATCACTATCGCCGCAAGCCAAAGCTGGCTACTCATCTACATTGCCAAATGAGCGACCAGTTTTGGATTGAGGCGTAGCATCATCCACTGGTTGCAGCAGTACCCTGGAGCAATGGCTCCAGGGTACGCACAAATCTATTTGGTACTTATGTAGTGAGTACTATGCTTCGGCCAATTCCGACATCGACACACAATCCAGCTCGTTGACGTCGCCCTCGCTAAAAGTCAACTCCAGAGCCATGCCGTCATCCCTGGGCGGCGGCGGAGTCGGCTCCACGGGACGCATACCGGACTCGCCATCGTCAGAGTCAGGCAAACGCCGCAAGACATCTCGCAGCACACGGGAGCACTGCGAGAGTTTGGCAATCGCTCGCAGGCTCGACACGGAATGCACCTCGGGTGGCACACCAGGCATCTGCGAGAGTAGCAGCTGTGCTGTCTCGACAGTGAGCATACGCGCTGTCACTGGGTGCAAGTCACTCCAGCCGGGCACCTCTGAGAGTGCTGGCACAGATGGAGTAACATGAGCGTTGGCACTATCGGGATTGCCGGTAGGACCTAGACTGTCACCGGCAGCATCGGTAATGCTGGCATCAGTAACTCCATTAAAGCCAAACCCTGTTCCAAGATCCGACCCAAGACCAACACCAGAGACAGTGCGCCCAGCGGACTGACCCACGCCATGACGGCCAAATCCATGATGTGGCACACCAAGCCCAGGAATACCCATACCAGGGATACCTACGCCAGGCGAGCCCGAGCCAGGCACTCCAAAGCCTGACATGCCCCGCCCTGGCATACCCAATCCAGGCACACCAAACTGAGACAAATCAGGCATCACACCGCGCATGATATCGCTCGGGTCAAAGCCCATGCCCGACATCGGATCAAATCCGCCAGGGTTAGCCTTGCGCGGATCGAGAGGATCTAGCGGATCAAATGAGTCAGTTCCAGCACTCCCGCTCGCTGCACGTTCACGCTTGTCGATAGTGTCGTATTCACCACCGACACGATCCGGCTCTATATATGGAGTCTGACCGAGGTCACGCTTGTAGCGAGCCACAGTCTCGTGAGCGAGATCCCACGGATTGCGCGAGACGTCATCCACGGGCATCGAGGCTTTGAGCCAGGTCCGCCCATCCAGACGCTTGAGCTGACCGACATATAGAGAGCCGCCGGTGCGTAGCAACTTACGTCGCTTCATTATTAGGAGCGCGGCTTGGGGACTGGCTTCGACCAATAGATCAATTACTGGTTGTTCATTGTTAGCTTTTGATTTTGACATAGATCTTTATCTACCTTATCTAGTTGCGATTTTTGATAAATTGATATCTGACGACTGAGACGCTCTTGCTGCGCTACTTCCCATCAGTCATCTGGTTAAACAATCCGCGCACCTGAGGGTCGCGCAGATTTTTGGCTAGCTCAGCTTTGTTTTTGACCAGCTCTGCATCAGCCAGTTTGAGCGCGGCTTGCATGGCCATTTCATACAATTTCATCACTTGATCTGAGCTGAGATTTTGATTGATGCCAGCCTCACAGGTGCGGTAGAGCGACTCGCGCAAAAACATGATCGTCGACGTGCGCTTGGACAACTCCACCACCGCCGTCTGAAACTCAATCTGTGTCTTAGCATCGATATTGGGGTTTTGCAGTTTGACGTCTGCGATCATCTTTGCCACAGTGGCAAAAGCGACATCGGGACTGGGCTCGGCACAGACTGCCATGCCTTTGCCATCGGGTTTGGGCAGGATGACGATGGCACGGGCAGCCGCGTCTGTGGTGATCACTGAGGGTTGCGCCGACTGCAGGGAGTCAACCCTGACTGATGGTGCTGTACTGCAACCGCCCAGTGCTAGCGCGGCTGCCAGAGCGGCAATGGAGAGGATAGTAAGGGAGGGTTTGGACCTCATAATGATTCCTTAAATGGTGCCATCTGATGGCGGTGTCGACTTGTAAAAAATGCTCTCAAACACTGGCAGCGCCAGCGTCGTAATGATGAGCAGCACCGAGCCTAAGACTGGCTTGTACCAGTCAAAGGTCACAGCAAATGGTCCGCCAAGGGCAAACACCCAAACAGCAAAGGCTACTGTAGATGCCACCCAGTGAAATGTCTTTGCAGCGACAATGCCGGGTGGGGTGGTTTTGACATAGCAGATGTAGAACGGTGTGAGCACAAGTAGCGCACCAAATACAGCCCAGGACAACCACATTGGGTCGTTGCCACCTTGCTTAAGGATGCCATCGAGCGCAACAAAGGCGGCGACGATATCACCGGGGATGTATTTGAGGAGCTTTTCAAAGTATGTGTCGGTGGCACTTGTGTCCAGGGGTGGGTCCTGGGCAAAGCGACCGCGCCGGGGCGAGGGAGGCGGCGGTGTTGGTGTATTAGTGAGATCGGTCATAACATTTATCCTTGTATTAGAGGCGGCTGTTTGCCTCTGAGACAGCGCCAAAAGCATCGGTCGAAAATGAGGACCACCAATCATTCTTAGAGGACTAAAATCGCTTGCTGACAATTTGAAAATACGCCGACTAGCAAATTGATCAGCGCAGTTCAATTACTTGCTGCAGAAAACTCAACCAAGGCAGATGAGCACCAGCTCAGGATTAGTTGAGACGGCTACCTAGAGCTGTTATTGCAAATGAACCAAGCGACTCCCCAATATACGAATCCGCCGAAAGGCAGACACCCTCTAACCCGTCTGGGCCAAGTTGTTTTCGACGGAGATTGGAACGGGTTCAAAGGGTCAGGGAATTTGCTCGATATGAGGGAACGAAAATTGATACCCTTAGCCAACACTTTCCGCGAGGCGAAAAACCACCCAATTTGGTGAAAATTTGTAATTTTGAGAATTACTTGGCACAAATTCTTCGGAATTATTTGTCACACTTGACTGGAAAAGCATGGTGCCAAATCTACCCCATTAATCCGGGTGCATTTTGCGTTGCTCTCTACTTGAGCGTCTTATATTATTGGTTATGCGAAGCTTTGCATAATCTCGATTATGTTTCATCGCCGCATCCCATCTTATGGGCTTTCTAGAGATTCAGTATCAGAATTCCTGCTTTTGGGGTAGGCGAGCGGCCTGATTTCAGCATCGCCGAAATCGTTCCCAAGAGTGACAAATAATTCCAAAAGTTACATCCGAATTTTGGCGAACATCGAAAATCTTGCCAAATAATTCGCAAAGTCACAACTAGTTGCGTGGTCATTTTGAGCCGCCTTCGCTTCACTGCAAATATTCAATCACGCAGCGAGATTTTCTTTAAACCACGGGTAGTACCGGACGGATACAAAAGATCACATCAAATAGCAAAATTACTAACTTTGGGAGCATATCTGCAAAAGAGTGCGGATCCGGCTCTGTTGCTCAAGGGCTGATTGATCTGTGGGATCAATGGATAGGGCCTGTTGAACTAAATCAAGGGCATTATTTAAACATACTTTTGCGTCAAGAGACTTGTTTTGAACTATCTTAGTCTCAGCTTTCTCAACGTAGGTATCAGCCAGACGCATTCTTACCCAGTCCAAGTCCTGTTGTTTGAGATGATGACTCCGTTGTAAAACGCCTCTGTATCCCTCTATTGCTGTATCCAGGCATTTCAATGCATCTTCATTCGCGCCGGTTTTGCGCAGGACACAAGCTTTTTCAAAAAAGAGTGGTAGCCTGACTGAATAGATTTGGTCGGATTCTTGTTGGGTTCTAATAAACGGCATTAGCGCTCTGATTGCTTGGTCTAATACCTGGAGCGCTTCCATATTTTCATCAAACATTTCAAAAGTCACATAATGCTGGGCGATTTTTGCATAGAGAATAGAGTGAGATCTTCCTCTCGCCCCCGATTGCCTTGCATCATCCGCGGCAGAAAGGGCCTTTTGAAAGGCATCTTTGCTCTTACTGGAATATCCATTGAACAGATACCACATACCTAGCTGCTCTAATGTCGCGGCTCGTTGATATAAAGCCGGTTGAAAGGTGGGTTCCCCCTGAAGCACTGAGTTTGCGATGGACAATGATTCGTTTAGGTTTTGTTCGACGAGCTGAAATTCACCGAATCTGCGCTCGTTTATTGCAGCCTCTCTTTTCAGCGCTGATCGGTACACTAATGCCAAACTATGATTCCGAACACTTTTGCATAGCTCCTCAGCCCTCTTCAAGCTCTGATTGGCTGAGTCCAGATTTGTCTCATGACTACTTTGATAAATCAGCTTTAGAATTTGAACGAGTGCTGAATCTGACTTACCTGTCTTAAACCCAGAAGCAACGAACTCGTCAAGCAAATCCAATTCAGGAAGACTATTTCCATTGTTCGCAAAAGAAGAAGACCAAGAAAAACACATTAAAACAACTAAGGCAAGAACACGTGGAAGAACAGGACAACTTAGAAGCATAAGGTTTAGATTCTCGGGCAAACATCAGCCATTATAATGATTACCACAGAATGGTAGAGCCGGTGGCATTAAATTCCTGCCACCGACCCTACTTTTAGTTGGAGATAGCTATGCTTTTAGCAGTCCTTATCAAATCCCACTTTGAGCAGCCCTGTTTGTATCGTTATTTATTCTGTCCATCATCTGATCCGGCGTTTCCGGACCAACTGGCTCGTTCCAAACATCCTTAATCCTCTGCCAAATTGACTTCCGCGTTGTAGGCGGAGGCGGCGGTGGTGTGTTTGGGGGAGTGTTGGGCGGTGTGTTCGGTGGCGTGTTTGGCGGTGTGTTCGGTGGCGTGTTTGGCGGTGTGTTCGGTGGCGTGTTTGGCGGTGTGTTCGGTGGCGTGTTTGGCGGTGTGTTCGGTGGCGTTTTCTTCTCCAGTCCTAACGGGTCAGTAAACCTAAACGGACTGTTCGACACATAAGTGTAAAGGTTGAAGTCCTCACCTGTATATCCAATTGGGTCCGGCTGCAAGAATCTGCCCAGATTGGGAGCGTAATACCGTTTCTTGTAGTAATACAGACCAGTCTCTGAGTCATATCTCTGACCTGTATAACCGAAGGTCGTTCCAGAAATCGATCCGACGTCTCCAAAAGGTCCGTGCTGATTTTGGTTGGTGACTACTCCGGAAGCATTGCTTGTTGCCACAATGCTGCCCATCTGGTCTGCATGTAGGAACGTCAGAGTGCCACCACTGCTCACTTCAATCAACGGCTCGTCAAGTACCGGTCCATACACGAACCTTGCCTGAAGACTTCCGCTAACTCCGTCATAATCAGCAATCCTCCGCCAACCATCATACACATATCGATGCTTGGTAGACCCCACTGTCTTCTGCGTTTGCCTCATCAACGGATCATACACGAAGCTTGCACTGACGCCCGTTTTGGATGCCGTCAACAACTGATTTTCCGTGCTGTAGACAAATGACCAAACACCATCCCCGACGAGGTTCCTGTTCCCGTCATACGAATAGCTCACTCCACCGACACTCGGATAAGCATTGACATCATCTGCGGTACCATAGGTCGTCGAGGCAGCTGCCGGATGGTACATATAGACTCCGTCCGAAATAGCTACGCTGTTAGGCTCATGCACATTGTTGAATCCATGTGTAAAGACAACACTGCTTCCAACGAAGTTGTGCGTAATGCTCGTCACGTCTGTGTTCAATTGCGGCGTGTAATCAATCGTCGTGCCGTTGCTGTAAGATATTTGCGTCCTCTGTGACAAATCATTGTAACTAAACACAGCTGCCGATGTGCCGCTTCCATTCAGCTTGATGTCTGTCAAACGATTCATCTCATCAAATACTCGTGAGACGAAGTATCCGTCTGGCCATATCGTTTTGATTCGATTACCATTTGAATGAAGGTCATGCGACACGACTTTGCCGGCGGGATAAGTCTCCGAAATGAATCGACCTGCCGTATCGTAAGCAAAGTCGATTGCTCCCGAAGAAGGATCGCCCGTCACTGTTGGCTTACTCGCCTGTATCAACCTTCCGGCTAAGTCATACGTATTTGTAATCACCGGCTGGCTCGTCGGACTCTTCGTCTCCAGCCGATTAAGCGCATCGTAGGTCATTACAACGCTGTCACCCGAGCTAGTCAGTTTCGTCAATACATTGCCATTGGCATCGTACAAGCTATTTAGCTCAAACGTAGTATCCGCGAAGATAGTCTGCTCTGCTCGATCAAAGCCATCCCACGTATATTGCGTAACATTCCCTCTTGCATCTTCAATCGATTCCAGCTTCCCGTTATCGGTGAACATTTTGATGTCACATACGGTGCTTGATGGATCCGTGACCTGATTCACTCGATTGAGTGCATCATAGCCAAACTGCCACTGCCTGCTTTCGGCATCAGTCTTGGTCTGAATCTGGTCCCCGCTATCATATGTCCAAGTTGTTGTATTCGATGCAGGATCCGTTTCCGTCAACATCTTGTCACTTGCAGAATACGTCCAGCTGTAGATCTGCCACGAGGGAGAGCCACCCGTTTGACGTTCAATTGTTAGCTGATTTCCGTTCGCATCGTACGTAATATTTGTGACATAACTCAACGGGCTCGGCTCTGTCCTCTGAATCAACCGTCTTTCATCGTCAAACACAAAGGTCGTGGTATTCGAATTCGGATCAGTGATACTGTCGCAGTTTCCGATAGCGTCATATGTCATCGAAGTGGTCAGATTCAAAAATCCTCCACCAACTCCATAGTCGACAATCTGTGTCGTCATCTTTTCTGTGACACTGTCGTAAGTATACTGGGTCACAATGCCGGTTTCATCAGTCCGCGTCAGCATCTGCCCACGCGCGTTGTATGTCATCGTCACCGTCGGCGTCGACATACCAATCATCGGACGTTGAATTGTTAGCAAACCCCCAGTCGTACCATCGTAAGTATAAGTGGTCGTGTTCCCATTCCCATCCTCTGCCGTAGACACTTTCGACCAAAGTGGATCGTACGTAAACGTTTCGACGATGTTACTAAGACCAGAACCGGGTTTAGCTACCTGGGTCTTCGTCAACAACATGTTGTTTGCATCGTATGACAAAAGCAGCTGATTGCCCTCCGGCATTGTCTCTTCAATTTTGCGGTCGAGTCCATCGTAAACCGTCTTCGTCTCATTCCCCAACGCGTCAATTGCACGAATTGGATATCCAGTCCGGTTGAAATAATATACTTTCTTGTTGCCTACCGGATCTTCTACTTCCGCTCTCGCCCCTGCGATATAGAGTGTTGTCAGATTACCTAGAGCATCTTCCTGTGATTGCACCCGGTTTAGGCTGTCGTACACGTTGAAAACATAAGGAATGGCAGGATTGGCCGGCATGTAGAACTTGCTCATTAGACCAGCTTCAACGTACTCATACACGATGTCCTCAAGCACTGCATCCGTAAACGCCTCTAGATTACCGTCTACATCAAATGCGTAACCGATTGAACGTCCCGTTCCATCTGTTACAGAGGTCACTATTCCACTCGTGTATCCCAGCGTGAGCGTGCGTCCCATCCCATTCGAAATGGTCGACAAATCTCCGCCAGAATACGTGTAAGTGATCGTCACTCCGTCTGGGCTCACCCAGTTTGCAATCTGACCATCACTATTGAAGTTGTACTCGCAGGCGTTTGGCATCGTCAGCTTGTAGAGTCCAAACGTAAGTGTCAGCTCTGACGGAAATTCGCCTGGCGCAGTATAGCTGCCATCTGGCTGCAATGTGAAAATTTGCGTGTTATCGGCAAATGACACAGCAACTGTGTTATTCACCAACCGGTCCAACCACCATTTACCGGACAGGCTCAACACCAACATTTTGTTGATCGGCTGGGACGAATCAGAGGCCAAATCCATCGCTACAAACAGCTCAGCGATTGTCACCGCCCCCTGCTTTGCAGTGTCCTGTCCCATTGAATACAAGCCGTCATTATTGATAGATGCGGTAATCTGGTGGTTGTGCTTCCAACCCCATCCCAGCACTCCATCCTGGTATTGCCTGCCCGAATTGTAGTTACGCTCGAAGTTCAGAGAATAGGGCGCTGGCGCGCTACCTATCACCATGTCCTGCCGCGTGTAATCCATATCTCCGGTGAACAAAGTAATCGGATCACCACCTTTTGGCTCCTTGTCCTTCTTATCCTCGTCCTTCTTCTTCTTCTCATCGCCTTCCTGACCTTCGCCGCCTTTTGAGTAGCTATTGATCAGCCCAAGCGCTCCGCCATTGTTTGCATAGTTCGGAAACACCCAGTTACCATTTCCGGTCCATCCCCCAATAGTCAAACCAGGCGTATCTCCGATCATCACCGAATCTACTCCGGTTCCGATATATCCACCGATTCCAGCCACGTCTCCAGACGAATAGCCATTTGCTAGCAGAATCGACGAAATATTGGTTCCTGTCGACCAATTAGAAGGTGTCGCCAAAAAGATCTTCTCAAAGGCAACCGAAATCGTCTCTGTTGCACCGCCACTCTTCGATACTGCATACGACGTCTGATTGACCGACGTCGATGAAACCATTACCACCGCTACCGCCGATGTCGCCGTCACGCCAATATCTGCCAAGGCCGTGTCTGCATTTAACATTCCGGCAATCGCCGTTGCAATTGACGTTAACGTGTCCCCGATCTGCACAGTATAGTTGTTCGCCTTCGTTCCACCAGACAACGCCGCATCATTGACCGTGACAGTCAAAATATCACCAGCTGTAACGGTGCCTCCGAGACTGACATTCGCTGTGCGGTTCGCCTTGTCGATCACAGTGGTAGCTGAAACCGCTGGCATAACGCCGTTGAAGTGCGCTGAAGAAGCTGCTTCCAACGCCACACCACGCATCGCGACCACCGTGTTAGTAATCGCCAGCTGCGTGAAATCGTAATCCAGGGTCGAACTGTAGCCGGAAACACCACCAACGTCGAAATTGACCTTTGGCTTGGCTCCAGAATTGATATATGCAACCATCCCGACCTGATGGAAGAAATTCATGTTTGTCTTGTTCAGACGTCCAGCCAAATCCGCAACCCGGCTCGCTTGGCTAATCAAATCAAACCAACACGAAGCCATCACTTCGCCGAAAATTTCCTCATTGTCCGGCGTCGGATTTGCATGCGCCTTCGCAAGCGCTTTCTGGTGGAAGTCAACATCACCTCGTCTGATATTGCTCCAAGCATTACCGATCAGATAATACTCACCCGCATACAGGAAAGACTGCCACCACTGCTGCGGATACACGGTGAACGCATACGCATTGTGATTGACCGTCAAAAGCAGCGAATTCCAGCTTCCTGGAAGTTGCGCTTCCGTACCGGTTGCAATCAACACTCCATTGAGTTTCAGCAGCGGATATAGGCTTCCGTCAAACGTCAGTGTCAACCTCGCACCAGCAAGTTGGTCCGAAGTGAACGTCTCGTCAATAGCCCACCCACCAAGCGAATCAGGATATTGCACCTGCAGCGTGGTTTTGTACGCCAGTGGCACATCTCCCGTCCAAATCGTCGGAACATCTCCCGGCGCCTCATAGGGCAGCGATGTGCTCCAGGTAAACGGCAACGTCAGTGGCACGATTTCCTGTCCACCCAACACATCGTCTACTGTCGCTGTACCAGCCGAAGCAGAGCCAATCGAATTGCCGTCGATATAACTGATCAGATTCGACGTCATTGTCGCCAAATCTGAATGAATGTTGGTCGTATTCATGTTCTGAATAAAATCACCACTGGGATCAATGGTGGCGCCACTCGCAGCATTCGACAGGAAGGTCGACTGCGAATAACCCAAAATCGTATCCAGTCCGCTTACGGCAGCTTTTCGCGTATAAGTCTTCCGGCTCGGATCGAGCGAATAGGTCGTACCACCTACAACTACTTCAACCCACACGTGCGCCATCGCCATGCGCCACTCCGTGCCACTCCAGTACGGAAAACTGCCAGGAATATTGGCGTACTGCAAATAGTAATATGCGGCAAATACATGCGCAGTGTTAAACCAATCGTCGCACTCAGTCTCAGACAGGTCAATTTGACCCATCACGTACTGAGCTGTAAATCCAGCCTCTCGAAGAAGCTCAACCAGCAGCATGCTCTGGTCGAAGGAACCGCCCATACCGCCAAAAGTGCCCCCAGCGGACCCTTCTGAACGCCCCATGTCGGCTCCCAGTCAATATTGTTGTACACATGTTCGAAGATCAGCTGCGGGTCATTCTTCAACGCCCGCGCCAACTCTACAATAGACGCCGGGCTTGCCACTGTATTGCTCGCCACCAGCGACTTCCTACTCTTCTGAGGGTTTGGCGTGGGCTTCGGCTTGTAGATCTTCGATGCGTCAAGCACTCGGTTTTCCACAACCTTTCTAGTGTCTGCCAAAGTTCCGGGGCTCCCCGGCTGAAATCTCCATCCTGGCGCCTGGGCAGGAAACGGGTTCTTTGACGACGGTGCCCGGGTCGGGTATTAGCGGGGCGACTTTCGTTGTTTGGCGGCGCCGGTGGAATTGAGGTCGAGGCTTCGCCACTCCCGCGCCAAATGATCCGCTACCCGCTTCACGGTATTGTTCGGGAGTTCTGCGTGTTCTGTCTATTTCTGCTTTCCATTTTCGCTTCGGAATAGACTTGTCTCTTTTGACAAGTCCGTATTGGGCTATTGGCCTCATTAAGTGCCAATAGCCCCAACTGAAATATTCGGATTTCCGAAAACTCAGGTGCTCACAACCGCAGTTCGGTTGCCGTTTGCATCATAGCTGTACGTGATCGTCTTACCAGACAAATACGTAACAATGTGGATCCTACCGAGACTGTCGTACGTCACGGTGAAGCTGTCGGCTGCCATTTGGCTGCTCCTTTAAATTGTTTACGGCGCTTGACCAGAGCACCAACTTGTGGTCTTTTGCAATAATCTTGCTCACACAACGGCTTCTAAAACCTTTTTAGTAGCCCGCGCTGCAAGGTATCTGATCACTCGTCAAATCTACTTAAACTGTGAATGATCAGATGATTGCAGCGCTATTAGAAAGCTATTTCTTAGGGCTGAGAACCAGTCATCTGGTTAAACAATCCGCGCACCTGAGGGTCGCGCAGATTTTTGGCTAGCTCAGCTTTGTTTTTGACCAGCTCTGCATCAGCCAGTTTGAGCGCGGCTTGCATGGGCCATTTCATACAATTTCATCACCTGATCTGAGCTGAGATTTTGATTGATGCCAGCCTCGCAGGTGCGGTAGAGCGACTCGCGCAAAAACATGATCGTCGACGTGCGCTTAGACAGCTCCACCACCGCCGTCTGAAACTCAATCTGTGTCTTAGCATCGATATTGGGGTTTTGCAGTTTGACGTCTGCGATCATCTTTGCCACAGTGGCAAAAGCGACATCGGGACTGGGCTCGGCACAGACTGCCATGCCTTTGCCATCGGGCTTGGGCAGGATGACGATGGCACGGGCAGCAGCGTCTGTGGTGATGACTGAGGGTTGCCCCGACTGCAGGGAGTCAATCCTGACTGATGGTGCTGTACCGCAACCGCCCAGCGTTAGCGCGACAGCCAGAGCGGCAATGGAGAGGATAGTAAGGGAGGGTTTGGACCTCATAATGATTCCTTAAATGGTGCCATCAGGTGGCGGAGGCGATTTGTAAAAAATGCTCTCAAACACTGGCAGCGCCAGCGTCGTAATGATGAGCAGCACTGTGCCAAAGACCGGTTTGTACCAGGCAAATGTCACAGCAAAAGGTCCACCGAGAGCAAACACCCACACGGCAAAGGCAAATGTAGATGCTGCCCAGTGAAATGTCTTGGCAGTGACAATGCCTGGCGGAGTGGTTTTGATGTAGCAAATGTAAAACGGAGTGAGCACAAGGAGTGCTCCAAATACAGCCCAGGAAAGCCAGATTGGGTCGTTGCCACCTTGCTTAAGGATGCCGTCAAGCGCGACAAAGGCCGCGACGATATCGGCAGGAATGTATTTGAGGAGCTTTTCAAAGTAGGAGTCTGTGTCGCTTGCGTCCAGGGGTGGATTTTGGGCAAAGCGACCGCGCCGGGGCGAGGGAGGCTGCGCAGGAGGTGGCGTCCGCGGTGGGGCGTTGGGCGGTGGAGTGCTGGGCGGCGTCTCCTCCGGACGCTGAGGTGTGTTATCGGGATCAGGCATAGCAGTTATCCATGTATTAGAGGCGGCTGTGCGCGCCTGTGGCATCTAAAAATTGAGCAGGACCAATGAGGACATCCCAACCGATATTTGAGGTTAAAAAACACTCGATGACATAACAATGACAACTAAAAATGAGCGGTCATATCTAAGGTCATGGCTCGCGGCATGAGGGGAGCTAATCAAGTGATTAACGCGACAGCACCCTTGACTTGGTGATCCGCTTAATATCAAGCCCAGTAAGTCTTTGCAGCCAGGTCGTGATGCAGTAAATCAATTGACAACCAGCTGACCAATAGCAAGTCATACGCTTGTAGTGACAGCTAAAGAACCGCTCCCAGGGTAGTCACCTGCAAGCCCCGTGGGACTGGGTTGTGTATTGAGGGAAAGTGCAAAGGACTGGGAAAACTCGGTAAATTGCTCGGAAAAGGGGCTGGAATGGGATAACCCCACCAAACAATTTTGGAGCACGCAAAATCTACCCTATCGGCAAAAAAGTGACAAATATGAGAAAGACCTCAGCACCGTGTCCGCTAAGATACACTCTGTTACTTTTTGGCATCGCCTGTGGTGCGCAGTGATACCAGGATTTTGGCACAAGCCAAGACCTAGCGTAGGGTTTTGTTTTTATTTAGATTGCGTGCGCATTGTGCAATTAAATCAAAACAAACCAAATACAAGGAGCATACCAATTGGTGTGTCTCAAGAGCGTCCTCTGATAGGCATCACAAGCCAGCCTAGCTAAATCATCCTGGCAAGCAAGTGAGCGTGGGCTCATGAACTGGTGTTAACGGTGGTATCACGTTCACTCAGTCGAGTGATTGTCATGCCTTACCTGAGGCAGCGCCTTTGTGCCGGTCTTGAGATCTACTACGATGTTACGGACACTTTACGAAGTGATGGTTAGATCAGTTAGATCAATATGTTGGTGTGTTGGATTGAACAGTCACTAAAACATTTTGGACACTGCAATATCCTGATTAATTGGGCAGGCACAAATATCGGATGCAACCACTCGGTATCCAAACCTATTTGAGATTCTTGTAAAAGTCCAATTCCAAGATTCGCGAGACATGCAGATTCAGGCTCTTATCAAATACTCCTTCCAACATAACCATTTTTTCGTCAAAGTGTTGCACGAGCACCTTGATATGAGAATCCAGGCTCCTCCTAAATCTCACACTTGGCTCTAGATGAACATCTTTATCCAAAGTCAATTCAATGGCATTTTCGGAACAAAGAAAATCAGCAGCTTCTTTTGAGACATACAGATGCTGGTCTTCGTATTGCAAATGAAGGAAGCCATTAATCCTACAGCCTTTGCCTTTGTACCTATCAGGATTTGCTAGCACCGCAATCATTGAAATTGGAAACAACGACACTAGCGATTTAGCAGGTGTTTGATCTTTGAGAGTAGCTGGAGCGGTCTGAGCCTTTGACGACAGCGAAACAGCAGAAAAGCAAAACGCCAAAATCAATACAAGATTGGTTATTTTCACGGCAGTCTCTCTCACTTACAGAATAACTGTCTGTAGTCTAACGGAAACTGCCAGTAAGAGCTTGCGGTGATTACCATTAAGCCCGCTCGGCTTATCCCAAAGCATCACCGGGTACAATGTCCGCACAGCTAAAAGACCAAGCACAATTCAGAAACAGCAACCGGACTCACTATTCATGGCAATTCTCAGCGATTTATCGGATACAGAAATCAGGGAACTAATTGGTGAGCCAATACGAAAAGAATTTGAACTGCGTGTCAATACTCCAGGCGCCGAACAAGAATTAGAGTTTTGCACTCTCTTCCCCGAGCGCCAGCCTTACGGACAATTACTTGTAGATTCCATCAGACTGGAAACCGGCGAGCTAACAATTTTTGCAATCCATCAATTGGCAGCACAGTGCGTTCTTACCACAAGACGATTGATATGGCTCAACGATTCTCGTACCATTCAGTCCGTCAGGCTCAACAACATAAAAGATGTCGGAATGCTTGCCGATAGTGGAGATCCCGCTTATCCTGCTGATCATTATCACTACTTACAAGATCGAGTTCTCAAAGAGGGGTCCCCAACAGTAGGTGTCAACTCAAAGGACTGTGCCCTAAAATTCAATAGTCAATTTCTGTATTTGATAGAGGTCGATGGTCGCAGGCACGTGATTTACCTGGTAAAACAGTTTCCAATCCAAACAGTCATAACAGCGCTAAGCAGCGTAGCGGCAGAGGAGGTCGCCTTGAGTGCGACTGACACTCCTAAAGCACACAACAATCAACAACCTGACTGTAACCGCTCCTGCAAACTACAATACTGGTTTGAAACTCACGGACTAAAAGTAACCGATAGGACCTTGTACTATCACGATCTCGATAAAGGGCGCAAAGACACTATTGCAAGCAAGGTAGCGCTTCCACCTAACAATGAAATCGTGCTTTGCTCATTTTTTGACGACAACAATTTTTTATTGGTTGGCGACAGATATTTGGCGTGGCATTCAGACACAGATGGAGGCTCTGTGCCTTTGCAAAATGTGGATATTTTTCACAGACAGGGTGACGTGGCTGACGATAGATTCCCGGACAAAATACAATCTAGGTCTTATCATGACGGGCGTGTTATGTACGATAGTGAAATCGCCCAGGATTCACCACATCCGCAGCTAAACTTGTGGCATGGCAGCCCATTGGTTTTTATAAGAAACACAAGTGGCGACTACTACGACTTCAAGGTCGAACCAGGGCGTCAGGTTGACACAATTTGGATTGGAATATTGAGTGGCAAGTGCTTTCTCGCCTCCGAGCAGCAAAGAGAGATCATTTAACCGATCCACCTGGCATACACAACACAACCCCTAATCGTCAGACAAGCACAAATGCCATTATCAGCAAACGCGCACACAAAACTCAAACCCAAATGACACCAGCCAGCCCCAATCAGTATTTTATGCAAAGCGCGCGAGTCGGCTTTAGATGGTGGCAAGCCGATGACCTGACAGCAGCCATGTCGCTATGGGGCGACCCACAGGTCACCCGCTTGTTTACTAAAGACCCGCTGACACAAGAGCAAGTCACTCAGCGGCTCGCAGCAGAACTCAAAAACGCACAAGAGCACCACATACAATACTGGCCAATCTTTAGTTTATCTGATGATTCTCACATTGGTTGCGCAGGGTTGCGCCCATATGCCGCTGACACACTAGAGCTAGGATTTCACCTCAAGCCCGCATACTGGGGACAAGGACTAGCCACTGAAGTCGGTCAGCGCGTTATCAGATATGCCTTTGCAAATCAGCTAGCCAAAGCAATCTTTGCCGGTCATCACCCGGACAACCAGTCGTCGCGCAACACCTTGCTTAAGCTTGGATTTATCGGCACGGCAGCACAGTACTACCAACCTACCGGACTGTATCATCCATCATATTTACTCTATCGTGACACACCAGACTGCACACCGACCTGCACAACACGCCTGGCTACGCCCCAGGATGCTCGCGCGCTTGCGATCGTGCACTGCTATGCGATTAAAGATACATTTAGCAGCACAATTGCAGACTATGTAAAAGCACGCTCGCTAGCATACTGCGAAGAAGCATGGGAGAGGCGTTTTGCCAATAACGAGTGCGCGACTATTGCCTTAATCCGCGGCGAGCAAATTGTCGGATTTGCGTCGGTGGCACCGCTCAAAGAGGATGATGAAAGCGCTGGCTTGCTAGACCGCATCTATATACATCCCGCAGCCTGGGGCAACGGTTTTGGCAATACGCTCATACAATGGTGCGAGACCACTCTAAAAACGCAAGGCTACAAAACAATCAAGCTATGGGTATTTGCAGTCAACGAGCGCGCCCGCAGATTTTACGAGAAGCATGGCTACAATCTAGACGGTCACAGTAAGCAAGACTATGGAGCCACTTTGTTGCGGTATAGCAAGTCGCTTTGGGATTAGCAAATCAAGACCAGCAAACCCTCCCATTTAACAAAATCGGTCCACAATCTCAAAGCACTCTTAACACAGCAGTAACAGCACACTCCACCTAACACTCACACAAGTATTAAAATCAAAGTAGAGGTCACAAGTAGCTGTGACGACGATGGTGGGTGTGGAAGCATGGACGTAACGGGACCGCTACTTTTTAACTTTGTTGTCTACTTGCAATGTGTGCTGTTTTTAGTCGCAGGGCTTGTCTTTGCCACTAACAGGTTGATGCCCTCAAATAAGACGCTCAAGCTCTCCTCGCTGGCAATCAGCATCCCGCTTATCTTGTTAGCTTCAGGTCATGTATTTTATAGACTGACGTTTAATGAAATCTCGCACTTATCTAGTTATCACGCCGCAGATGAGATTTGACTATCAGTTGCCAAAGCGCCGCGTTCCCGCTCTATTTCCATTCCAAATAAAAGGGGCAAGCCATCTACCGCCATGTGCCCCTCAAATCACCCGCGCCACCGCACCCTCGTTATCAAGGTTCAGAAAAGTATCCTGCTCTGGGCCCTCTTCGCCATCCATCAATCAACTCCATTTTTCCATATAGCCCAGAGCATAATAGCCGGCACAACGAGATACAGCAACAGACCGTTTA
This sequence comes from Candidatus Obscuribacter sp., assembly GCA_016718315.1. Classification (GTDB taxonomy): domain Bacteria; phylum Cyanobacteriota; class Vampirovibrionia; order Obscuribacterales; family Obscuribacteraceae; genus Obscuribacter. The sequence continues at coordinate 187,393 of JADKDV010000004.1, read as the reverse complement.
TTTCCACTGTTCATCCTCTAAATTGATCGCCAACTGCACCCCTACCTCTTAGCATACAACGCCACCCACGCCAGGTGGACCTTGCCATTGGGCAGGACAAAACTACTACGCTCCAACTTGACCAACGCAAATAACGGCTCCACATCCTGCAACAGCTCCACAGCACTGAGCTGCGGCGGACCCTCGTCTGGATTGTCTCTGTGCTCGTCTTTGCTGCCTGCCACGCTCAACCAGTGACCGCCGGTCTTGAGCCCTGCAGCGAGACTGGCGACAAAAGCAGGACGCGAGGCAACAGGGATGACGTGATAGACACCACGATCAAAAGCAAAATCCTGCGAAGCCGCTGCCACAGGCGCTGTGACACAAATATCGATAAGACCCAGCTCCACCTCCACGCCAGCCTTTTGCGCGCGCTCCTGCGCCATCGCAAGAGCCGTAGGCGCGATCTCAGTAGCCGTCACCTTGCAGCCTTGCTGAGCCAGCCAGACCGCATTGGTCCCAGTGCCACAGCCGACCTCCAGCACCGCCCCAGGCAGATTATCCTTGGCCAGACTGGCAAAATACGCCACAAGCTCATCGGCAGGAGTGCCGCTATCCCAAGGGAGATCGGCATCACGATATCGCGCATCCCAGTCGTGGGCACTGGCGCGTTGTGTGCGGTGAGCTTGCTCTTGCTGATTGGTCATATAGCACCTACTGTGGATTGCAGGGCTAATGATACAGCATCATCCCTAGTCGCCCGGGTCGTTGGCGATCTGGTACCAGCAGGCACCACAAGCGGCTATACAGACACAAACGCCGATTGTGCCCAGGACATACAGACCGGCCGCATCGCGCCAGTTGACAAAGTAAGACACCAGGGGAAAATCAAGCGGATGTAAAAACACAACGGACCTCAGGCAAAAGACACTCACATTATTGAGCCAGTGTCATTTTGCACACTAGCCGCCCCAGGGTAAATGGTAAAACTACGCTTAAGACGGCATCACAGTGGCATTTTTAGCACAAATTAAAGCGGCAGCTGCCTGCTGCCAAATTCAAAAGCAAGATCTGGAGTGTCAGGCTTGCGGCAAGGTGTTAAATTAACAGCATGTCAAAGATAAATCCTACCAAAGCGCCAAACCAGCGCCAGCTAGACGAAACAGCCAGCACAGTCGCTAGCAGCGACAAACGCTGGGAAGCACTGACAAGGCGCGACAAATCCTGTGATGGACAGTTTTACTACTCGGTAAAAACAACAGGTGTATACTGCCGTCCCTCGTGTGGTGCGAGACTGCCCCTACCGGCTAATATCGCTTTTTACGACACCCAAGACGAGGCAGTGGCAGCTGGATTTAGACCATGCAAGCGCTGCAAACCCGACAAACAATCTCTAGCACAGCAACACACCGCCACCATATCTGATGCCTGCCAATTGATAGCAACATCAGCCCAGGCAGCAGCTACTATCCCGTCTTTAGATGAGCTTGCCAGTCATGCTGGGTTGAGCACTTATCACTTCCACCGTCTGTTTAAATCAATCACCGGGCTGACACCCAAAGCATACGGACAGGCTCAGAGAGCCCAAATAATGCGCGACAAACTAAACGAGGCAGACACCGTGACCACAGCAATCTACGACGCCGGATATAACTCAGCTGGCAGATTTTATACAGAGAGCGACAATGTACTCGGCATGAAGCCATCTGATTACAAAGCCGGCGGCGCCAATACTGAGATACGCTTTGCCATAGCTCAGTGCTCGCTGGGTGCCTTGCTCGTCGCCAAAAGCGAGCGCGGCATCTGCTCAATACTACTGGGAGACGATGCCCATGAGCTGGCTTGCGACTTGCAGGATAGATTTCCCCATGCCAATATTATCGGAGATGACGAGAGCTTTGCAGAGATAGTGGCGCAGGTAGTGGGTTTTGTCGAGGCGCCAGCAATCGGACTGGATTTGCCGCTCGATGTGAGAGGTACGGCATTTCAACAAAGAGTGTGGCAAGCACTGCGCGAGATACCGCCAGGCACCACAGTAAGCTACACTGATGTCGCCAACAAGATCGGCTCACCTCAATCAGTGCGTGCTGTCGCCACAGCCTGTGCCGCTAACGCCATCGCAATCGCCATACCCTGTCACCGTGTCGTGCGCAGCGACGGATCGATATCGGGCTATCGCTGGGGTGTGGAGCGCAAAAGAGAGCTGCTCAAGCGCGAGTCAAGCACCACACCATGACCCTTAATCTCTTTAGCGATAGTCAAATATCATGGCAGGAGCCACTGGAGAGTGGTGCTGTGATCTTGCGCGGCTACGCATTAAAAGACCAAACCGCAATTATGACAGGCGTCGACACAGTGATCACTCAAGCGCCTTTTAGACACATGATCACTCCTGGTGGTTTTGAAATGTCTGTGGCAATGACCAACTGTGGCAGCTGCGGCTGGGTCACTGACCGCACTGGATACCGCTATGACTCCATTGATCCGCTTAGCACCACCCCCTGGCCGCCCATGCCGGAGGCATTTACACAGCTCGCCACCTGTGCCGCTGCTACCGCCGGATTTACTAGCTTTGCGCCAGACGCATGCCTGGTCAATCGCTACGAGCCTGGTAGTCGAATGACACTCCACCAAGACAAAAACGAGTGGGATTTTGATGCGCCCATTGTCTCAGTGTCGCTCGGGCTGCCTGCTACTTTTTTGTTTGGCGGAGCGGAGCGCTCAGACAAGACCCGTCGCGTCCTGCTCAATCATGGCGATGTCGTTGTCTGGGGTGGTCCAGCGCGGTTGCGCTATCACGGAGTGCTCCCGCTCAAAGCAGGCTATCATCCGTTAGTTGGCGGTCATCGCATCAATCTCACTTTTCGCAAAGCGCGATAAAAATAGTCCAATTTACTCACTAACGTGTGCAGTCTCACCATCTTTTGCAGTCTTTCAGTCTTCTTTTGCCTTGCTATCTACTTTTGCCTTGCCATCCACTGCCCTGGCTGTGCTTAAGTCAGCCTTTGTGATCTTGCTGGCAGCCGGATATTGTTCTTTGTGCTCATGCAGATAAAGGACAAAATGCATAGCATCAGTGTAAGGACCAGAGGCAGAGGGCGATGGCATAACTTTATAAAAATCACGCAGTGCTTGATCTAACGCAGCTTCATCGTCAAATAATTCCACGAGATACGGACAGGAGCGTCGCATCGTCCTCAGTCTCTTGCGGATGAGTGATTGATGCGCCTGCTCTAACAGCTCCGGCTTTATACCAGAGAGATTAGACGCTTCTTGAGCCACGTCGACAATCAATGCTCTGAGCATAGCCTGTTGAGCCGCCTCCATCGAGGCGAGGTCCGAGTGACCCTCAATTTTACTCTCGGCACACTCTTACATGGCTCTCAATCTCAGTACAATCGTCTTTGACACCGCGGGATTTATCATCTCTCCTCTCCATCTCTAGATCAGCCCTGGCAGAGGCGCATACTGCGGCGATGGCATCCAGCTCAGCGGTCAACTCCGCAACCGGCGGGAAGCTATCATCGCGCTCAAGCATCACTCGCGGTGGCACAGTCAACTGACAGAGACTAGCCAGCAGATCGAGAGACTGCTCTCTCAGTGGGTGGCAATGAGTATCATGATAGAGACCTTGCTTAAAAGTACCACCAGCCATATGCAAGTATGCTAGCCGCTCCAGTGGCAAACGCTTGAGATAATCGACAGCATCAAACTTGTGATTAAAACTATTGGCAAAAAGATTAGATACATCAAGCAAAAACTGGCAGTCTGTGAGCCGCAACAGCTCAGTTAAAAAATCAGCCTCATCCATTTGTTGCATAGATGCTGGCCACTCAAAAGTTGTAGCGATGTTTTCTAATACAAGCGGCACACTGAGATGCTCTTTAGCCTGAGCGACATTGCGTGTCAGTAGATCGAGCGCGACTTGATTGCGAGGCACCGGCAGTAGATGTCCACTCTCCAGCCCACCAGCTCTGACAAAAGCAACATGATCACTGACAAAGGGGGATTCAAAATATCTTGCCAGCGCATCTATGTGTTTGACCATTTTTAAGTCTACAGGCTCAGTCCCACCGAGATTGAGTGAGGTACAGTGGACGATGATCTCCACGCCTCTTTGTGCCAGTGTCTTGAGAGCGTCTGGTACGCAGCTGGGGCTGTGATAGTCCTCTGCCAGGATCTCTACAAAACCCAGGTCCTCTCTGCGCTCTATGTAGAGTGCCAGCTCTGGACGGTAGCCCAGTCCTATTGCTGTCATGGATTTGGTCCTGGATTTGGTCCTAGATTGATTACCCACAACAACCACCGCAGCCACCACATCCGCCACCACCGCAACTGCTACCACAGCCACTACTGCTGCCACATCCACTGCCGCCACCACAACCACCACTACCTGATGAGGGCTGAGGCTTGATCAATCTCATCGCTTGGGCAAACGGGTCGGCGGCTATCGCTACACCGCCAAACAGAGCGTAGGCAAAAGCGGTGTCAGCTAACGAGAGAGCAGCTGGGTTGCTGGTCGATGTCAGCCTTAGAGCCGAGCCGCTGCGTCTCATCGCAGAGAGGACGACATCACCCTTGCCTGTGGTCTCTGACTGTTCCTTGAGAAAGACCAGAGAAATCATGCAAAAGAGAAACATCTCCGCAAATAGCAGGATAACTGGCTTATGCAGTGTGCTGCCGATGATTATTTTGGGCATAGCCAGGGTGCAGGCCGAGACTGCCACTACCAGCATGGGAAAAAACCGGCTCATAGCGATCTCATTGGCTGGAGGTATCAGCCCTAAGTCCTGCAAGCGTGAGTTAATGTCGCCCATCTCGGGAATTATCGTGGTCTTGGCGGTGTTGATTGTCACCCCATTATTCTTAACTCTCTGCAAAATTGCTCGCTCTACAGGATGCAGGTCAGCCCCAGTCTGCCCACTGCCAGTGGACAAAATAGAGTTGCTAGTCGTATCCAGTGAGATCATGTTTGTGACTGGTGAGCGTTGCCAGAGCGCAAGCCAGCACTCGCTCACTACCGCCCTGGAGAGCAGCGGCTTCGTAGGCATTGAGCTTGCGAGCAATGGCCTCGCCCTCGTTGCCAGTGGTCATAATATCGGAGCTAAGCTTGCCGAGGATCTGCATCTTGACCAGATTGGCGATGCCTATAGCCACCACACAAGCCATGGTGTAAAACACCAGATACGGTGCTCCATGCCATGCAAAAGGATTTAATTCATTCATTTTTCTTCTTCTCTCTTCTTTTCTTCTTTTTCTTCTTCTTATTCTTTATGCTACTAACTTATGCCCGCTGGGTTTAAGACTGAGTTAAGCAGGCATTAATAAAAGCTGTACAAATGCTCTTTTTTAGAGCAATAAAGCTCAGCCCAAAATGCCCCAAGAGCAAAACCCCTGCCGCAAAACCGACAGCAAAATCACCGGCAATACCAGCATTAAAACCTATCGCAAAGCTGGCGGCAGATTGTCTGGCACATCCGGTACCCAAAACTGTCGACCATCACTCTTTATCGACGTCAAACCAAGTTGCGGCAGCTCATTGACTGGTCGTCCCAGATAAATAAAATGCGGGAAGTCGTGAGCGACAGTCTGATACCAGCCGTGCCGATTGAGGATGGCTCTGACATTGGCGTTTTGATGCTCTTCAATGTCTAGCGCCAGACCAGAAATATGCTGAGAACTACCAGGAGGTGCGGCCAGATTGAGGATGCTGTGAGCATGATTGGCGTGCAGATAAAGACCCTTTTGCTCCAGTGCTATGACCTGACTGAGCTGCTTTTTGGGCGGACTGGCCAGGATGGCATGCGCCTGGGCTGGAGTGATCTTTTTGCGTCCGACCCAATAAGACAAACCCTTATCCAGATACTTATGCCAGATGTAAGAAGTGTCCTCATAGCTGCGCAGACTGGCTACATCGCCTACCGGCGTGATCTTGAGATGAGTGGCGCTGGCTTCTTTTTGGGCAGCGATCAATGCGTCGGCAGCAGGTGCTTGCAGAGATACTCTGTAGCCGCCCATATAAAAACGTTTGAGCGGAATAGTCTTTTGATAAGCGCGAGAGTCGGCAGGTTTTTCAAACATAGCTTTAGCTGGTAGTTTGAGCTTGGGATCGGCGACAAACGTGGCACCATAAAAGCGGGTGACAGTGGAGCTGACGGCATCATCAGCCAGAGGCACATTGACGCCACGCGACTGTGCCATGCTGACAAACTTGGAGCCAGGCAGCGTATTGCGCAGACTGGTACTGCCGGGCATCATGGACTGGACGCTAGCAGAGTTGTTGCCGGCAGACGAATTGGCGGAATTAGTAGCTATTGAATTAGTAGCCATTGAATTAGTTGCGACAGTACTGGTAGCAGAACTATTGGTTGCAGAACTATTGGTCGCAGCCGATAAAACGCCACCGCCAGGCGGCGGAGGCAGAGGTAAAGAAGGCAATGAGCGTAAACGATTGCCACCAGATGCACTGGCAAGCAGTCTTTGATTTATAGCGGCATCTTTAGCTACTTGCGCCTTGAGGATGGCGTCTTTTTCAGCCAACTCCTTTAGTGCTGCTTCTTTAGCAGCCGCGGCTTTGACCGCCGCTTCTTTTTCTGCGGCCACCTTTGCTGCTTCTACGCGCAATGCCATGGCTGTCGCCTCAGCCTGCTTAGTCATCGCTTCGGCTTGTTTGGCTTCTTCCTGCTTACGCAGCTCTAGATAAACCTCACGAGCGCTCTTAACTGGCGGACGAAAATCCGGCACATCATCAGTGGCAGCGCCTTGCGCCGGACCACCAGCGAGGTCCAACGGTGGACTGGCGTCCATGCCGTTACTCACTTGTGCTCCAGAGTGATTAGCACCTGCGGGATTTACACCTGCTGAATTATGGACTGTTGAATTAATGCCTACGGGATTATGGCCTGCGGAATTAGCATCTGCCGAATTAATACCACCTGAATTAATGCCTGTTGAGTTAACGTCTGTTGAATTGACGCCTGCACTACTAACACCTGCACTACCAACACCTGCCGCACCGACACTTGCTGGCTCACCGCCCGCACGCGCCCGCTCTCTGGCTTCGGCATGACCATCATGCACAACACCATCGCGCGATGTGTAGACACCGGTGGTAACGTGATGCTCCGCATCCACAGTCTCGTAGGGATGCTGATGATGATTGCCAAAAAAGCGCTCTTGCACTTCAAACTGCGACAAAACCACCATCGCAGCAAAGACCCCCACGCCAAGCATGAGTATCAGGACTTCAGGATGCTGTTTGTGCCGCTGTCTGTTCATAGACCCCCAGCACAGTTTACCTGGCCGCGCAAAAGGCGGCAATCGGGAGGGGTGCTGGAGCCTTACAAATCGCCCTAAAGTACAGCAGTCTGCTCTATATTGACAGCAAACATATCATCTACCTTGCGCTTGTAGCAAGGATCTCGGCGCATGCGCTCAAACTCCTCGCTGAGCAAAGTAGACGGCACATCATGTTGCAAGGAGCGCACCGGCGCATGATCGACACCGACTCTACTATGTATTTTGAGCACGCCGTCTTGAGGCATCGCTATAGTCTGCAAAGCTTTTAGTAAGGAGTGGATGTGCTCAGCGCCAGCGCCTTTATCGAGACCAGTGAGGCGATCGTTAAATATCCCAGTGACTCGTCCCTGTCGATTAAAGATAGGACTACCGCCGCTGGCAACAGCTCCGGAGAGTCGGCAAATAACCTCGACCCGCCGATCAAACTTTAGCCCGCGCAATAGCCCTGCGGCAACGTGCGGACGGTCGCCCGGCAAAAGACTGATACAGGCGATGGCATTGCTCTTATGAGTGCTAGCACGCACTAGAGGCAAGGCTTTTAGCCCTGCGCCTGTGCCTACTGGCTCAGCGATTTTAAATAGCGAAACATTAGCCCGGACATCAAAAGCCAACAAGGTGACTTTACGCTCCTGCCCATTGGTAAATATAGCGAGTCCCTGACGCCGGTCCAAGTGCGCTACCGCACTAAAGTCGCTGGCCAGGATACCCTGACTGTGCACGACAAACGCTGTAGCTACAGGCGTTCGGTCCAGCCTGTGAAGCGTGGCAAGACTGGGTGCCGCCGTTTTATAGAGGCTGGAGAGCCATTCTTCGGCGCTGTCTATCTCAGCTTCCTTGACAGAAGCCTCAACAAACTCTTCCACCGAGAAGCAAGGAGTTAGTATAAATTCTGACACTAGAGATACCTGGTAAAGCCGTCACCACCACAGAGAAAAAGATCTCGTACATCAACAATACAAAAAAATTGTGGCAAAGTTGAGGCTAAAACAGAGACTTTTTTGCAATAGCAAAAAATAGATTGAGCTTTTAGAGCATGCTCTTTCTAAAGAGACCGTGCGATGTCTCGGCGTTGAGCAGATGCTCGGGCAACTTGGGAAAAACATAGCTCAACTCGTCAGCATCCATGGGCTTATCGCCGAGGCGCATAAAGCTACCCTCCATAGAGACAAAGCGGTGATCGAGTAGGTCTTGGACCTCCTCTTTGTACTTAGCACCAAACCACGTGAGCCATGTTTTGACGACCGGGATACCGTCCCAGTAAGCAGAGCGGCCAAAGGACCAGTTTTCGGCGTCGGGACCGAGGAAGACCTCGCCGTCTACCATAGTGACTTTGCGCCGCACAGCGCATCCACCATAAAAGCACTCCAGTGACTCGGAAATTGCGGTAAAGAGATCGACAATCTGCTGGGAGTTTTCGGAGCTAGCTGTTACCCAGCTGCAATCAAAGTCGAGCGAAATTGTGACGCAAGGACTCTCAGTACTCTTGGTCCGCGTAAACTCCGAAGGACGCCAAATAGCACCGCCTAAAGCGGGATAGCGACCACGCCAACGCACACTGCCTTCTTTGCGCAGGGCGCCGATAAAAGCATCTTTGCCACCATTTACCAATTTGTTAGTAAAGGGCAGATTGCGCCCGTAGCGCATGGGCTGCGCCTGTGGGCAAAATTCTTCGAGTATTTCTAGCAGTCTGGCTGCTTTGTCCGGCATAAAGTGCTCATCAGAGGTAAACCACTCTAGAGAGAGCAGCTTGATTTCTTGTGCCTCAGACTTGCGCGCCACCCGTTTGGGAAAAATCAGCTGATCCTCTTGCGGATCATATAGAGCGCCTTTGTAGGTTTTGACCAGGGCGCTACCAAACTTGCTGGCAAGATCCAGAGTCTCCTGCTCCAAATCGCAGTTGGCATAGACGACCCATTTGCATTTATCCAGGTCATTGGTGCTAAAGCTGGGCATTTCTTCGGCAAAAGTGGTGCAGGGACCGACCACATTGATGTTGGGGCTGACCCCGTCTACATCGATACTTTCCTCTTTAAAAGCAGCAAACTCAGCTGGCACAGCCGAGGGATTGTGCTCTACTGCCAGCCTGAGCTTGGTCAAGTTTGAGAGCAAATCCTGGAGCTTGGGCTCGTTTTGCAAAAAGATGTGGAAGGCGTAGCTCATGGTTTTACCGTTGTTGGTCAGGGCGGTCATTAACCTACCCCAGAGAGCAATATTTTAGTAGAAAAAGCCGCCAAGTACATTTAGCCAGGGCAAATTAGACCACTTGGCTACACAAAAGACTGTGTTTTTGCACAGTGAAGCAATAACGGTCCAGGACTAATGTTAGGGCATCGAAAGCAACTCCCCCAAGAGGACCGAAAAATGAAAAACGCAGAAAGCAACGCCACAATTAATCATGAAGCTGGACGTCCAGTCGGTAAGTCCGGCGAACAATATGCCGCAAGCAAGGCAGAGTTTGATGCCGCTGGCGCCACAAAAAGACTTGCCTGCGAAGTGCAAGCTTATTTAGCTGAGACACCTGCTCAACACTGGGAAAAAATGACTGAGCAAAGCGCTCCTCTGAGAGACGGTGCTACAGGCTTTGTGCGCAATGTCCTCGGCGAAGGCATGAAGCAAGGCGCAGAGCTTAAAAAAGGCGTAGATGGTTTGAATAAAATGGCTAGCGATAGCATAAAGAATTATCCCCTTGAATCCACACTAACCGGTGTGGGCACCGTTGGAGCATTAGGCTGTGGCGCTATCGCCGTAGCGGCAACTGCTCCAGAAATAGTCGGACTGGGCACGCTAGGTGTTGTAGGCTTTGGTGGATTGGCTGCCTACAACGCTGCTGCCCCGTCCGTCAAAACTTTCTGCAAAGACTTTGGCAAAATGTTTGGCGAAGCATCCACTGTCAGACCACAGTGGTAAAAGCAGGGGCGGACAGCGGTTGCATAAAAATGCGCTAGTCACGGCAGTTGATGCAATCAGTCAAAAGTTGAACGACGTCGCCGCTCATGGCTCCAAAGCAAAACCGAATAAAAGCTTGGACCGGATCAGATAACTCTTGGGGGAGTGCTGATCCGGTCCATTTTTTTGTAGTACATTGATGGATACCAGGCGCGGCAGACCAACTTTTAGGGCGGACCATAATGAAGCAATCCAAAGCCATTAAGGTGCCGATGCCACATCTGGTGCTCGCAAGTGTGGCGGTGCTAGTATCCAATGCGGAGTTGCTCGTATCTGGTGTGGCGATGCTCCCTGCGCCTGCGGTGGTGCTCGTATCTAGTGCGGCGATGCTCCCTGCGTCTGCGGTGGTGCTGATAGCGAGTGTGGCGTGCCCATCTGTCCAGGCGGCGCCGGCACAAAACAAGCCATTGATGCGCCATGACGTAAGGCTAAAACTATCAGGGCGACCTGACAAAATAGAATCGTTAGCATCTAAACAAGCTGCTGCAGGCAATCTTACTCAATCTATGGCAACTCTAGACAACGCCATCAAAAACAACTCCGCTCAAAGTGCTTACTACTTATTTGAAAAGGCGCAATTGCACTACGCTCTGGAAGAAACGGAAACTGCCGAAAAAGAGTTTGTAGCAGCATGGAAAAGCGGCAAGTTGTCACCTGACGCCTTGATGCATGCCGCATGGACAATGCATCACTTGGGATTGACCAAACCCGTACTGGATATCACCAGCCAGATAATCGCCACCAAAACAGCACCAGAAGTCGCCGCCGCATATTTTACTCGCGCTCGCACTTACGTGCTCATGGGCGAGGACGCAAAAGCACTCCTGGACTACGAAGTATCGTGCAAGCTAAATGCAGATGATGCCCCGGCGCTATTTGAACTGGGCCGGCTGTACTTTTACAATGGTCGATATAAAAAGGCAATCGAGACACTGACTCAAGCACTGACAAAATTTAAAGACCGCAAAGAACAACAAAACTGCATCAATACTCTGACCATAAGGGCCAAAGCCAATAACAAATTCAATCGCGCTGCCGACTCCATCAAAGACTACAGCGCAGCCATTGCGCTCAGTCCATTACAGAGAGATCTGCTTATCGAAAGAGCAGCAGTCTATAAGTCCATGGGCGAAAAAGCCAAGGCTGCCGCAGACGAACAAAAGGCGAAGGCGCTAGATAAAGGTCTCGACTTTTAAGAGAAGTACTAGTCTCGACACGAATGCTCCGGACTTTGGAATATGCTTTTGCCTGACTTAAAAGAGTCCTGGATTTTGGGACATGGTTTTGTCTGACTTAAAAGCGCCTCGAAATCCGCCCCACAGGTGTCAAGTGGTACCACTAGCGAGGTTGCGCGAATTGCTCCAGATCTTCGCTTGACATCAGCGTTTTGCGCGCCTGCGCCAGTGTGCGCTAGTCAATCTCAATAGATTTAGTAAAACTCACAGACTATAAAAACCTATAAGGCCCGCTCTTCTTGATAAGAGCCATATAAACGCTTTAGGTTTACCTCGCATAATCAATCTCTTTTTCTTACAGGTCCTACCAACCAGCCACACCCCATTGCCCCTGGCTTAACCCATATCTCCTACCTGCAACCAGCAGTGTGTCAGGAGCCGTGGATGCAAATTAGCCAGAAGCAATGTCAGCTAGAAGTAATGCCAGCTGCAAGTAACTTCAGTTGGAGGTGAGCATGTCTGCAGACAGCGTATCCGTGGATGACCGCAGCAAGCCATTGCGCGATCGACCACGAAAAACAACTGCAACCATGCGCGGTGACCTGAAAAGACGATTGACGGTTACAAAAACCACAACGCAAAACGCAAGGAGTCTTTTATGCCACCAAGCAAATTTGACAATGCCAGCGCGTTTGCCGCTTCTGCTGTGCACGACATGCTCCAGGCCATCACGACCACAGCTAAGGAGACTCGTCTCCGGCTGACCAGTGAATTCAGCCCTAGCAGGCTTATCTGGATCATGATCGACCGCCTACCAGCCACCTCTGCAAACGCAGAAGAGCAGGTCTGGGCGCACACAAACGACGGCGATCTCTCGATTGGCACCCCCATGTCACTCTCTGTCTGCGTGCCACTGTCAAATGCCACCACACTGGCGAGCACCATCACCAACTACCTCGATGGCGAGCTTGTCAGCTACGGCAAAGTGGACGCACTGATGCAGTCCGTCAATCTCGACGGCACGCACAACCCTCACGTCATCGGCGACTCGGAAAGCGGCTACGGCAACTGGTCTGCACAAGCAACCAACATCGTCGTCTAGCGCCGAGTCTTCCTCTCAACCTCTAACTCTCTAATCCCGTCAAGGGACACTGGAGGATATATGTCCATCTCAATCAAAGCGACGTCCAGTCGCCTGTCTTCTGCCCTGCGCCGCGTCCCTGCGGACACGCGCGCCAATGTTATTCTGGTCCGGTTTTCCGGTGAAAAGAAAATGACCGGGTTTATCCACGACGTGGATACCATGACCAATGGTCTCATCTCTCGCCGGATCGCTTCCGACGGCTTTGAGCCCAAATTTAAGCAAGTGTCTGTGATCGAGTCTGGTCTCAATGTGGACGGTCTCGACCGCATCATCCTCATCGGCCTTGGACCCCGCTCCAAGCTCACCCTCAACAAGTTGCGCGAAGCCATTGCCGAAGGCTTCACCACTGCTCGCGACACCGCCGGCGGTGACCATCTGATCTTCCCTCTGATCGATGTCGACCTGCCCAAGTTTACGGCTGAACAGTTTGCGCAGACTGTCACCGAGTACGCCATCCTGGCGGACTACGAGCCCAACCACAAGAAGACCCGCGTGTGGCCCGGTCATCAGCCTCGCACGCACTTCCAGGAGCTGACTCTGCTCTCGTCGGCAGGCAGCCTGGCGGCAGCCAATCGCGGCATCAAGGTCGGTCAGTTGTTTGGCGAGGCCACCAATCGCGCCCGCGATATGGTCAACGAAGCCAGCAACACCATGACCCCGGGACGCATCGCGCGCATGGCGCAGCGCATCGCCAAGGACTCCGGCGGCACCGTCAAAGTGCGTGTCATGGGCTTGGAAGAGATCAAGGCACTCAAGATGGGCGGCGTCCTCGCTGTCAATCGCGGTGCGGAGAATGCTCCCAGCTTTATCGAGATGAGCTACGACCCGGCAGAGCTTGGTCCGACCAGCTCCTGTCTCGGTCTCGTGGGCAAGGGCATCACCTTTGACTCGGGTGGTCTCAACGCCAAGGACTACACCGGCATGAAGGACATGAAGAACGACATGGGTGGCGCTGCCGCCGTGTTGCAGACAATGTCCCTGGTGGCCGAGCTGAAGCCGCAAATCTCGGTGCGTGCTGTCATCGCCGCCTGCGAAAACCTGACCGACGCCAAGTCCATGCGTCAGGGCGACATCCTCAAGACGATGTCGGGGCTGACGGTGCAAATCGATCACACCGACGCCGAAGGTCGCCTGACCCTGGCTGACGCGCTGACCTACATCCAGGACAACATGGGCGCCAATCTGGTCGTCGATGTCGCCACTCTCACCGGTGCGGTGGAAGAGGCGCTGGGCGACAAGATCACGGGCATCTTTGGCAACAACGAGAAGTTTACTCGTGAAGTGCTGAAGTGCGCCGACAGCGCTGGTGAGCCGATGCACGAACTGCCCATGTACGAGGGCTATCGCGAAAACAACCGCGGCACCATGGCCGACCTGACCAACGACGGTTCGGGACCCGGCGCAATTGCGGCGGCGTGGTTTTTGCGGGAGTTTGTCAACGAAGGCACCTCCTGGGTGCACATGGACATCGCCGCCACCAACTTCCGCGCTTACGAGCACGGGGTGGACTCGGAAGGCGCCACCGGCGTGGCAGTGCGCACGCTCGGCGAAATCCTGCGGCAGTACTCGCAGCTGTAAACAACGGTCCACGCAGCTGCAAATCTGCAGCAATCGCAGCCGTAAACAACGTCACGTGCTGCAAACACGGCACGCGCTGTAAATAACGGCAAGCGCTGTAAACCTGGCGGGGCCCGGCAAACTGACGCAAGTCAGCACCGGGCCCCACCTTTTGCAAAAGCACATGGGAGTATCTATGACAAAAATATCTATGACTCCCACCGGAGAGTCTGGCAGTGCCTACGAAAACTACAACAAGAGGCACGACGACTACGACTTGACCCGCCTACCTGTAGGTGTGGAGCAAGTAGCGCAATATCTGCGCGACTGGCGCAATCCGTCTGAGCTGAGCTTGCTTGATGCAGGCTGCGGCACTGGATTGCACCTGCAATATTTCAATCAACTGGGTCTGGCTCGGTTGATTGGCATGGATGCGTCGATTATTGGCGTAGCGCAAGCTGCCCAAAAGTTTGCCCATCTCGAAGACGACGGAGCCAACCCCGCGGCTGAAGCCCCCCACAAGCCAGTCTTGCTGGTTGGCGACTTCCGCGCAATCCCGCTGCCTGACCAGAGTCTCGATGTGGTGCATGTCAGCTTTGCTGTACATCACCTGCCGCACAAAAGCGAAGCCGAGCTAAAGCAAGCCACGCGCGATCTCTTTGCAGAGTTTGCACGGGTGCTAAAGCCAGGCGGTAAGCTGATTGTGGTATCGACATCGCGCACGCAACTGCATCCGCAACAGGGCTCGCTCTGGTATTACCGTTACTTCCAGGACGCTGCTCGCGTACTGGCCAAGCGGTTTTTGCCAAGGCGTGATCTGGTAGCCAGCATGCATGAAGCAGGCTTTGAGACAGTGACGACCCAGCTGGTACAAAAGACCTACTGGACCGCCGCAAGTCTTGATGCCAACGGTCCCTTTGATGAGCACTGGCGCAACGGTGACTCTCTGTTTGCCTTTTACCGGGACAAGCAGGAGCTATTGCAAAAGCGCCTCGCTCGGCTCAAGCAGCTGATTGCTGACGGCTCAGTACAAAAGCACATCGCGGCAACGCGTCAGCGCACAGAGTCAGTCAAGCAAGCCTATATCCTGGTTGCGACTCGGACAGGCTCCTGAGTCAAACTTTCACTTTCGAACAGAGTACTCGCAAGGGTACTCTGTTCACTTCTTTCTTCATTTCTCAAAAAGCCCCTTCTACTACTCCATATCGTCAACCCAACAAACCAGACAACCAATCAATCAACAAATCAACTGATCACACCTCAAATTGATCACCTCGGGGTGTCTCTAAATCAAAACCCCCGAATGTAAAGAAAGTATTGTAAAGCAATATTACATGGGCGTTTCGGGGTTTTCTCATTTTTCAAACGCCGCCACCGTGGGCGGTTGCGCTGTCAAACAGATTTAATTTTGCGCTTAACACAGCTGGCGGTTTTTTTAGCGAAGCAAAAAAGAGAGAACCGCTTCAGGCGTCAAAGCCGTCATTCCACACCCGGTCTCGGCATCGCGCCAACGGCATCAACATTTCACATCAACAACCAGGGCATCGTTTCCGCGCACTTCTATTTTTAGTTGATGTTCTCCAGCCTCATTCTTCAGCACATCCACTAGAGCATAAGCTCGACTGGGCTCAGCGTCTTTGGCATCACGCTCAGCGTCTTTGGTATCGCGCCCAGAGTCTTTGGTATCACGTCCGCCACCTTTGGTATCACGCCCACCATCTCGCTCTATGCGCTCGACCAGACTTTGCACTGTGACATAGTAAATACCATTGATACAGCTCACACTATTTTGATGCACATGTCCACCAAACACTGCCAGCACACGCTTGCTTGCTTCAAGTATTTGCCTCAGTTCAAGCCGTTCTTCGCAAAAGCAATAGTGAGGATATTTTTCAAACCAGACATTACCGATCAAACTCTGCTCATCTAATGGATGATGCACAAAAATCAAGACCGGCTCAGTACCTTCCTTCAGCACCTGCTTCAACCACTCAATCTGCTCTCTGTCGACATGTATATCGGTATGCGCTATTGAAGAAGAAAACAAAACAATCAGCTTGTATCCAGCAATAATGCGGCTGTAATAAGGCGAGGCTGCTGGCCTCGATATTTCCGCCGCGGCGCCACCATCATTTTGTCCGGCGATGGCGCAAAGCTGCGGCACAGTCAGATGCACTTGTTCATGATTACCAAACACATGTAGCACCGGTACTGGTGCCCGGGCAAATGCTGCTATACCAGCGCGATAATTATCAATATCGCCCTGGACATCAGCTCCGTCTTCGATTAAATCGCCCAGCTGGACTATAAAATCAACGCTATCGCCAAGCTCACCGATTATTGCATCGATAAAAGGCAATGCATAGCGCGACAATTTGCGCACAACGCACTCATAAGGGCGCTCCTCGCCAATATGACAGTCAGCAAGCAGAGCAAAGCGCACTGTTATCTATGCTTTTAGCATCTGGACAAAAAAGACATCAATAAAGATATCCAGCGGCTGCACACACTTCGTGGCTTTGGAGCGCATCATAGCGCCTTCCCATCCAGAGAGGAAAAGCTCAGCAAGGTCGTTAGAAGAATACTTTTGATTGATTTCGCCAGTCTTTTGACCTTCGTCAATGCAAGCCGAAAACATATCGCGCCATTTACCCATGACACGCGATAATGCCAGACGCAAAGTCTCGCTCTGGTCAGCCATTTCTTGGCTCAAATTGCCAATCAAGCAACCTTTGCGACACTCAGCAGCAAGCAAGTTTTCTTTGCCTGTGGAGCAATATTTTTTGAGGCGATTAAGTGGAGTAAGCGAAGTATCGCGCAGACTATCGAGGATACGACTGCTGTAATACTGATCAAAATGGTCGATGATGTTTAGAGCAAAATCTTCTTTGCTTTCAAAATAGTGATAAAAGCTGCCTTTAGGCACGCCCACGCTGGACAGCACTTCTTGTATGCCGGTGTTGTTATAGCCCTTTTCCAACATGATGTTGATGCCGGCCTGGATCAAAATCAGCTTGGTGTCTTGTTTGGGGGCGGTCTTAGTAGCCATAAATTACTCTCGGTCTAGTGCTAATAACTGTTGTGGGATAAGTCTCTAAAAAGTCACTATTGCTTGGACGAAGGCACAATCGGATTGTTGCATACATAGCATATCCTACTGTTACTTTACTATAAACTAGACCGGTCGTCTGCTTCCGTCAAGATGGAAATTTTCCGCGACCTTTATTGAGCAGCCGTATTTGCTCACCGTATGGGCCTTTTGCCACATCTGCGCAAAGTGCTCGCCAATATTTTTGCTTGCCTCTCAGACAAGATGGCCATGCAGCGTCCAGTATTTTGCGGCCGAGATCAAGGCGTCCAGCATAGATACAATGCAAAACACCATCAGCCAACTCAGGCGGCACAATGGCAAGAGGGTCGTTAGCATAGGCTTCGGCATCACTTTTTTCATCGCTATTGCCAAGTTTCTGTCTCTTAGCCTGAGCCTTGATCAATGCTTTGATTTCTTCCTTTTCACTAAAGGCAGCACTGGCCTCGGCGATAAAGTCACTTATTTTGGAGGCATCAGGCACTTCTGCTTTCATCGCCTTTTGATCTACAACCACCTTGCCTGATTCAATACAGAGCGTAATCTCAAGCATCACCCTGCGCGCACCACTAAATCGAGAGGGTATTTCAACTCTCATATCATATTGCTCCGGTGATTTTTGCTGCGGCGATGATTGCTCCGAAGATGTTTGCTGCGGAGATGTTTGCTCCGGCGAAGTTTGCACCAATGAGCAACTATGGTCAATTTGAGCCAAGCGAGACACCTGCCTGACTGTTTTATCCTTGGAGTCTTGCGGCAAACTGACTTTATAAATCCGCGCAAACTCAACACGATCTCTTGAAAATCCGACAATCACAGCTTTGACGTCATCTTTTGCCAGTCTGATTGGTAAATGCTCCGGTCCTTCAGCATTGTCGGCGTAGACCAGCTTGGGCGGGCAATCAAGCCAATCAAAGACTTCCTTAAGCAAAACCTTGTCGCCGTCCTTAAATTGCACGTAGCTGCTGCCCGGCTCACTGCCGACATAACTCTCGACAGTCAGTCCATCAAAGCTCACTTCAAAAGCCTGAGTCGGACCACTGGTATCGGTGTCACTGCCGGCATCCTGTCTATCGTCACCCTGCCTACCAGCACCCTGTCTATCGGCACCTGTAACACCTGCGCCGGTACCACCCGCCATATCGGTTGTGCCCGTTGCGCCACCATTGGCGCCATTGCCCTTTTCTGACATGCCGCTACCATCACAACCCCAGGCGCCCAAAAGCAACCCAGCAAGTGTCAAGGCGAGCAATATGTTTTTGCTCGGCATGGCTTTACGGACTACCTTGACCCTGCCTGCGCGCTTGTCTCTCGATAATTTTGGTTGGATCTGTTTTGAGCCTGGTGGCTTGAGTTACCAGATCGCTAGCAATCAGCGGCACATAACCAACCCCAGCACCATATAACAAGACATTGCCAGTCTTGGCAGTAAGCGATAGCGCGCCGTTGTCGATCATAGTGGACAGCTGCTTAGCACCCTCCGGCAAGACTCTGGCTCCCTCCGATTTGGCAGCACCCACCCCGATAGTCTCGGCAGCAGCGACCTTGACTGATTGGGCACCGCGCAGCCAGTTCATGGTGGTGCGAGCGGTACTGTAACCGACATCAGCGACAAAGTATGTAGAGCGCGCCAGATTGACATTAGCACCCCATTCGGTCTCTCTCGCTCCGGCGTTATTAAAGACCCCAGTGCCACCGACAACGGTGCGCGTACCACCTCTCAGTAGACCCAGGAGCGGTGCTGGTTTACCTGCGCGCAGCGAGGCTACTACCTCGGTTGCACCAACAGCTAGCATTCCGGCATCCATAGCCACTGGCAGCGCAGTCTCGGCAGCGCGTTTAACCCCGTTTACCAGACCGTCAGACTTGAGATTACGCGCCTGCACCAGCTCAAATTCATGACCTTTGCGCACAACAACGTATTCGTCAGGCTTGTATTCTCTGGTCATGACCATAGGCTTGCCCACATCAGTCACACCAAAAGAGTTTAGATAGCCCCAGACTGGCACATCCTTGAGCTGCACGGACTGAGTCATTACGACTTTACCATCTCGCTGCTCGACATCAAAACGACTGCTAGCCAAATTAAAGTGCTGACCTTGCACACCACTGGCAGTGGCAGCCTTGAGGTCTACAAAGTTAGCAATACGACCACTGGCATCAAACTGCACGCCGCGTCCCTTTGTCTCCAGATCGTCTTGACTGGGCACCAGCTCCGGATAAAAATGCAACTGCTTGAGCTGCTCTTTGATTGGCTCCAATAGCTGCTTTTTGTCGGTCACCCACTTTTCGAGACGCTCTATTTTTTGTCTGTCTTCCTCAGTATCTAGCTTCCAGCTTTGCGGTAAATCCAGATTGATTGTTTTAACACGACCTCTGTCATCACGCACAAGAGTGGCACCAGGAGGCATATCTCCGGGGAAGTCACCAGAAGACGACCGCTTAAGATCATCGAGCAACTCCACGTATTCGCTCACTTGCAGGGCCGAACGCATTAACCTGGCACTGTTTTGCAACCAGGGCTTATTGATATCATCGCTGCCTGGCGCTGCCGCTTCTGGCAACCAGCCGCGAGGCAGACCGAGAGTGCGCACAGCATCTTGCATCTGGCCACTGATAGCAGCGACCAGAGCTTTTTCTTTTTGATCAGAGTCTTTGATATTGGCCGCTAACCAGCGGTAAGCACCGTCAAGACGCTCCAACTGTGCATCATCTGGCGCCTTATCTGTCGGTAGATTCAGACTTATTGCGCCCTCTTTTGTTACTTTAAAATGCTCAGAAGCCTGCACCGGTAGTCCATATGCCACCTGCCGCCCGACTTCTTGAGGCAATGCCTTTTGCTCCAACCAGCGCACATAATCGCCGTAAAGCTCACGAGTAGCTGGACCAAAGCGCTGCTCCGCCATTTCTTTTTGCAGTCCAGTTTTTAGCTCTTGCTGATGGGCATTGAGATTGGCACCTTCATAGGCAGGCATCAAATTAGACAGCGTCTGATGCAAATAGCCAACACGACTGGCCTCAAAAGCATCTTTTGGGCGCCCGATTGCTCCATCACTAGCCTTTGGTTGAGCGGCATCTCCCAGAGCAACTGGTCCATCTTTGGCTTTTGGCGCCGCATCCCCAGACTGTACGACTGTGCCATCGGACTTTTCGGCCGGTACAACACTGCCAGGCGCACGCCTGTCTTTTTGGGTTTCTTCTAAGAGTTTTTTGACGGCAGCAGTTTGCTCATGACTATATGCGCGCTCCTGCAAGGTAGACAGGTCTGGCACCACTACTTCGGCGGAGCCATTAGAGTTGGGCTTATCGGTTTGAGCCATGGCTCACCAGCCCAGACCAAAATTTGGTCGCCCTTCTTCTAGCTCAGTGGCATTAGCGTTGCGGTAGAGATTGAGCACTACAGCAGCTAGCATCGCTGGACCAGCGGAGCGCACCAGGCTGCGTCCAGCAATAGCACTGCGCACAGCAGCTACCCGAGAGAGCTTTTGCCTCGTCACAGGCGATGATTCGCCGAGTTCTCGCTCTGCTTGTTCTATATTTTTGACTTGTTGTTTCTCAGACGGTGAGAGATTGCCTTTAGCGATAAGCTGTTCACGCGCTTCTTTAAGGGCAGTAAGCTCCTGTGGACTGAGGTGCTGGGGGCTGACTTTATCGCTTCCCTGACTGCCCAGTTCGGCCAATTCGGGTGGCTTGCGATCACCCCAGCGCTCCTGCGGTTGAGTACTAGCTTGAGCGGCCGCTTCTCTAAATTCTTCACGGTGCTGACCGCGCCCTTGCACATTAGGCGCCCGACTATCATTGGCCGCCTGCCTATCTGATTGTGTAACAGTGGTCGGTCTGACAGTAGTAGTGGCGCCATCGTGTCCGGCACTGGCTGTGGGTTTGGCTCCATTTACTCCGGTAGCGAGAGTACGCAGATCTCCGGGCTGGCGATCGGCCAGACGATGGACCAGATGTCCAATCAATGTGCGGTCGGTACCGGCACCACCTGCCGAATACTCGGCGCGGAAGTTACCAATAACCTTGAGCACTTTATTCATATCGAGCGTGCCGGCGGCAAACATCTTTTTGTAGTGATTAGGCAGCTCGGCCGCCAGCTCAGGAAACTGTTCGGGATGACCAGCAGCTAAAGCCAGTTTGGTGGCAGCTTTTTCGAAGGCTTTAGTAGCGGAACCACCGGTATAAACCTCAGGTGCACCACTGCCAGGATTAGCCTGGTTTTTGAGCATGACAGTTAACGCACCATCTGGTTTGACTTGCACAATGGTGCCATCACTACTGGTCTGCCTCATGGAGATTTGAGCACCAGTCAGGTGTTGTTGCCCGGGCTGCGGATAAAGACTGCGTACGGCATCCTCCAGGATGACGCGCTCGGCTAGTTTGTTGACTGTATTCTCCAGGCTGACGCTGTCCTGGCGCGCGGCAAAAGTAGCGGCACCGCGCTCCAGCGTGCGTGCGTATTCACTAAATTCGGCAGCCAGACCACGAGAGCCTGAGCGGTTTTCTTCGCCTGCTCTCTGATTAAAAAAGTCCACCACACGCTTGATGTCAGCGGCAGGTTTGTCTTTTTCTTTAGAAATAGTCGGGGTAGGCAAAGGAAAATCGCGCATATTGAGGGCGTGCTCAGCGCCAGGCGCTGTCAAGCTAGCAATTTTGTTGCGAAAATCAGCTTGAAACTCAATCACCCTTTGACTCATCTCCGGTGTACGCTGGTCTTTTTCCAACCGACCGGATTGATCAAACCACTGCGGCAGAGCGTCAATTACTCCGTTTTCGCGCAGACGTGGCACATTGGTTTTGGCATTGTCTGCTGCTGACGCAAAATCCCCGGTCTGCGGATCGAGACGGCGACTACTGGGGTCGAGCAACTCCAGAGCACCAGTGCGTCTGTTAACGAGGATGATATCGGCACCGATCATATCCAGAGCCGAGCCAGTCTGAGCTGGCAAAACTTCCCAACCTTGCCTGTCGAGACCCATGTCACGCAGGGTCTCAGATGCGTATCGGTAGACACTATTTTGTAAGTGCCCGCCACCCTGACGACTGTTATAAGCAACTATCTGTTCAGATAAACCACGCCAGGCATCGAGCAACTGCTGTTGCGGCTTGGGCATCGGAGCATCGGGTTGCACCTCCCCTGCAATGCGGCTTGTCGCCTCCACTGGGGGTTGCCTGTTCTGGTCTGTTATTGATGTTCGTTCTTCCGGAGGCATTGGTGATCCCGTATAACAAGCGCGAGGTGCATCAATTGGTCACTAAAAGAGTCGCACTGGCAAAAACAATGCCCTCTACCCAGTGTATATACCCTCACAAAACCGATTTTTGACAACTACCGTGGGAGAAATCCCCATCTAATGGCGCTTCTTGTGAGATTTAACCGCTTGGCAACTCTACCATGGTTGTCAAAGATAACGCAAGCCGCGCCAGCCCCTAAGGCGTGAGCGCAACAGTTTAACTATGCCTTAAGAGTTTAAAATGACTGCTATTGCCGTTCCAGTGCCTGCCCAACCGATTGTCGCGCCAACAAGCATAATGCTTATTGGGTAAGGATTTGCGGCTAAAGCTGGCTTAGGCAGCGGCGTCAGCATATATGCAAAACCCCATATAAAGGCCATTTTTTGCTATGCAAAGTTTGTAAACAGCGCTGTGTTCAGCGTTTGAATTAGATGACATATAACCTCTAGGCTACACTCACTTCTTTATTTCCTTTTCTCCGACTAAAACTTTCCAAAACCATCAGTACCCCCTGTATCAACGTTTTTCTCGACCAACAGCGTGGTCTCGGTTGATGGTACCGACGATTAATGCTGTTTGCTTTGCCAAAACCATGCAATCCGATAGTCAGCGTGGTGATTATGCAGAGATAGGTCGAGTAACTAAAGGAAAGTCAACATGACTCTACCCAACGCAGAGACTCTGCAGTCTTTTGCGGACCCCAATAGCCCGATTGCCCAAATCACGCGCACCAAAAAGCGTGTCGAAGCAATCGGACGGCAATTCGCCAAGCTCAGTCCCACGGTACAAGCCAGTGAGGATACTGCCGCCCGCGAAATGGCCGATCTTGCGTATGCCAACTGGCTCACCGCAAAGGGTCTGACACAAGCTGCCGATGCACTTTTTCACCGTCGCGCTGTGGACATGCTCCTCAGCGGCAACAAGGTGGAAATCGAAATCGCCCAGGCATCCATGAAAGATGTGCGCGCACTTTCGATTCTCCAGTCTTGCGTCAAGAACTCCACGTCGGCGCTTGGCGCTGATGAACCGGAAGTCGTCCTCGGCGGCAAAGACCGCTTTGGCTGCCTCGCCCCCGATCCCGATAGCTGGTTCAAGCCCAACTTGGCTGCCCCCAGCGACCAACCCGCGCCCTGCAACCTGCCCAGCATGACCATTGTCATGGCAGTGGACTTTAGCGGTCGCTACACCCAAGTGCAAGAGCTCTTGCGCCTGGCCGAAGCCACTCTCGTGGAAGCAGAACGCGAACTCGGGGAAACCCGCGCGCGGCTCTGCCACAGTGAAGACGGCACCTGCCAGCTCTTTTGAGCGGCTCACTGCCTGATTTACATCACATGCAGCTGACCACAAGTTGGCTGCTAAGTCAAAACCTGGTCTAAAAGACCGTCCAACTGAGCTAAACACCCAAGCTCAAGCAAAGGTATAAATCTATGTCCAACAACGAAAATCCCCTCGCAGGTCGCGGCAAGGCTGCCGAAGACGCATGGATCCGCAAGCAGGAGCGCGAAGCCCGTGAAAAGGCCAAGGCTCAGGGCAATGGCGGCGACAAGAGCGGCGACAAGACCAATACCAAGGACAAGCCGGCGGCAGCTGCCCCGAGCAAGTCCGAAGAGCCCGGCAAGCGCTAGACCGCGGCAACAGTCCTACAGGGACGGCACCATAGAAGTGCCCCCAGCGTAAATAATAAAAGCAACTAAGGGCTCATCCAACTGAGTCTCAACTGGTAGCGCGAAACTGAATCAACATCAGATTCGCGCTACCTCCTTGCTCTTTCTGGATTCTGCAAGCTCCTGCCAGTCCTCACTGGTACTAGCCGGCCAATCCAGAAACAGCTATTTCATTTTTTCTCTTTTTGCGATTTCCTATGACGCCTTATAGTAATACTTTACAGTAGGGGCAAAAACGTCACAGGCGCTCAGGAAGGTCCCTTTTTTCTGCTATATTCAGGGGCTCTAGCAAGTTTATAGTCGGGGCTCCTGGGCACCGGACAATAGAGGGAAGTTTATGGCCACCACCGTGAGTAATGCACCGCAAAGCGGCATGCGCGATTTTTTACCAGCGGAGGTGAGATTGAGAGACTGGGCTACCAGTGTTATCACCAGCACCTATGAGCAATTTGGCTTTACCAAAATAGAGACCCCCTGCCTCGAAAACATCGCCCTGCTCAAGCGCGGCGACGGCGGCGAAAACCTGCAATTGATTTTTGAAATACTAAAACGCGGCGAAAAGCTCGAAAAAGTCGTAGCTGCCGCTCGCGACAATGGCGCTAAAGCTGAGCGCGGCGACCTCACTGATATGGGGCTGAGATTTGACCTGACGGTGCCTCTGGTGCGTTTTTATAGTCACAACCAGCAAAACCTACCCAACCCTTTTAAGAGCATCCAGATAGGCAGCGTATGGCGTGCCGAAAGCGCTCAACAAGGACGCTACCGCCAATTTACACAGTGCGATATCGACATCTTTGGTGTCAAAAACGAAGTTGCCGAAATCGAGCTATTGCAGGCCACATCAGAAGCACTGGTCAAATTGGGCTTTGATGGTTTTACCATCTGTATCAATGACCGTCGCATCTTGGCTAACATCGCCAAGTTTTGCGGCTTTGAAGAAGCGCGCTTTGAAAATGTCTTTATCGCTCTCGATAAGCTCGACAAGATTGGCCTTGATGGAGTTGGTCATGAGCTAGCTGGACAGGGTCACTCGGCTCAAGCCATCAGTGCACTCAATAGCCTCCTTGTTAGCCTGGCTGAAGGACCAACAGACAGCCTCAAACAACTGGAAATGTTGACCAGCACAATCAATCTCGACGACCAGGCGGCAAGCGGTCTGCGCAATATCATCAGTATCGTGGGAGCAGGCAGCGGCGGCAAATTTAAAATGCAATTTGAGCCATCACTGGTGCGCGGCATGGGCTACTACACTGGTCCTATTTTTGAGATCAAATATCCTGGCTACAACTACTCAGTAGCTGGCGGCGGTCGCTATGACAAAATGGTCGGCAAAATGTCCGGACGCGATGTACCGGCATGTGGCTTTAGCATTGGCTTTGAGCGCATTATCGGCATCCTCATGGACAATCAGTTTGAGCCACCAGGTGCGATGGAGCGTCTAGCACTAATATTCGAAGACGGTCGCGACAAGCTCGAAGACGTCATGTTAGCGTCCGCCAAATTGCGCGATAGAGGCTTTGCTGTAGTAGTCCAAGCCAAGAAAAAGGATATGCGCAAACAAATCGATCAATTGCCAACTCAAGGTGTGCACAAGCTCTGCATGTTTAAAGGCGATGTGGTCAATCTTGAGATCAAATCGCTAACAGTCTAAAGTCCCGAAACCCTTTACTGTCGCAACTCACACAGATTACGCAAATTGTGTTATGCTAAGTGCGTAATTTGCACGGTGGGCTCATGAAGAATCCATTTGAGTATGGCGGGGTTGTAGGACAGGGCGCCTTTTGCAACAGGAAACAAGAACTTGAAGAGTTAAGGCGAGTTTTTGAAAACGCCGGCAGACTTTTTATGTATTCCGAGCGACGTGTTGGCAAGACCTCGCTAGTTAAACTCGCTCTTTCCAAGCTGCCACAGTCAGACTTCATCACAGCATATGTTGACCTCTGGCCCACAACGAGCGGCAATGACCTGGCACTTAGATTGGCAAAAGCTGTTGGCGATGCCTCCGCTTCCACGACCACCAAATTAATAAATTTGGGCAAGAAATTCTTCTCATCCTTCCAGCCATCAGTTTCAATCGATCAATCTGGCGCTCCGCAATTAGTGTTTGGCTTAAACAAAGAAAGCTTGGTGGGACCGGCACTAGAGGAGGTCCTTCAAGCCTTACCTAAAATCGCAGAACAATCTGGTAAAACTCTTGTTGTTGTTTTTGATGAATTTCAACAGATAGCAGAATATGAATCTGATACGGTCGAAAAAACGCTGCGCAGCAGTATCCAACATCACCAAAATATCGCCTATGTCTTCTTAGGCAGTAGAAAACACGTAATAGAGGCGATGTTCCTTGACAAAAGCAGACCACTATATCGCTCAGCGGCTCACTACCCATTAGGAATGATCGATTTATCTGCCTGGGAGATTTTTGTCAGCGAAAAATTTGCTGGTACTGGCAAAAATATTGATAGAGCAATAATCGAGCGTATTTACGGTTTTACGCAAGGACATCCTTTTTACACTCAGCATTTGTGTCATGCCATCTGGGAGCTAACCCCAGATGGCTCAAAAGTTACTGACGAAATCGTAAAAGCTGCTTTAAATCTACTGCTTGACCGGGAAGCTTTTGCCTATACAGCTCTTTGGGAATCACTTGCCAGTAATCAAAAGACACTGATAGAAGCAATTGCTTCGGCAAAAAATGGCTTTAAACCATTCAGTGCAGAGTTTATCAAAAACTCTGGCTTGCGCACACCGTCAAATATTCAGAGGGCGGCTGAGGCACTCTGGCAAAGAGATCTGATAGACAGGGATGACAAAGGCTCATATTATATCCCCGACAAATTCTTTAAGTTTTGGCTATTGAAGCGGGCCGCCACAGGATCTGTACCTGAAATTTTCTAGGCGCACTCTATTGGGTACCACTTACCACTGCAAAAGCCGTGAACATACTGGACCGAACAATCACTTCCTGCTACCGCTTTGCGGTCGATACATGGCATCAGGAACGCCTTTTGATAAATTACGCATTTTGCATAATGCAAGTTGCATAATTAGCACTGCGGCATGATCTCCGGGTCGTTATTTTCGGTTGATCAAAGTTTTGCTACAGCCTCAGGCAAAGCAAAACGCCCAAGAGCCTACTTTCTCTGAAATCTGCTTAAATATGGGAGTCTGAGAAAAACGGACAAAAGGCGGCAATTATGTCCACACAATTGAGTGCAATCGAAGCCAAAGTAGCAAGCCAAGAGCGTATTACACGCTCCGAGATAGAATGGCTCTGGCACAACGCAAAAGACGAGGAGCTATCACGCCTGGCCAGTACGGTACGGGCGAGATTTCACAAACGGGATGAAGCCACTTATCTGCTCATGCGCATTATCAATTACACCAATGTCTGTGTGGCTAAATGCGACTACTGCTCCTTTTACCGCCTGCCCAATGACTCCGATGGCTATGTGCGCAGCAAAGAGTACATCTTTAGCAAAATTGATGAGCTAAAATCAGTTGGCGGCAGCTTTTTTGGCTTTAATGGCGGCTTTAACCCCAAACTCAAAATCGATTATTACGTCGATCTCTTCAGGTCTATCCGTGAGCGTTATGGCGACTCAATTGAGTTTTATGCACTGACAGTAGTGGAGTTTTTGTACATTGCCAGACTGAGCAAATTAAGCAATGCCGAGGCTCTCAAAATGCTCAAAGAGGCTGGAGTTAACTGGATTACCGGCGGCGGTGCCGAAATACTGGCAGACTCTTTTAGACTGCGTCACAGCCCGCTTAAATACACAGTAAAAGAATACATGGACACCCAGGCTGATATCCTCGATGCCGGTCTTAAAACCACTGGCACAATGGTGATTGGTTTTGATGAGAGTCTGGAAGAGCGCCTTGATCACCTCGACACCGTGCGCGAGTTTCAAGACAAGCGTCTTGAGGCTGGCAAAGAAGGTCTATTTAGCTTCCTTTGCTGGACCTACAAGCCTTATAACAATGAACTTGGTGGTGAGGAAATATCCTCACAAGAATACATGCGCCACTTGGCTATCAGCCGCATCTATCTGGACAACATCAAATTTATGCGCACCTCTGTGCTAACCCAAAACCAGGCAGCACTAGATGGACTTAACTACGGTGCTAATGACTTTGATATCCCCTGGGAAGACGAAGTCACACAACTAGCAGGAGCCGTGATTGAGCGTGATGTAGAGCGCATCCTGGGCTATACCAGAGAGGCCGGATTTGAGCCCAGACTGCGAGCTGTCAATTTAGCGACTGTATAATCCAGCAGCTATTTGCCCATCTCAAATACTTGTTCAAATCCTTTCTGGTCATGGGCTCTGCGCGAGATATTCATAAAGGCAAGACGAGCATCAATGTCGTTTGGATACTGCTTAAACATTTCATTAAAGCCCCGTTTGACGTCGACCCACTTCATGGGTGACTCGGCAGTCCAGGCATTATTGAGATGTTTGCTATTCTTCCAGGCCATACGAGCACGAGCCAGGTCACCTTTGACGCCACCAATCTCGGTGGCACGCTTTTCGATGTATTTTTCGGTGTCGTATTCTTCACCGTGCCAGCGAGGTAGCAGATACCAGCCTACAGCCAAGTCAATCGGCGTATAGTCAGGCCAATCTTTGTGACAGGCATCGACCATTTTAAAATACTGCTCCCGATCTATCTCACCAGCCAGCGCTATGCGGTCATAGACATAGCTGGCACGAGGGTCTTGCTTGCACAGCTGAGGGCTGGCATCGAGCACTTGCTTGGCCTTAGCAATGCGATCCTTATACAACCTCCAACCTTTATCAGTGACTTCATTGGCCCAGCCGCCACCTCTGTCAAGCCAGGCATAATCGACATAACAATCAGCCAGAGCAATACGAGCCATAGCTGACTTGGGCTCTGCTTTTAGCCATTTGTTGAGGTCAAATATACTTTGCTCATAGTCTGACTGACTTTGCCCATGATTGTTAGCAGCGCCCTCAACGATCCAATACATCAAATCAAGATCCCAAAAGCCGTCAGCACAAGCTTTACCACTCTTACGCAGGTCTTGTGCCATGGCATCAAGCTCTTTGTACTGGCCTTTGTTAAAGAGCCCACGCGCCCTCTCTGCACCGGTAGAGCGCGGCGGTTTGTGATAACTCACACCAGTATAAAACTCCTGATAAATGCGCTCCTTTTGCTCATCACTTTGCGCCAGAGTACAAGCATGGAGGTAATCTTTCATGGCATTTTTATAGTCGCGCTCACCGGCTTCACTGCGCGCTTTCATGGCATATGCATACCAACCACAGCCCTCACAACCCTTGATGTTATCGCTGGCATTGATCACTTTAGCAAAGGCATCTTTTGCTTTTTCTTTTTGGTTGTCCTCACTGTACATCACTGCCAGGCTGGACAATTTATCTATAGTCTGATGCGCATTAGCACCAAAAGCCTTCTCAGACACCTCTACCGATTTGGTCTGGTCTTCAATACCATCTGGCTCAGATTCATCCGCAAAATGCTCACGGTGCCTCTCCCAGCCGCGCTCTTGATAAACATGGGAGAGCAAGTCTGCTTCCACCGGATTTAACGTGGCGGGAGCAGCAGCAATAGCTTTTGTGATTTCGTCATGTCCTTTTTGAAATTCACCATTATCATATAAAAGACAGGCATAATCACGGTGCACTGCCATCAACTGAAACGGTGTGGCATTGGATTGATGCGCATCTTTAATAGCTTTATCAATCATCTGCTGAGCACGAGGACGGTCTTCCTGCCAGTGCTCTTTGGCGGAGTCAAATTCCTGTCGCCACTGCGGCACAAACATTACCTGAGCAATAACGGCGCCATATTTATTCCAGATCACTGCAAAAGTAACGATAACAAAGCTAAAAACGCCAAAGAGCAAAAGTTTGATCCAGCTATACCTGGCTTTTTTGGCTTTGACTCGTTGTTTTTCATAATATTCTCTCGGGCGCTTACACAATTTGACTCAAGTTGCTCCAGATCATAGTTTACTTTCCCAATGGTAAGGTTTAAATCACCAGAGGGGCATATAGACATAAACCCTGCCTATGGAAAGTTTGATGGACCCAAAAGAACAGAAACAAGCACCTCCAGAGGTAATCGTCACACCAGAGGTAGATCAAACAATGACTCCTGAGAGTACAGGACAGTCAGATGCACCAGACAATGACATACCTGTCACTCTCACTACGGGCACTCTGGTAAGCGAGCGCTATGAGATCCTGGCTTTTGTGGGACGTGGAGGCATGGGTGAAGTATACAAAGTACTAGACCAGCAAACCCGGGCTATTTATGCTCTCAAGATGATTGCGCCTCATCTGGCCCAGCAAAAGCTCCTGGCAAAACGTCTGGAACATGAAGCACAAGCGGCTCGCACTCTCGTCCACGGCAATATAGCCACTGTTTACGACATAGGTACAACACCTGGCGGACAGCCTTACATGCTACTCGACTACATCGACGGTGATAGCCTGGAGACACTGCTCAAAAAAGAAACAGTCCTGCCAGTCGGTCGCGCTCTTGAATTGTTTTTACAAATAGCCGACGCTCTAGTCCATGCCCGCCTCAAAGGTATAGTGCACCGCGATCTCAAACCCAGCAATATCATCGTGACAAAGAGCGCCGCGGGCACTGATCTGATCAAAATCGTGGACTTTGGCATCGCCAAGATTACCGACCAGGACAGAGCCGACAAAGCCAAATTGACTCAAACCGGTGAACTCCTCGGCACACCGCTGTATATGAGCCCGGAACAGTGTCGAGGCGATGAAATAGACGAACGCTCTGATATCTATAGTTTTGGCTGCATTATGCATGAGACTTTGAGCGGAGTGTCGCCTTTTAGTGGCGCCAATCCAGTCAGAGTAATACTCAAACATCTCGACGAAGATCCGCCGCCTCTGCCCAACAACGTAGGCATCACTAGCGACCTTAAACAAATAATCATGCGCTGCTTACAAAAGTCACCACAAGATCGCTATCAAAACGCTAGCGAATTGCAAAACGACCTGGAACGAGTACATGATGGCAGACCAATAGTGCCTCATAAGATCAAAAAACACACCAAACCTGGAGCAGCACCAGGTAAAAACAAAGCTATTTTTGTGGGACTGGCATCGATAATCGTCTTGGGCGGTATGGTTGGACTCTTTGCCATGCCACGTCCGACACCCGTTGTCGATACTGACATTGCGCCAATCTCGCAGCGCCCCGAGACTTTTATGGGCAAAACCCTGACACAATGGACAAGCTATATTGAGCGTCACCCTGATGATGCTCAGGGTTATTTTAACCGTGGCAGTCTGCACAGCATGCGTGATGAACGTACTAATGCAGTGGACGACTATAGCGATGCACTCAAAATAAAGCCAGATTATATCGAAGCCCTGAGACGAAGGGCGATGGAATACGTGATGTTAGCCAAAGCAGATTTAGCGGCAAAAGATGCCAATCTAATCATCAAAATGGCACCAGATTCGGCATCAAGTTTTGAAACCAGAGCCTCTGTAAATCAAGTCAATGAGCAATATACCGATGCTATTGCAGATTGGCAAAAGGCAATCAAACTCGATACCAATAACGGCTTTTATTACTACATGCTAGGCACCTGCTATCTAAAAATGGGCGACTATGACGCTACCATTGACGCCATCAAACATGCCCAAGAAGCAGAAGGAGAAGCCCCATCAGCAGCCCAGAGCGTGGCTAGCCTGGCGTATGTGTTTAGACACGAAATGAGCCAGGCCAAGGAAGCGGCGGAGGCAGCCGTGGCTAAATCTGAAGCACGTGGCGTAGAGTGGAGCGTGCTGGCATACTACTACGGCGCCAGCGGTGACATGCAAAACGCTCAAATCAATCTCAATAAAGCTCGTTCGATTGAGACCTTTCCTGCCCGTGCAATGCGCCTGGCCGGCGAAGTCTATCGTACTGCCGGTCAATACGAGCAAGCAATCAAAGAGTTTAGCTCTGAGACCAGTCTGGAAGAATATCCACCTGGCTACAGACAAAGAGCGATGACTTACATCCAACTTGATCAATGGCGCGCTGCTCTGAGTGATCTTAAAAAGTCCGCATCACTCAACCCACTGTCTGCTACAACACTCTCTTATCTGGCATACGTAGAGGACCATCTGGGCATGACCAGCGCAGCTGATGAGCACCTTAAAAAAGCTATCAAAAGCAAATCGCGCCCAGCTATTGTCTACAGCAATAGCGCCGCAATCAAACTAGCACGCAAAGACCTGAGCAGCGCTCTATCTGAAGCAAATAAAGCTATTGCCATCGATCCCTATCTCAAAGAAGCATATCTAGTGCGGTCAAAAATCCACTCAGCTAGAGGTGATAGCGCCGCCGCCAGCGCCGACAAAACAAAGGCAGATAGCCTATATCCGCAAATGGATTTTTAATAGATATACTCCGTTGACCACCCTTGAGCTACTGTTGTATCCTACGGATTCTGCGCTGGACAGGCTGTCTTGACAATCCCGACGATGCCACAAAAAAAGAAGATATTGGTGTTGTGGCAGGTTATTTTGTTGCTTTGCGCAACTCCAGCAGGGTTTGCCCAGCCAGCAGAGAGCCAACCGGACGCAGCGGCGTTAGCTAATACATCCAGTACGCAAGCAAGCACACAAGCAAAATCGCCATTGGCTGCATCCGCCATAGTCGATGGCAGCGCTGAGACCGCTGAGATTATCGATTTGACCAATGAGCTTTTGCTCAAAGAGATAGACCTGGAGCGCTATTACATCAAATACCGCATCTCAGGCAACCAGGAGCCCAAAGGTCGTCGTGTTCGCTTCTTCCTGGCACAGCAAGCAGCGGGTGGATCATTTTTAGGCTCAAATATAGTCAACACTTTTGAGACCGCCAAACACTTCAATACACCCGAGGACGTCTCCGGCAGAGTCTTTGCTGGCTCTGGACGGGTAGGATTGACAGGCTCGGTATTGGGCGCATCCAGCTCAGCTATTGAGCTTTGCTCCAACGGACTCTTAGCAATAAAAAACAAAATCCACAAAGAAGACCCGACATCAGCCAAAAACAATGTCATAGGCAGGCTCAAAGTGATAGATGCCCTCACAGCAAAGCGAGACGCCGCCGTAGCCAAACTGGCAAACCGCCCTGCCTATGAGATTTACGTAGCTGAGGGCAAAGTACTCAAATCCTTCCGCGACTGGTGTGTGTACGAGTTTACCGACGTCTACAGCGACATCAAATCCAACCAATCAAGCAACAACGTCTTTTATGCCATGGACGTAGGCGCTTACAGTGTCAGTTTTGCCTCTTATATCCTCGGTCTCAAAGCCTCACGCAAACCAGATCTGGCTTTTGATGCACTTAAGTGTGGCTTTGTCTCAGACGCACTATTTACTGCAGAAGCCCCTGCCACCACTTTTGCCAACACCCATCTCTACAAATATCACTGGTCAAAGCTCTCACGCGAGCTAAAAGAAAGCCCCAAGGACGCAGAAGAAGACGCAAAAAAATTGATGATCAATCTGGAAGGATTGACAGCATGCGCCGATGAACTAACTCAATCACAACTAGGTCCAATTGCATCCAGGCTGGCCATCTATTCATACTGGTCGACGCGCTATGACAAATTTATCGACAAACGTCTCGGCGACATCCGTAGACAATCTAAAATAGCGCTACAGTCCAATGTCTCCGGTCCTCTTTTGGGCGTGGCCGGGTTGTCGCAGGACGTGTTTAACGCTGTTGGACTTTATAAATGCCGTAACAATCCTTTTGCCCAAAACAGCCTGGCCTTTGCTGGAGCTGCTACCAGCACTTGCGCATCAGCAGCATCAGTGGGCTTATCAGCCTGGTGGTTTGCCGATCAAATCAAACACGACCGTGAGTTTAGGCGCTTTAAACTAATGCCCGAGATGCTGCTTGAGGAGCGCCTCAGGACCCTGACGGTGCTTGAGCAAATGCTCACAGGAGAGGATAAAATCCAATGATATTTGCTCCCCATAAACCACGCTCGTTAGCGCTAGCACTAACGCTTTGTATCATTAACACCGGCAGTTTACCAGTCTGGGCTGGCAGTTTTAGCGTCATAAGGCCGGCACGCGAAGCACCATATCTAGTGCACGGCGAAGCGGCTGCTCCCAAAATCGGCAATATCATTGACTCTAATTTTACCGTTAGCTTTGATGGTGAGCGGCTATCGATATTTAAAACCGGCAAAGGCGGTGTCAAAGAGCCGTATTTTGGCGGACTGGCCTTTAATGTGCACCTCTACAAAGAAGCCGAAAACGAAGTCAAAATCAGAGGTTTTTGCTACTTTGACTCAGGACCAAAACTAGATGAATTAATCGGCGAAGACAAAACTCTCGATGATATATTGACCACTCTAGATGGCCGCCCACTAGAAGGTCAAATCCAGTCGATAAGCGACACTGACATCACTTTTGTGCAAAAGTTTATCACCCGCACAATCCCACTCAGCCAAATTAAGTCAGTGGTCTCAAGCCGCGTCTACACATTTAGCGGCATGCTCTTTACCCCACAGGGAGTGCCAATCGACACCACCAATAGCAACAACCTGCAGGCCAAAATAGTGCGCGTAGAGCTAGACCAGACGCGCGATGACTTTATGTCCGTGGTCGGTCGCAAACGGCTAGAGGCTGCCATCTCCGCTAAGGAATACACCAAAAAGCAAAAGGCAATGTTAATAGGCGCCTCAATCTTTTTGACCGCGGCAGCCATAGCCATACCAGCAGCCATCGCACTGCCACTGACCGCGCGCAACAAAAACAAAAACCGCGACAATCAAGACAATACGCCAGCTGACGATACACCGGTCATTGACGAGATCGTGGAGATACAGAAGTAATCTTACCTACTGCGCTAGTCTGCCATGATGTGGCGCACCATGAGCTTTTGGAAGTGAATGCAGAGATGCTCACTGTTGGTGAGGAAACGACCTACTGGCGGGATACCACCCAGTAAGCCACGTTGTACTGAGTTAGTCAGTTCATCGTCTTCAGCGCCTACTTCCTGGTTAAAGTGGATCAATTCTTCAGCCCATTTTTTATCAACACCTGGAGCAAAATATTGCTCGGAGATACCTTTGGCTTTGTTAGGGCCATCGGGCTGCCACAGGTCAATTGAGAGATTGGGATAACCAGGGTTGATATTGATAGTGAAGTTAGGCCACAGCAAGTGATATTGAGCTTGTTTGATAGAGCCTGAGGCATCGTAGATTTTTACTTTGCTCTTGCCCTCTAAAGCCGAATCACGGACATGACCAACCTGACTGGAAAAATACTCATGCGAATTGAGCTTATAGCTATCTTGATCGACGTCGATGGCAGCACTAAAACCAGGGTGAGCTACGGCACAGTGATAGCATTCGAGATAGTTTTCGAGCATGGTCTTCCAGTTGGCGTCACTGCTCCATTCATCGCGGCTCCAAAGCTCCAACTTATCTAGCTCGATACCACTTTGAGCGATGATTTCCATTACTGGTCCATAGTAGCTCTCCAGGGAGCGTGAGTTTTCATCGGCATTGACAAAGACCCAGGGACCGAAAGTCTCGACTTTGAGTGAGAGTAGTGGATAGTCATCCAGGCAAAAGTTCTCTTCACGATCGGCTCTAGGAGCAGCTTTTAGCTCGCCTTCTAGATTGTAAGTCCAGGCATGATAACGGCACTGCATAATTTTAGAGTTACCGCAGCCCTTCATCACTTCATGACGACGATGTCTGCAAACATTGACAAAAGCAGCCAGTCCTTCTTGATTGCGCACCACAACCACAGGGATTTCGCCCACATAGCCAGTGATAAAATCACCGACAGTCTTGAGCTTTTGCATAGGACCTACATACTGCCAGGTCTTGCGAAAGATTTTGAGAATCTCTTGCTCAGTAAAAGCCGGGTCGGTATACCAGCTTGCTGGAAGGGACTCACCACGTTCCAGTCCTGCTATCAATTCGCTGGATTTTGCTACCGCTTGCTGCATAATTTGCTCCTTGCTTGCTCTTTACTCAACTACTAACTCCGGCTCGACAGCCGGCTCGGGGGCTTGATCTGGGACACCTTTAAGGATTAGCGGGATGCTTAAAAGCAATGTGCCGCTCATACAAAGTAAAACTTGAAGAAATGACATATGCTCGGATAACTCTGAAGCAAAGGTATCGGCACTCATCATACCGAGCGAATAAGTTATGTTGTAAACGGCATAAACAGCGGCATAACAATTCATGCCGCGTCTATCAACTGCATTACCCAGCTCCGCTGATGTGGGATTGAGCAAAAATGCATAAGCTACATTTACCAGACAGAGACAGGCTCCCACCATTACTATGCCCTTAGTTAAAGCCAAAAGAGGTAAGGTCAGGGCCATCCCCACAATACCAAAACAAATTGTCTTTTTAACCGAAACACGCTCTGAGACCCAGCTTACAACAGGGGCAAAACAGCCATAAACGATTGATGATACCGTAAAAATCAAACCAACCTGACCGGGCGATACGCCACCAGCCTTGAGCTGATTGGGCAGCAAAGGCTCGATGATACCCCAGCCGGCTGCCGCTACTGCCACAGCCAGACCAGCCACAAGGATAGACTTGTCGAGCAGGAGAGCTTTTAAATCTGGTGCCTTTTCGGTGGAGCCCTTTTCGGGAGGCAAAAAGAAAATGCGCAAACAGGCATCGATAGCCACCATCGCACCGGTGACGATAAATGGCAAATTGTATCCGCCCATATCAAACAACCAGCCGCCGGCCACCGGACCGAGCACTGAGCCAGCGGTGCTGCCGACCATAGCCAGACCCATCATCTGTACTCGCTTCTCAACATAGTGCTCTGCCACAAGGGCCAGACCAGCAGTCCAGGAGGCAGCAGCGGCTGCACCCTGAGCAAAGCGAGCCAGTAATGCCCAATAAAAATGTGAGCCAAAACAAAATAAGACTACAGCCAGGACACTCAAAGCCACGCCGATGAGCATGGGGCGACGGCAGCCCAGGCGGTCTCCCAGATAGCCAAAGACCGGAGTTGCTACAAGCACGCCGATGGCGTAGGCGCCGTAGAGCATACCGATCTCATGCTCGCTAGTAACTTTGGCTGGAGAGTATGGACCCAGAGGCACAATCAAGCCATAAAGGAAGTAATCCATAAACAATGCATAGGCGACTATGCCCAACACTGTCCATGATTGCTTATGTACCGCTAGCTGCACTAATTGCACCTATTAAAGAACGATATTGGCATCCGTCTATAGTCTAGAGCGCCCACCAGTCTGATTTCCAGGTTGTCACCCGGAACTAGCAACGCCTTGATATCTATCCAATTTTCGATGTGCAAATGATAGTCGATCTAACAGGAATTTTATCGTGTTAAGATCACCATACTTTTTTCAATTATTCGTGTCGCCATTTTACTGCAGGTGCTTGCATGCTATACCGCTTGAACCGACTGTTTCACCCCAATTCACGCCGCACACTTGTGGTCGCCGTGGACCATGCTCTGTTTAATAATGCCGCTTTTTTGGACGGCATCGAAAACATGGAAAAAACAGTCAACACCCTGGCCGATGCCAACCCAGACGCCCTGCTACTCTCACCCGGTGAGGCTCCCCATCTACAAAAAATCGGTGGACGCGATAAACCAGCCTTGATGTTGAGAGCAGATACTGCCAACTTTTATAATGATGTCTTGCCAACTTCCAAATTGTTTTGTCAGGCGTATGAGTCAGCTGTTGAAGTAGCCGTGAGACTGGATGCAGCGTGCATCTTGCTCAATTTGCTGCAAGTAGATGACTTCCCAGAAATGCTCGAACAATGTGTAAAAAACATTTTGAAACTCAAAAATGTTTGCGACCAATATGGCATGCCAATGGGTGTTGAGCCTCTCTCATTTAAACGTACCAAAGACGGTATGGTGGGCGATGGTAAGACCTCACGCGTTGTCACTTTAGCGCGCATGGCAGCAGAGCTTGGTGCTGACATTATCAAGACCGATAGCACAGACGATGAAGACGACTTCCACCGCGTGATAGAAGCAGCCAGCGGCGTGCCGGTCACCGTGCGCGGTGGCAGCAAAGCCTCCAGCCTGGAAGTACTCGAACACACAGAGAAGCTGGTCGGACAGGGCGTTGCCGGTATCGTTTATGGCCGCAATGTGATCCAACACAAAGATCCCAAAGGTATGACCAGAGCTTTGCAAGCTGTACTACATGATGGCTGCACCGCTAGAGATGCCATGCAATTTATCAAATCAGAAGCAGCTGTAGCGCGTTAATTCAACAAGTCGGAGAGCCAATCTTGAAGCAAAGTGAAATCAATCTGCTCTGCCAGGAAGCAGCAGATTGTCTAAAGCAACATCACTGGGTGCTGCCTCCCAAGCCAGAATGGGCAGCTTGTGACTTTGGTCTGGGCGACTACACAAAAGTCGGTCTGGTCGAAGTCCTGCTCACCAACGAGCCTGAATACTGCGAAAAAATCATGTACGCCAGAGCGGGCATGGTGACACCAGCCCATACTCACTTTGAAAAAAAAGAAGACATCATTTGCCGCTCAGGCAACCTCAAAGTCACTCTCTGGTCCCAAAATCCCGGTGAGCATGAGCCCACTGGCACAGTCGATATCAAAATCAATCGTCAACTTGAGACCCACAAATCAGGCCAGTCATTTATCTTGCCAGCTGGTCATCGCATGACATTGACACCGGGCATCTGGCACGAATTTGTGCCGGTGGATGGACCCTGCTTAATTGGCGAAGTCAGTACCTTTTGCAATGAAGAGACTGACAATATTTTTGCTGACAAGCGTGTCGATATCTTTGAAGCTCCAGAAGCAGATGTACCAGCTAAACTGCCAGCCTGATTAGCTCACCGCAAGGTAAACCCACCCAGCAAAGGTCACTTAGATGAATAAACCAAAGGCTCTGATCTTTGACATGGACGGATTAATCCTCGACACAGAGGGTCTCTACAAGCGCTCGTGGTCGCAAGCCGCGCGCGAAATGGGCTTTGACCTGACCGATGCGCTCTACCTCAAACTAATCGGCATCACTGTAGCTGACGCCGTAAAAGTACTGGCAGAGAGCTTTGGCGAGACTTTTGCCAGTGATGCTTTTAATACTCGCGCTGCCTTTTTGTATGAGGAGCTACACGTATCAGAAGGACTGCAACTCAAACCAGGCATAAGAGAGCTATTGATCTGGGCTGACAGTGAGCAGATC
This sequence comes from Candidatus Obscuribacter sp., assembly GCA_016718315.1. Taxonomy (GTDB): domain Bacteria; phylum Cyanobacteriota; class Vampirovibrionia; order Obscuribacterales; family Obscuribacteraceae; genus Obscuribacter. The sequence goes on along the minus strand of JADKDV010000004.1, from coordinate 148,106 downwards.
CCATGTGCTGTTGGCACATCAACTGTGACAGCCGAGGCTAAAAAACGCCTGGAGCATCACAACCTACACCAGTATTTTAAGGCTGTCGTAGGCGGCGATATGGTGGAGCGGGGCAAGCCCAATCCAGATATTTTTATCAAAGCACAGACAGCTCTTGGTATACCAGCCGCCCATTGTCTCGTCCTCGAAGACGCACATAGCGGGCTGCTTGCAGCACAAGCCGGCGGTATGCGCTCATGCCTGGTGCCGGATCTTTTGCCGCCATCTGAGGCCTCTGCTAAACTGGCCGAAGGTATCTTTGACTCTTTGCTGGAAGTAAGAGATTGGCTCAGCCAGGGCTGCCCAGTCAAACAAAAGCAAAACTAAGTGATGAAACAGTCTAAAGCCCTCACATATCTGTGCTACGGCGCAATGATGAGTCTGGCTATTGGTGTCAATTTGCTGCCGATTTTTTTGGTAGCGATACAGCACTCATTTACTGGAGCAAGCGGCACTGGGTTATCGCAAGAACAGTTGGGGCGGCTCGGAGCCTTTACTTTTAGCGGACTGGTATTGGGTATCCTGGCAACAGGACCGCTAGCCGATCGATTTGGTGCCAAACCATTTGCCATAGCTGGCAATGTGCTCTTAGCCTGTGGTCTGATTGTGACAGCCTGGTCGCCTACTTATGAGATTTTGCTGGCAGCCAACTTTTTGCTTGGACTGGGAGCTGGCGTCCTCGACATGGTCTTGAGCCCAGTAGTCTCAGCTCTCAACCCAGAGGAGCGCACCAGCTCGATGAACTGGCTGCATTCGTTTTATTGCGTCGGAGCTACTCTCACAGTCCTGGCTGGCACAGCCGCTCTCCAGGTAGGAATATCATGGCGCATGGCCAGTTTGCTTTTGCTGGCATTGCCGGTGCTTCTGATTTTCACTCTGGGACGAGCCAAGTTTCCCAGTATGACTAGCGAAGACGGCGAACGCATGCAGTTTAGAACACTTATAAAAGAGCTGTGGTTTATTGGAGCCCTCACTGGCATATTTTTAGGCGGCGCTACCGAGCTTGGTATGGCGCAATGGCTACCAGCCTACGCCGAGCTAGCACTTAAGTATCCTCAATGGGTGGGAGGAGCAGCACTCTTTGCCTTTAGTGTGGCAATGGCTATCGGGCGCATGGGTATTGGTGCTCTCAGCGCCAAAGTAGACTCTTACACTATTATGGCCCTTGGTTGTGGCATATCAGTAGTGCTCTTTTTGCTTGGCTCATTTTGTCCCTATCATCCGCTTGCGTTAGCTGCCTGCATCATGGCCGGGCTGACTGGTAGCTGTTTGTGGCCGACCATGCTGGCAATTACTGCTGACCGCTACCCTCAGGGTGGCGCCACCATGTTTGGTGCGCTAGCTGCCTTTGGTAATGCCGGCGGTATCTTTATGCCCTGGGTCGTAGGCGGCATCGCCGACATGAGCAGCTTACACTGGGGATTGGCTATATCAGCTCTGGCTCCGCTATTTATGCTACCCATTGTGCTGGCACTGGGCGCGCATAGAGGGATTGTGTCAAATCAAACCGCAAAATAATTATTGGGCTGAGAGTACGTAATTACAGCAATGACACGTGCTCAATCCTGGATTATTGTGCCTGTTATAGCCTAAGTAAATACCTGAGAGAATCTGCGCATGTCTGCAACTCAACACGATGACTTTGCCAGGATACCGGTAAGCGGACAAAACCTGCGCCCCTGGTGGTATCTACTGGTCATTGAGCTGGGTGTGCTGATTAGCATCCCCATGTTTGTTATCGGCGGTCAACTAGGATTGAGTTTGACATTTAATCAGCTCGTCATGGCGACTCTTACTGGCGGCGCCATACTTGGTCTTATCGGCGGCTTGACGGCTCGCTTAGGCGCTCAGACCAGATGCTCCACTGCCCTGATTGCTCGTGCTACTTTTGGCAGTCGCGGTGCTACCTGTATCGGACTGGTGCTGGCCATGGGCATGACCGGCTGGTGGGGTGTACAGACTGAACTTTTTTGTGACGCAGTAATCGGTCTTGTACAGCGTTTGTTTCATCAACAAATATCGAGAGAGCTAACAATCGCCCTTGGCGGTGCAGCCATGATTACTACTGCTGCCTTAGGCATCAAGGCCATCGGCAAACTGGCATATTTAGCCGTGCCTATGCTTGGTGCAGGTATTTGCTACGCTTTTAGCACTTTGATAGCACAACACGGTCTACAGTCCGTCATCACCTATCATCCGCCTGCACAGTCGGATATTGGCTTTGGTGCAGCTGTGGCAACAGTGGTCGGCGGCTGGATTGTTGGTGCTTCGATGAATCCAGATTTTGCCCGTTTTGCTCTGAACACTCGCCATGCTTTGGGCTACGCCCTCGGACACTATTCATTTAACTATCCGCTTCTTCTAATACTGTGCGGTGTGATGGCAATCGGGTTTCAATCAAAAGATCTGATGATTCATCTGGTGCCATCAAACCTCAGCTGGTTGTTACTCATTTTGGTCATGCTCGCTACCTGGGCTGCTAATGACTGCAATTTGTATTCATCCTCATTGGGTTTGACAGCCGTTTTGCCAAAGATCAAACGATCTTATCTAGCAATAATTGGCGGCATCATCGGCATTGCCATGGCTGAGTTTCATGTGGCAGGGCACATGGTAACTTTTCTCGTTTTGCTGGGGATTTTCATTGCACCAGTATCTGGGGTATTTATCGTAAACGCGGCAGACCCAAGAGATAAGGACAATCCAGACGAGCTGAGCCCAGTGGCCAACTGGCACGCTGGTCCATTGCTTGCCTGGGCAATTGGTGCCACAGTGGGACTGATCACTACGCCAAAAGCAGCACTAGGTCTGGGTCTGCTCAGTTTAACCACAATTCCGACCATTGATGCGGTACTGGCTGCCACCCTTGCCATGGCATTGATCAAATGTTTAGCGTCTTGGCAAAAGCAGCAAAGTGCGCAAGCCCTGCCGATTATTTCGGTACCGGAGTCGGAAGCTTAGAGCACAAAACTTTTAATGCTGCCAGTTTTGGGATTTTTACTGTGAGCAGTTATTTAACCACACCATCTTTTTTGGCAATGCGCTTGGCGATGGCAGCACCAGAGTTTAAAGCACCTTCCATATAGCCACCAAAGGCAAAGCTAGTGTGCTCTCCAGCAAATTGCAGACGACCCAGACCGTTATATAAAATTGGACCAAGAGTCATTATTTGACCCGGTGCGGGTGATGAATAACCAGCCTGGGCCCAGGGATCTGAGGGCCAGTCAATAAATTTGGCTTTGACAAAATTAGCACTATATTTGGGGAAGACCTTTTCGATTTCGAGGGCATAGTGCGCCATACGTTGCTCTGTGGGCCAGGCACGACCATAGTCGGCAGCATTACCACCAGCAAATACAGTCAGACAGGCATGACCCTCTGGTGACTGCTTATCAGTAGCATCCCAGGTCTCAGCTACTGGACCTTCGTTGAGTGAGTTAGGTGCGAGATTATCTTGCTCCCAAAATCTACCTTTGACCTCTGACAAAAACTTGACCTGGTTTGCCATTTGAGGAGCGAGCAGCGGTGGCAATGGCGGCGTAAATGTGATGCGCTTCCAGGTACCTGGTGGTACAGCCAGTACAACATGATCGGCGGTCAAAACTTTGCCGTTTTTGAGATCTACAGTAATCGCTTTGTCTTTGATATCGATAGCTGTAACTGGAGTCTCCAACAATATGTGCTCTCGCCCAATGGCATCGGCAAGCCGCTCAGCGAGCTGTTGGTTGCCACCCTTGCAGCGATAAAGCTCGGTCTCGGTCCAGTATTTTTCGATGCCGCCGCCTTTGATGGTAGCAAGTCGACCGAGCAAACTATCCCAGCCAGGATCGTTAGAGTCAGAGGCCTCAGACAGTCTCATCGCTTTTTTGCATAGCTCAGAGCAGCCCAGTGACTCGATCCAGCTATCCACTGTACGATTGTCGAGCGCTTGCGCCCCCGGACTTGTCCACGGTCTATCAGCGTCAATCGGCATAGCCAGCTTGTTGTAAGTGGATAGATAGTGGTCCACTTCATCCCACAGCTCTTCGGCGGCTTTGGGCTCCAGTAGCTTGCCACCGAGAAAGACTGGTTTTACAGCATCGGGATAATCCGTGCGCTCCAGCATCGGTAGTTTGAAACGTTTGGCATAAGCCTGCCAGGTCGGGTGGTTTTCGCCAATCAGCTCAGCGCCTGCCTCAACATGTTTACCAGGAATAAAATCGTAAAGTGTCAGGACACGCCCACCGAGACGATCACGGGCCTCAAGGACAGTGACAGCATAACCAGCAGACTTGAGTTCAAAGGCCGCAGCCAGTCCGGCAAAACCAGCGCCGACGACAATGACACGACCACCATGGGCAGCACGTGCACTCTGTGGCAACTGATAACTGAGCATCATGCTGGCAGCGGTAGCCATCAACCCTTTGAGCATTTGTCTGCGCGAGATGCGCTCTTCCAGGGGTGTGTACCTTTGAGCAAGGTCATTAATAATTGTGCGTTTCATCACTAAAATGTACCACAATCAAATTTTTGCAAAGTAAAAGATAGAGGCAAAAATACTGCTTTGCAGCTCGACCTCTTCACAGCTCACCTATTGACTAGCAATGCTCAGTCTCACTCTGAGCCACTGGGGGCGCGGCTTTGCGCTTAATTAAAAAGAGTGGCACACAGATAAAAAAGAGCCCGGACATAATGAGCAAGATGTGCAACAGCGGTAATTTATGAGTCTCGTCAGTGACAAACTCCACGTAAGAGTCCACCGCAATCATGCCAAAACTATAAGCCAGGTTGTAAATCGCATAAGCAATCGTATAAGAGGTCGATCCGCGCCTGTCTACGGCATCACCCAGCTCTGCGGAAGTAGGATTGATGGTAAGAGCATAACCAACTGTAATCAGGCCAAGGACAACGCTAGCCAGTGCGATATTAGGTGTCCAGGCTAAAAGCGGCAGGACAATCGCCGTCATAATCAAACCAATCATAGTAGTCTGCCTGATGCCGATACGATCCGAGACCATCGGCACCACTGGCGCCATCAGCGCATAGAGCAGATTTGATACTGTAAAAATGGCGCCGATAGTAGTAGGCGTGGCATGACCGATACGTATGGCATGCATAGGAAAGAGCGGCTCCATAAGAGCCCAACTAGCCGCTGCCAGCGCCACAGCAAAAGCAGACGAAAGCACACTCTTGTCACAGACAATGCCACCAAGCTCGGCAAAAGTATCACCCCAGGGCTTGAGCATCGGGCGGCTTGTGGTGGGGATAGTAAAACGAAAGAGACAATCCAAAATGAGCAGCACAATTGCCACCATAAAGGGTGCGTTGTAGCCACCCCGCTCAAACAATTCACCGCCCACAAGAGGTCCGACTATAGAACCTGTGGTAGCACCTAGCATGGCAAAACCCATGGCTTTGACCCGGTCTTTGACAAAGTAACCAGCGATAAGAGCCAGACCAGCTGTCCAGGTGCAGGCAGCACCAGCGCCTTCGAGGACGCGGGCAGCAAAGAGGACTTCTTTATTGGTGCCAAGCCAAAACAAAAGGGCTGAGGCGGTCATCAATATGGCACCAAGTATCATCGGTCTGCGCCGACCGGTGCGTTCGGTGATTATGCCAAGAATTGGGGTAGTGACAATAAGCCCCAGTGCGTAGGCGCCATAAAGCGTACTCACCATATGCTCATCACACACATGTGCTGGCGACTCGCCGGTGAGGGGAGCCACCATGCCATAGAGCATTTCTTCGACAAAAAGACCAAATGATGTAATAAACAAAATGGTCTTTGGTGCCGAGCGTATCTTGTCAAACGTATTAATAGCTTTGCACCACGCTTACTAGACAAAGCGAGCATTGTATCGCAATGGCGGCAAAGACATAAAACAAACCGCTAAATTCCACCCCTCGGGCTTCAGAACAAATTCAAGCTCCGAAGTCCAGCATCCAGGTTTTTGGAAAATTCGACAAAGCCGAGTAATTTACTGCCTATAACCATGCATGGCAGCAAAAGCATGCAAGAGACCAAACCCATTGCAAGATCGTAAGCCACTACAAATGGCAAAAGCAGCGGGGATTTTATAACCTGCTGCGCAATCTCACTATCCAACAAGACCTTCATACGGTCTTCCACCCTACCTAACACCGATATAAAACCCACGGCAGTCAGTAGCAATGCAGCCATAATAAAGAAAAATACGAACGTGGGAAATGAAGCAATAGCCAGTAAAAATAACAACAGACAAAGCGAAATGGCTACTAGACGGTTGAAGACCAAGAGGCTGTTAAATAATTCCATTACCTGGCATCCTCGCCTGACTTTGCTTTCATTCTAGCTGACTTACTCGAACTTTCCATATCCTACGCCCTTATATAGTAATACACGAAAACAAAAAAAACAAACACAAACGACAAGCACCGCATGCGGTGCCCATACAGGCCAAAAAAAAGCAGACAAAGTCGGGGAGTTACCCACCGACTCTGTCCACTGACGACCTGTCAGACTGTGATCTGGCAGTACTTGTGCTGATTGACGGTGAGGTCGACGGGCACACGCTGGAGCTGAACAAAAGGCTGGTTGTAGGTCTGCACGATGTGCCGACCGGCCTCGCGGCTAAACTTCCGGTCCTTGTACAACTCCTTGATGCGCTTAGCCAGACTATCACCGGTAACCAGGTAGAGAGCGACTCCATGCTCCTGGCAGACCTTGAGCAGCTTTTTGAGGACGTACTCAAAGTAAGGCTCGGGCAGCTTGTAGAGCCACCGATTGCCTTTCTTTTGCCGGAGCTGCACCTGATTGACGAGCAAACCAGCGTAGGTGGTGGACACCCCGATGGTCATGACGTGCTTGCCGCCGTAGGAGACGACAAAAGCCAGCTCGCCGTCGATCCAGGTGCCAGAGACAGCACCTGTGACCGGGTCCACAGTCCTGCCGGTGTATTCACCCCAGCCGCGCATGTTGCAAAAGTAGTGACTGTGGTCGATGTGGATCTCAAAGCCAGGCAAGCCCAGCTCAAAACCCATAAAGACCTTGTGAAAGTCCACCACCTTTTGCCAGGGAAAACGCGACCCGGGCTCACCATAGGGCGTGTACCAGTGCCAGGCGCTGAGAGCCAGCTTGTGCACGTACATGTGATAGGGATGCTTGTACACTTCATTGAGCAGAGTGCCACTGTAGCGGCTCTCGTGCGACAGCCTGGCGATTTCCGCAAAGCTGAGGAAGCGCGACAGCTCCCAGATGTGCAGCTCGTGACCATTGTCTTCGAGCCACCGGGCCAGGACCGTAGCATCGGCTGAGCTGACCCAGTCTTTGCCACAGCGGCTGGCGATGTCGTATTGGGCGTCGAGATAACGCACCAGGCGCTCGTTTTGACAGAGCTTCTGGGCGCACACGAGCCTGACATCATCGCCTACCTCCAGCGCTACGTCCAGCTCACTGCGATTGAGCCCAAGCGGATGTGCCGCTTTGAAGGCTTTTTCAGCAAGCTCGATTTCGCGCTCGAAAGTCTTTTGCTCAGTCCAATCCTCAGGAGGAGGTCGGGCGAGCAAGTCGGTCAGGGGTCTGACCTGTTTAGGCTCGGGTATGCGCCTGCGCGCAGCCCGGCTCTCTGAGAGCAGCTGCTCCATCAAATCATCCATCGCAGTCTCCCAGATTAGAGTGGACCAGCGCTCGCACTGACAAACCCGCGAGGATTTGCCAGCGGAGCGCTGGTAGGGCACTGCGATGTCTTACGACGGACGCAGTTTACGCACGCGGCTTGATCACCAGCTTGGGAAAGCGCATCTTGATGAGCTGGATGCTCTCCGGCAGCGCCTGCACGTTGATGACGAACTTGAACGGTGCCTTGTGAGTCATGTGACTGTCCATGATCTCGACGCCGAGCAGCCGGGTGATTTCCTGCACCAACTCCTGGGAGTCGGTGTTGAGCTGCTGGTAGTGCTTGTCGTTCGTCAGCTCGATGGTGTAGGCAGCCCGGAGCTCAGGGAAACGCTCCGCCTTGAAGCGCAGCTCTCCCATCCGCTCCACCATCGTGAAGCTGTGCAGGCTGGTGAAGACGTCCGGGACGGTGGGCATCATACCGAGTGCCATGAGCTGGTCGACAGCCAGTTCACCAGTCTTGCGCTCCGGCGCCTTGCGCATCAGGACGAAGACATTGCTCTTGAGACCGAGCAACGCCCCCATCTCGAAGACCGAGGCATCCACTTCGTCGACCGGAGTCGAGTCGGCGGCGTCCCCGGCAGGCTTTCCGGTCGGCACCGCCGACAGGAAGGACGAGTGCGGCATCGAGGCGCGCTCGGCGGCCGGCTCCACATCGAAGACGAAGACACCGTCCTCGACATCGACGATGGCCGTATCGCCGGACCTGATCTCCCGCTTGGTGGTCTCGTTGCCGAGCGCGTTCTCGATTTCCTTGCGCAGCACCGACTTGACGTTGGCGAGGTTGCCTTCGTTGGCCAGTGCCTTGTCCAGGATCAGCTTGCGCGCCGCTTCCAAGACTTCGACGGTGAAGTGCATGCGAGTGCCGTTGATGCGCTTTTGCAGCTCGGACACTTCACGCACCACCACCGACTCCATCTGGTCGCGGGTCAGCTCTTCGTAGATGGCAATGCCACCCAGCTCGTTGACGCGGTTGCGGAACTCCGGCGGAGCCTTGTCGCGCAGCGCCTTGAGCACCACATCCTTGACCTCCTTGCCGTTCAGCTTCTTGCCGCGGGCACTGAAGCCGATGCCACCGACTTCTTCACGCTCCACATCGGCCATGCCCAGGTTGCAGGCGCAGACGAAGATGGTGTTGGTGAAGTCGACGACCTCGCCGTTACCGAGCGTCAGCTTGCCGTGGTCCATGATGCCCAGGAGGATCAAGAAGACCTCGGCGCAAGCCTTGTCCAGCTCGTCCAAAAGGACAATCGAGACCGGCACGTCCGAACCACGCTTGAAGTACTCCAGGTTGTGGTTGGTGAACTCGGCGTAGTCGTGCTTCTGATCGGCGGAGACCTTGTAGCCGTCGTCGCGAGCACTCTGGTTGTTGATGTAGCCGCGGCCGGAACCCTTGAGGTTGCTGATTGAGTACTTGTCCATGTACTCGGCCATATCGATGCGCTGATAGGCCTTGGGGTTGCCGTGGACGAGTTCGGCCAAGAGCTCGACCGAGTGGGTCTTGCCGGTGCGCGACTTGCCCGCGTTGATGATGAAGGCGATGGGCTTGGTGCGATCGCGCAGCGGGTTGAAGGCGTTGGCGTAGGCGTAGGTCAGAAGGTCCTTGCCGGCTTGCTGACCATAGAGGTTGGCGTCCAGGAAAGCGCGGCAGCGCAGGGTGGGTTCACTGGCAACAGACGGGTTGAGACGACGACGGATCTTGCCAGAAATGGAAGCTTCTTGAGCGTTCATGATAAGACTCCTAGTTACAGTTGACATTGGATGCGCTAACGCTCCTGCCAAAAGCAACCGGCACGGCACCAACCCTAACGGGTGAGGGTGACGAAGCGGATGCTAAATAGGAAGTGTCAGTGCCCTCTGACGTCCACCTTCATCATCGAAATTTGGCTGTTTTAGACTGCTCGGCGCTTTCGCGTTTCCCAGGGTGTTGTATAGGGGAAATAGAGCAGTTTTATTGAGCCAGGGGTTCCGATGAATGAATGGGATGAGAGTAATTAGTAGTAACAGTTATCAAGGGCAAAAATAAAGGAAAAATGAAGAGAAATATGCGCTAAGTGTTTCATTATGGCTTTTACGATGAGAGCTATACTCGCGCAGCTCGCGCAAAGACCCAAACCCTTGTCCAGCTTGACCTCGCAATTGTCATAGACAATTGCGTTGAGTATCTCCAGATATCAATCCACACATCAGACGACTCGAAAAACAACCCAAAGGTAAACAGCATTATTACTGCTTGTTATAGTGTATTTGGACAGAAAAAAATAAAACTGCGCTCTATGTCCATCAAAAAAATGCGAAGGCGAACTGACAAGATTGTCAGCTCGCCCTGCAAGTTAAGACGCTAGCTCAGCTGCGCTGAATAGCAAAGCTTAGCGACTGCGAATCATCGAGAAGATGAAGTCGACGGCGGTGAAGAAGATCAGCCAGGTGAAGAAGGCAGGCATGGCCATGCCCAGCACCATGCTGATCACCACACCGGTGACGGAAGCGGCGAGAGCCCAGACGAACGAGTTGGCGAGCAGGCGCATCCAGCCGGTGCTGATGCCAGCCGTCATCGAATAGCTCTGCTTGCGTGCGAAGTCCGCTGCCAGGAACATGCCCAGGAAGAGGATGACGAGTTTGACGATTTCCATTTTGTATTACTCCAACTCCCCTCAGGGAGCTAATTGCAGGTTTTGGTGTTTGCATGACCGCTAGCACCAACCAACATTGTTGGTTGGTGCTCAAACGGCAATAAACGCTGGCCAGTCCTTACAGATCGAAGGTCTGACGAGCTTCGGGAATGACCACATCCTTCCAGCCCAGGGTCTCTTCGATGTGACCCTTGAGTCCATCGAGAGCACCGACGTCGCCGTGCACGATGAAGGTCATCTTGGGACGACGCGTGAACTTCTTGAGCCAAGCCAGCTGGTCCTCGTAGTCGGCGTGAGCCGAATAGTCGGGCAGGAACTCGACAGTGGCATGGACACGCACGTCCTTGCCCTTGATGCGTACGCTCTTGGCACAGTCAGTGCACTGCTCCAGCGTGTCGGGACGCTCACCGCCGGTCTTGACGATGGTCTGTCCGAGCGTGCCGGTGCCCTGGAAGCCGACGAACATCACAGTGTTCTGCTTGTGCGGCAGCCAGTAAGCCAGGTGGTCGACAATGCGTCCACCGGCAGCCATGCCACTGGAGCCGACGATGATGCAGGGCTCTTCGTGGATACGGCGCAGACCAGCACTGTCCGGATACTCGGTGACCGAGGTCTGGCGCGGCGTGCTGTAGGGGTCATGGCCAGCTTCAAAGACCTTGCGGGTCTCCGGATTGAGGATATCGACGTGCTTGCGATAGACCTCAGTGGCCTTGTTGGTCATGCGTCCATCGACATAGACGGGGATGACCGGAATGCGCTTGGTCTCCATCAGGATGCGCAGGTCGTTGAGGATGGTCTGAGCGCGACCCACCGCAAAAGCGGGGATAACGATGACACCACAACCACTGCGCGGATGACGCGGCTTGGCGCGAGCATAGGCGTTGCCGACCATGGTAGCCAGCGACTCGAGGCGGTCACGCTTCTGGTGCAGACGGTCACCATAGGTGGCTTCCAGCATCAGATAGTCAGCCTGCTGCACTGCTTCCAGATCACGCAAGAGCGGCATCTGGCGACGACCGACGTTACCGGTAAAGCAGAAGGTGCGCTTCTGATTGCCCGTGCCGATTTCCATGTTGACCACAGCAGCTCCGAGGATGTGACCGGCGTCGGTGAAGGTGAAGGCGATGCTGTCGGTGACAGCAAAGCGCTCGTGATACTTCACCGTCTTGCAGTACTTCAGGCTCTCCTGAGCGTCTTCCTGGGTGTAGAGCGGGGCAAACCGTGCCAGGTCAGCAGCCGACGGCGCGTTGGCGGTGCTCTGAGCGACAGCCTTGCGGGCATCACCAGCACGTTTGCCACGACCAGAACGGTCGTTCGCCTTTTCACCACGTCCGACCTTGCCCTTGAAGCCCTTCTTACTGTCGCCAGTGGCGGCAGTCTCGCCGGTGCGCAGAGCCTCATTGGCATCACGCTTCTGGCGGTTGAACCGGTTCAAGCGGCTTTTGGCCTGCTCTTCCTGGAGGTAGCCGCTGTCAGGCAGGATCACAGTCATCAGGTCATAGGTAGCCGGAGTGACGTAAACCTTGCCACGGAAGCCATCCTTGACCAGCTTGGGCAGATAGCCGCAGTGGTCAACGTGAGCATGACTGAGGATGACGAAGTCGATTTCCTTGGGGTTCAAGCCCGTGGGCAAGCGCTTCTTGTAGTCAGCCTGCGGGCTCTCGACGGTAAGACCGGCGTCGACGAGGAAGCGGGTGACCTTCTCTTTTTCAAAATATTCGTACAAAAAGAGAGAACCGGTCACAGATTTGGCCGCCCCCAGGATGTGAAGTTTGAGGGCAGAACGACCTGTACGATCCAACTCTTTGAGCTGACGCTTATTCATGTTTTTCTCCAAAGCATTATTGGCCCTGCTACCACACAGTGGTGATTGAGGGCGCTTCCCGCGGGGACACAAAGCTCGAACCACAAAGCAGATCACGGACTCAAGGGAGGGTGATGGGCGATTGGCTCGGAGAGCTGTTCAGAGGCACGGGCGCCTCTTACTGGAGTGAAGTATTTAAGTGGTGATGAGGGTTTTAGAGGTTGCCGAAAGAAGATTTGGGGGAAAAGATTACTAAATCAACCTATCAAGGTTTACCTGCCATATTCAAACCTTTTGACCTACATGGCAGATTTGATATCTAAAACTCTAGTCAGTTGCAATCTTTAAGGCACTAACGCATTTGGCGCTAACTCATGACAAGAGCGCAAAAGTGAGCCAAGATGTAGCAAAACTCGATATAGAGCCGATAGTTTGACAAAGACAAAAATGCGCACCACTTGTCAGTATGAAAGAGGCGCGCTAGAGATTATTTACACAAAAGCTATAGAGCTCTTGTCTTGAAGAGGCTCTAGAGCTTAGTTCTATAGAGTCATTTATTTTCCATCTCCCAAGAGTTCTTTCAAGCCGCCCGCATTAAGCCATCAGTCTTTTCCAGGTTAATCACCTCAAAACGCCGTGCGTTTGGATAAGACCGTCTTTTTTCGAGCTGCTTGCATCTCCTGGATTCCTCCAAAACCCATAGACCAGACAGCATCACCGCTTAACTGGTCCCAAGGAGCACAATATGTTTCCTCTCAAGGACAACTTGCGTTGCTCGAGCCCGGCAACTATCACTAAGTGGCTCATCCTGGCAAACGTGTTGGCTTTCATCGTCGAAGTCTCCATGATTCTCTCTGGCCACCAGGACCAGCTTTTTGGAACGTGGCTCATGGTGCCCGGTAAGGTCACGGCGGCATTCGCTGCTGGCGACCCGAGCGCAATGCTCATGGCCACCCTGACCATCTTCTCCTCCATGTTCCTTCACGGGAGCTTGGGTCACATTTTCGGCAACATGGTCTTCCTCTTTGTCTTCGGCAAGGGTATGGAAAACCGTCTCGGCAAGGGCTATTACCTGGCCTTCTACCTGATCTGCGGCGTGCTCGCGGCTCTGACCCACTGGGGCAGCGACCCGATGAGCATGGTGCCCACCCTCGGTGCTTCCGGCGCCATTGCGGGCGTGCTCGGCGGATACCTGCTGATGTGGCATAACGCCACCATCTCGGGCTTCTACGTCCTGCCTGCTCCTGCTTACGTCCACACCAAGGCCTACTGGTTCTTGATTGGTTGGTTCGTGATGCAGTTCTCGGGCGTCCTCAGCTCAGTCGGTCCGGTCGCTGGTCTGCCTGCTGGCAACGAAATGGTTCATTTCAATGCTTTCAGCTGGCTGTTCCAGGGCACCACTGATCTGTTTGTCCATTTCGGCGACGGCGTTGCCTACTGGGCACACATCGGCGGCTTCGTGGCAGGCTTCATCATCGCCGGCCTCGTCAAGCTTTTCTTCCCGGATACTGCAATCTGCATTATCCCGGAGCCGGCCTGCGAAAAGGATCATTCCGAAACGGAAGATTCCTCGACGGGCTCGAAGTAAAGACTGCCAACTTGGAGGTCGGGTTAACGGTGTCACAACCGTTTTCCCGACTCTTCATTTTTCAATGTTCTTTTATATGCTATCGTATAACACAGAATCCAGATTGACCCGCTTGGTCAAACCTGGATTGACTGTATAACAACACAAATCACTGCTGCTTTTAGGCACTAGTTGAGCAACCCTGTAAACCAGAGCACTGCGATGACGCCTGTGGGTACGCCCATAAACCACAGTATTGCTGCCTTACCCATAATTTCATCTCCTCATCTTTGTCAAACCGAGTCGGTCGGTGACCATAACTTACGGGTGATATGGCGCATCCGCCCTGCAAAAGTTCCAGTGCGCCGTTAACGCAAAGAGCATTAACCCAAAAGTGGAGACGGTCAAATGGCCGCCAGTGCAAGCCAGCACCATATGCGACATCACAACCGACTATCTGAATACGCCATCGAACTGAGCCTATTCCTTCATCATGTCGCCTAATTCGGCGCTTTCCTTTTCGCGCTTACTGTAGCTATTAATCTCACTATTACGATTAGTTCTAACGTTGCAATTATCCTGTTGCCCTTTGACTTTCAGAGCCTCTTTGAGCATATCATGGAGCTGTTTTCGCTCATTTCCTGGCATTTTGTCATCTCTGACAACCAACTCTTTTAGGCGCCAAAATGGCTTTAGAGGCTGCACCCAGTTGAAGTTTTGACCATCGTTGACCAAATCAAGGTAAGCCAGATGCTGCAAGCCTAACAAGTGCCTGAGCCATTCGCGTCTCATCCCCACATGCTGCAGCGTTAGACGTTCAAGGTTTGTAGCCCTGCAAAGATTGATCAAATCATGCTCGCCTACTTTGGTATTAGAGAGGCACAATACCTTTAGACCGCTGCTTATAGTTAACTCCAAAAGACTATTAACATCACCAGTGTAATTGGCACATTCAAATTCGCGAATACCTTTGAGACAGGGCAGGGTCAAAACTTGATCTTGCCTCAAATCGCTGGCATTGATGGACAACATCTGAATAGACTTCATTTTAGCGAGAACCGCCAAAGTCTCTCTATCAACTTTATGATCAAGCACAACAACACTGATGAGATTCGAAAACCGCTCAGCAGCTGCCTTTAACACTTTAGCTCGATCACCAGGCTCAAGAGCATCAAGATCGATGCCAGAAATATCCTCAGGTCTAAAACCAAGCAAAATAGAGGGATTTTTACCTACAATTGGGTCGGGCCTGAAGATCCATTTATACTTCTTATAAACAGTGACGGGACCACTAAACGGCGCAGTTACAAGCTTTTCTGGCGAGATGATACTAAATTTGCCTATATAGTTACCGTCGGCTTGAGGCAATTCGTAAAGACTATCGCCGTTCTTGTCGTAGCCTTTAAAAAACTGATTACTAACCACAGGCTTGGTCAATACGTCGCTGTATTCTGGCGTTTCGGCGGCAATAATAGCTGCTTTTTGTCTTGAGTCCATCAAGTTTTGAGTGGTAACAACATCGTCATAGACCCTAAAGTTATCTGACTTGTCCGTTTGCAAAAGTGGTCTGTCGGCAACTCTGGGCTCACCAGTCCTACCAAAGACATAGAGCGCGCCAGCTCCCAGACCGCCTAGAGCAAGCAAAGCAAGTAGCCCAACTACCAGGCGGCGGCGCCAACCCTTGGCACCACCAGCAGTGACATCTTGGCGTTTTTTGAGGCGATCCTCTATCAAGAGCAAACTGTTTTTGACTTGTGTCATATTTTGGAAGCGGTCTTCAGGGCGCTTTGCCATCAGCTGTTGAATCACTTCTTCTAGCTCAGGAGCAAACTCTTGCGACGGTGCTTTTTGCTTGAGAGTAGGCACAGCCTGACTGCAATGCATCTGAAAAGTATCCATAACAGTCGCTCCCTTAAATGGGACGACACCAGTAAGGGTCTCATATAGCGCACAGCCAAGCGAATAAACATCGCTACGATTGTCGATATTGGCAGCAGTGCACTGCTCCGGACTCATATAAAGCGGACTACCAAAAACTTGACCGACAGTAGTAAGAGCCTGATAGGCAGGACTGTTGCGTCCAAGCAACTTAGCCACACCAAAATCCACCACTCGCACTCGGCTATCCAGCGGTCCATCACCATCGGCAATGATGATATTGGCTGGCTTAATGTCTCTATGCACGATATTGCGACCATGAGAGACTTTTAGCGCATCAGCCACGGCTGTAAATATCGTCACAGCCGACAGAGCATCTATTCGACCACCAGCGGCTATCAAGTCTGCAAGCGACTTACCGACAATCAGGTCCATGATGTAATATGGAAAATTACCTTTGTAGACGCCAGAATTATAGATTTTGACAATATTGGGATGCTCCAACTTGGCCATCACCTGCACTTCCTGGACAAAACGCGATCTGACAGCATCATCCATGCCGGAGCCGCGCAAAAGCTTAAGAGCAAAATTACGCTGCAAAATATCGTGCCGGACCAGATAAACCTCACCAAAGGCTCCTGCTCCAATAAATTCCAGCACTTTGTAAGCGCCATCCACCACTTCACCAATAGACAAAAAATGGCGGCTGCCAGGCTGCTCAGGCATGCCTAAAGTCTGATCGTAACTATCTTCATCAGCACTCTGCACTGACTTATCCCGCCGAGCTATTGCTCTATCATTGCCCTGTTTAGCGTACCATCAAACTTCCACTACTCCATATAATATCACCACTTTCAAAAAAAACAAAAACTGATAACGGCTGCTCACCACCATAAACCGGCAAAGCGATGAGAGCCGGTAAAGACTCTCATCGCCTCACAAGTTGATTACTCAGGCCCGTACAGTTAACTCACTGAGAGCAAAGATTAAGGCCACCATGGCTTGACGCAAAAGCGCTACCTGACGCTCCGCTGAGCCTCTCACATTGAGAGCCTTGCGCGAGACCGCCATGGAGCCGTAAAGCTCACAAGTAGCAGCAAATTGCTCAAGCATTGGCACGTGGACAAAGACAATGCCGGCTACGCGCGGGTTATGTCGCACATAAGCCATAGCTTTAAAGTACAGCTCATTGCAGATAAAAGTACCGGCATGATTGGAAATACGACAGGGAAAGCCCTGGCGCAAAATTGCTTGACGCAACTCCGGCAAAGGCGCAAGAGTACGAATGAGGTCCGGCTGAGACAGGTCGATGACCTGATCCTGAGCCGTCTCACCGGCATTGTCAGGCACCGAGTAGTCGCGCACATTGAGCGCAAAACGCTCTATCTGCAGGCGATCAGTACCAGCCGCCAGACCAGTCATGACGATTAGCACAGGCTCTGTACTGGCAGCAATTGCCGCATCAATAGAGGCTTTGAGCTTGTCCCAACCAGCCCTTGCCGCAGTAGGCAGGACCTGGCGGTGCAACTCAATGCGCCAAGCCTGGACAGCTGACGCGGGTTTGTTTACTAGCGCGTGCTTGCACGCAGAGGCGACGACGACGCTTTTTGCTTACAGGCGGCTTTACCGCACTACCAGCAGTGGCATCGCTATTATTTTGAGGCATATTGGTCTCCATTATTTGAGAGCGCAAGCTCCCGAGGACAGGCGAGAGCAAAGCATCCCGCCCGTCCAAATGACCGATTAAGGTCAGCGGTAGTAAACGGTTAATACAGTGCTACCACAAGAGCGCTGCCCGGACTTACCATGACATAGCCATGACAATCCGGTGTGACAGCCACTCCATCGGCAGTAACGCTACGCATGCCAGAGGGCAAACGCAAGCGCATTGGCGCCGCTATCTCGCCCTGGATCTGATAGCTGACGCCAACAGAGGTAGTCCAGGCTCTGACACTGACTGCGCCATAGTGAGTAGCGAGATTGTCCACACAGACGCCCTCAGCTAACCACTCATCTTTGACACCGCCAAAGAGAGTAAGCACACCCTTGTGCTCATAAGCAAAGAGACTGCGCACTGCACGCACAAAGTCCGAGCCCACCCAGCCATGCGGCGCATCGCCCACAAAGCCAGGATGCAGCGGGTCACGGTAGACCACCTCTGCCCAGTGATTAAAGCCCGCCGGTCTCCTATCCTGCATAAAGTAATCGAGCAGAGCGTGCGCTCTTTCAATCTGATGCAGTCTGACAAAAGTACCGACGACACGGTGCTCATAGGGTGTATAGGCAGTCCATGCCACCTGATCATCTCGGCGTTTGCAAAAGTACTGCCAGTAGTGCTCAAAAGTACGCTCCACCTCACTAGGCAGCGCGTCCATCAGCACATCACCAGGGTCTAGAGCAACAGTCACCGATGTGGCATCACTGTCACCAAGGTCAGCGGCACCCGGGATAAAGTCAATACCATGGTGCTGCATCGAGTGCTTAATCGATGCCAGATAAGCCTGCTTAAACTCCTCATAGATAGCGCTCAGGCGGTCAAACTGCGCGGTGGCAATTGGGGCAGCGCTCTGGAGATTTGGCCCTGTAGCTGTTGCATCCTTGAGGATACGACAGGCAGTCAGGGCATCAGACAGACCTTGCAGGGCAAAGATATCGTCCCAGTAGGAGTGGGCAGGCTTAGCCGAGTAGCCTTCATGACTGATTGACTCAGGCAGGATGCCATAAAGATGATGCTTACCACCAGTCTCATCGGCGTATTGAGCTGTCAGTCTCTGACTGCGCAGATAGTCGATATAGTCGACAGCCTTGACCATCTGACCAAAATGCTCAGCCACAAAAGCAATGTCTCCAGTGTGCCGGTAGTACTCCATGCACAAATAGATAAACTGTCCGTGGCTGTCATGCTCGGGGGTTGGGTCTGCGCCGCGCTTATCGACACAGCAGGGCACCTTACCAGAGGGATAAAGGTAACCGCCAAACCATTCGATAAACTGACGCACCTCACCGGTAAAGCCAAACTGTAGTAAGGCAGTACAGGTGAGCGATCCATCCCGGATCCAGGTGCGTCTGTAACAACGGGAGCCAGGCTGCACGGCTACTCCATCACGGTTGATGAGGATATAAGCAAGCTGGCTTTTGAGCGTATCGATAAGAGACTGAGCTGCCGGTGCGGTGATTTTGACAGCACCAAGCTGACTGAGCCAGTGCTCCTTACAGGCAGCAAAAGCAGCGTCGGCAGGCACAAGTCCGGTCTCGGCATTATCGCTGTAGGGCAAGGCCAGCGTAACTACATACTCAGCGCCAGGCTCAAGGTCAAAGTCGTAGACCATCAGAGCACTAGCCATGCCGCGCTTATCGCTGACAGTCTGTGCTTGCGGCACACTACACTGACGCAAATGCCTGACCACATCACCGGCACCAAATGTGGTGACACCGGCACGGTCGGCAGGCGGCGACAACTTGAGAGCAAAACGACCGCCTCTCATACCAGGTTGGGTCAACTGATCTCCAGCCAGGACCAGACGATCGCTGCTAGACTGAGCACTGGCGCCACCCCTGGGAGCAACCACAGAGCCATCAAGAGCGTCTCTGGTAGAGGCGATAGATAGCTCATAGACCGGAGTGAAGCCCCCGGGGATGTTGAGAAACTGCCAGGGAGGATTGACTTGAAGCGGACGCAGTGCCAGATGCAGGCTACCTTTGCGCCGCTCACCGCCATGATTTTTGACAGTATAGCGAGCATAAATAGCACTATCGGCATACTGCTCCGGTCCAATCAAATGAGCACAGCTAGCCACTGTCAGACTGACCTGCTCAGCTTTGTGCCAGCGCTCCACCTGGGGCACAGGCAGATAGCCGCTAGCCAGAGACTGTGAGTGTACGCCATCATGCCAGGTAAGGAGCCGGCTTTGAGCGCCATCATCAATCGCGACAAAAGCGTCAATACTGGGCAGACCGCGACCAAGTTCAAGCAGTCCTTGCTCGTTGATTAGCCCTTCTTGCTTGCTGCCACTGACACCAATGACAGTCCAGAGACTTTGCTCATCCTGGAAGTAGCGAGGGTTGAGCCCGGGTGGCAGCTCGCGAGCGACATGACGCAAGAAGCGGCTCTGAGAACTGCCAAAAGCAAGCGGCTGCAATGTGATTTGGCGCACACTGTAATGCCCAGAGGCATGCGCACTGCTTTTAAAAACAAGCCTGAGCGCGCGAGCCTCGCACTCAGGGAGGAAATGATAGGCTTTGCCAGGTGCTGATGCGGCGCCATGGTCCACTGTGGTCCAGCGATTAGAACAGCGACCCTCGGCGTTGCAAGCCTGGATTTGCACCTCATAGTCTGTGGCATACTGGTCGCCAAAATCCACGACCAGACCGCCAAACTCACGCGCAGAGCCAAGATCCATCTTGATAGTCTGCCGCCCAGGGCGCGTGCTGCGCCACTGAGTAGCAGGGTCATTATCAAGCACTGACTGGGCAGACTTCTTACCAGAGCTAGCGGTCACTACTGGTGTAGTGGCGGCAAGAGGCTCGGGCAGTTCTTCAAAGATGAGCTGGCTAAAGTAAACCGTGCCCTTACCACCTGTGGTGGCAGTGACAGTAAGGTCAACAAAAGCAGCATGACCAAACAACTCTCGCTGCGGTCCCCAGGCATACCAAAAGTGGCGCCGCTTGTTGATCAGCGACACCGGTGTGGAGCTAAAGGCATGGTTGGCACGGTGCACCCACCAGACATTGTCGGTGGATGCATCGAGCACCTTAAACTCCAGAGTATTGCGCGGACCTACGCCCCAGGTCTGGAAGCGAAAGGCGAAGTTGCCCGGCAAATCGATAGAAACAGGCAGTCGCACCGTGGCATAGCCAGCACCGCTAAACTCATAATCGAGCTTGAGCGCTGGCACAGAGCCACGTTTGACAATACTGACTGAGGCTTTGACGCCATCGGTGACAATTAGATTGGCGTTACGCAGTAAAATTGAACGCCGATTTATAGTCATTGCTTTGCCCTTTTGCTGCCTTTTTTGCCCTTGCCGGAGCGCTCAGACTTTTTGCGCTTTTTGTGATGCAGGGCAATCAGTTTGCCGTAAAAGCGTCCACTGTCCTTGACCGTGCGCAAAAGTGTGTGGCGGTCGACATGGACAATACCAAAGGTCATCTTGTAACCAAGCGACCACTCCAGGTTGTCCATCAGACTCCAGGCAAAATAGCCACGGATGTTAACACCCTGGACGCTTGCCGCCTCCAGAGCCTGGATGTGCTCATAGAGATACTGAGTACGACGGCGGTCATGGATGCGACCCTCCTCGACTTTGTCATCGAGAGCAGCACCGTTTTCGGTGATGTAGATGGGCGGCAGGTGGTATTCCTTACTCATCGATACGAGCATGCGCGTCAGCGCTGCCGGATGCATTTCCCAGCCCATCTGAGTCAGCTCGGCACCAGGCACAGGCACGATGTTGTCGTTTTTGTCGACGACAAAACGCAAGTACCAGTTGACGCCGAGATAATCGAGAGACTGAGCGATGAGAGACATGTCACCGGGGACAGGCTCGATGCCATTAGCTGCCATCTCAGCAAGCACCACGTCAGGGTAACGCCCCTTGAGCAGAGCCTCCAGATAGACAGCATAGTTAGAGAGCCAGCGGCGCCGGGCATTACTCACCGCCTGGGCACTACCAGCATCATCAGGCTCGATGGGCACGAGATTGAGGACAATGCCGTACTTGTTTTTGGGATACACCTCACGCATGGCGCGGGTGCTCAGACCGTGAGCATACAGCAGGTTGTGAATCACCCTGGTGCGTTTGGTCATATCATTGAGGCCAGGAGCAAGCCCGGTGCCGATATAACCAGCCACAATCACTTCGGGCTCGTTAAATGTACACCAGTACTTGACTCTGTCGCCGAGATGATGAGCGACAACAACAGAGTAGTCAGCAAAATACTGGGCTACTTCCCGACTCTCCCAGCCGCCAAACTCCTCCTGGAGCGCCAGGGGCAAATCCCAGTGATAGAGCGTGATGTAGGGCTCGATGCCACTAGCCAGGAGCAGGTCCACAAGCTGGCTATAAAACTTAAGCCCCTGCTCATTGACCTGGCCACGACCGGTGGGCATGATGCGCGACCAGGAGACCGAGAAGCGATAGGCTTTGAGACCCATGTCCTTGATCATCTGCACGTCTTCTTGCATACGGCCGTAATGATCGCAAGCCACCGAGCCATTATCGAGATCCGGGCGCTCGCTAAAATACTTCTCCCAGATGGAGGGACCGCGTCCATCTGTGTCCACTGAGCCCTCAATCTGATAAGCCGAAGTGGAAGCACCGAAGACAAAGTTTTTGGGCAGGTCAAAGCGCCGAACTTGATATGGCTTTGAATTAGGCTTGGCGCTCTTTGACTGGTTGCCCTTTTGCGCTAATGAGTTTTTTGCTTTTGCGTTTTTCATAATCAGTCCCCTGTAGTTAGCGGGTCGTGGCGTCGAGCCAGCCGCCCTTAAAGTTGGCTCGCTTGAGAGCGCGACGCATGACCGGGTCACGCTTCATCACCTCCCAGATACGGCCAGTACGGTAGTTTTCGATCATCAGGATGACCGGTCCCTGGTCGATGGCCAGACGATCTGTGCCCACCCAACCGGCCTTGTCGCCGTCCTTAAAGGAGTCGTTGAAGGCATCGGCAAAGCCGTGCACAGAGTAGAGGTCCGCCCGGTTTTTGAGCCAGTAGCGCAGTGTCGACAGCACCGCCTTTGGTGCATACGGCAGAGAGCTGAGCGCCGCGGTCGGAGCGATGGTACCATCGTCAAAGCCATCAGGGGCGCCACGCTCGCTGTACCAGCGGAAGGTCACAAGCCGGTCGCCGACTTGCTGTTTGGCATCGCCAGGTCCGTCACAAGCAGTAAGCCCCCAGTTGTGACGGTCGTAACCGACAAACTTATTGGGGTTTTGGCGAGCATACTTGTGCTGAGCTACTGTCGCTCGCACACTGTTTTGCCAATAGTCGAAGCCGAGTCTGCGGTTAACATCGTCTTTGATGCCGCGGAAGTCAACCCAGCAATGCGGATACTGATAGCAAAAGAGTGGCGTACCAGGCATGGCGATATAGGTCTCACCCATGTGGGTGGTGGCCACTTCATGACCGATAAGACCCTGCCAGAGAGCGGCAGTCACCTTATGCTTGGTGGCACCAAGAGCCAGGAGATAGAGTGCCAGGGCCTCGCTATAACCACGATAGACACTGCGGATAAGACCGCTCTCTGGGCTCCAGCCATGACCAATGACCTGGCCTGCCGGCACATCGCGACCGAGTTCGTTTTTACCGGCGGGTACTTCACGCACCAACCAGTCCCACTCCACTCGGTCATAAAGCGCCCGACCAGTGTCGCGCACATACTTTTCGCGAGCATTGCGGCCGCGCCAGTAGTTGATAGCAAAGCGCACACCCATCATCAGCAGGGCGGTGTCAATGCTGGACAGCTCACTATTCCAAAATTGGGGAGCGGTAGCGCGCTCTCCGGTCTTGGGGTCGAGGAAGTGGTAGAAGAAGCCGCGGTAACCGTTTGTGCCCTGGATAGCGTCACCTTGCGGCACGCGTGCAAGCACTTCGAGGACGCGGACAGTGTAGTCCAGAGCTTCTTTGCGACTGATCCAAAAACGCTCACTGGCTATGGCGTAGGCAGTGAGGGCAAAACCTACACCAGCTATGGTGGCAGGTCCGCCGGCACGGGTGCGGTCCAAAATCAGACCGGTGTCCTTGTCCTGGTAGTCGACAAAATACTGGAAGTGAGCGCGCGAGACAGACTCAAGCATGAGTTCGTCGGCGCGACTGATTTGTGGCAGACTGTTTGCCAAAACAGCTGCGGCATTAGCCTTGGGTTTATAAGTCTTCACGGGATTGCTCCGTTAGATTTGTCAGACGAGATTTATGACAAAAGCCCACCGTAAGGCGCTTTGAGCTGCCATTGAGGTGGTGAATACTTTTGCCACGGTGAGGATATGCGTGTTTGTTTTTGCCGAGTCAAAGCTCAGGCAGAGAGGCAATCAACGAATGCCTCTCTAATTGCGGTGAATAAGACGCCAGCTGCCGTCACCAATAAGCTCAAGGACGAGACTGTGGTGTTCCACCAGAGATGGTCTGTGACCGACACTGATGAGAGTGCTACCGCTGGCTGCCAGAATGGTGTAGAGCAACTTCTCGTTGTCCACATCAAGGGCTGATGTAGCTTCGTCGACGATGGCATAGCGCGGTCTGGCCATAAGCAGTCGAGCAAAGCTCAAGCGCTGCTGTTCACCAACTGAGAGAAATTCTCTCCAGTTACGCTCGACATCAAGGCCACCAACTCGAGCTGGCAGGTCGGCCAGATTGACGAGCTTGAGGTGGGCTATGAGCTCACTATCAGTGGCACAACTGCGAGTGCGCGGATAGCACAGCGCATCGCGCAAAGTGCTGGCCGGCACATAAGGTCTTTGCGGCAAAAACATCATGTCGCTAAAGGCCGGTCTGACCACGCGGCCATGACCTGTCACCCAGAGACCCGCTATGGCTCTCAATATGGACGACTTACCTGCACCAGATGGTCCCATGATGAGCAGACTCTGCCCGGGCGCCAGAGTCAAAGTACAGTCCTTTAGCAAAGTGCGTTCGCCGCCAGGTGTAAGCACACTGAGATGCTCAAGCGACAGCTGACCACCCACCGCACTGTCAATCACCATACCGTCAATCGTGGCAGGAGCAGTGTGCACCTCGAGGGCCTCCATAAAGGAGCCGACACGATTGATATTAGCGATATAAGCGCTGATGGCGTTAAACTGCACGACAAAGAGAGTCATGGCGCCAAATATCTGGGCAAAGGCCATACCAGCACGAGTCATCTCGCCAAACTCCATCTGCCCACTAAAGTAAAGCGGAGCGATAATGGCAGGCGGAATGAGCACGACCAGGGCATTGTAGCTGTGAGTAAAAAAGCCTAAGTTACGATTGAGGATCATAACCAGCTCCTGATTTTTAATAGCGTTGCCAATCGCTCTAAAGACCTGGAGCTTAGCTCTTTTTTCGCCTCCGTAAAAGGCGATTGACTCCACATCTCGCCGGACATCGACCAGGTTATAACGCAGGTCGGCCTCCAGCTTGAGGTGGTCAAAGTTGTACTGCACCAACCGTTTACCAAAGACCACAGTGAGCACCGAACCAAAGAGCGAGTATGCCACCACAGCGATTGTGAGGGCGCCACTGATGCTCCAGAGCACGGCAATAAAAGTGACGATGGTAACAAGGGCATCGAGGATGGTAATCGACAGCCCGACAGTCATGTTGCAAAAGGTCTCCACGTCCTGCGACATACGCTCATCGGGGTTATCGATGTGCGGGTCGGTGGACATGTTGAAGTAACTGCGCCGATAAAAATACTTACTGACCAGGTGCTGTGTCAGCCATTTGCGCCACATCAATGCGAGCTTTGAGCGCAAAAACTGGTAGAAGACAATAATCGGCGTGGCAAAGACCAGGGCACCGGCGTACATCCAGAGCAAGGTCCAAAACGCGCTGGCATCTCTGGCTTGCAGAGCGGTGGTAAACCTGCCGGCGACACTGTTGATAAAGACATTGACCAGAGATACACCAATCAAAAGAGCAAGCACACCGACAAGCAGCATCCAAGCCTTTTTACCCTGGGGAGATACCCAGTAGGGTTTGACTATGGTCCATAGTCTCTTGAGTACAAGCTTACTTTCTGAGGCAGTCAAAAATTGCATGACAATCTCCTCCCGAGCAGAGCGTCAAGCCCAACACCGCTGGTGCGGCTCTGCTGTGGTTAGCGTGAGGTGGTGTGTTGGCTGTTTTTAAGAAGAGAGAAAGAGAAGTTGCAGTAATATGTTTTTTTCTAACAGCACGAGTCAGTTAATTACAATCACAGTTTATTTATTGCTTTTAAATGCCAGTACATTAGGCCCAGCGCTGCAAGCTTATGACAACCAATAACAGTGCAAATTACTAAAAGCAACAGAGTAATTGTGCAAACAAGCTCAACAGTAAACAGCAGTGCCCAAGCCACTTGATAAGGGCGCTAAGGTCGCAACATATTGGCAATAACGAGACAGTGCCACCACTGGCGGAATCGCCACAATATCTCTTTGCTACCAAAAGCTTGCAAAGAGACAACCTCGCAGACCTCGCGCAATCTGCAGCTTGAAATTGTCTAAGAGTGTTAGACTTTGGCTATGCTACCGATTGAACAATCCTGCTACTGGCTAGCCAATCGCCACAAACCTGATCTGCAAGCTCAACTTGCAGAAGCCACATTTGCGCCAGGCAAAGATCATAAAACCAAAGTCGTAATTATCGGAGCAGGCTTTACTGGACTGTGGACGGCTCACTATTTACGCCAGCTCGACAGTAATCTCGATATCACCATAGTCGAACAAGGCGTCACCGGATACGGTGCCAGCGGGCGCAACGCCGGAGTGATTAGCAACTGTATCGATCATACCCACGGACTGGCTATTACTCATTTTGGTCGCGATGAAGCAGCCAGGCTGGCTAAAATCGGACTAAAAAACATCGAAGAATTAGCTCAATTTGCCGATCACTGTGACTATGTCGGTAGCGGACAGCTGTTTGTGGCACTGACCGACAAGCATATGGATGATTTACGCGCACTCATAGAAGTAGCCCAGAGTCTCAATATACCTGGATACAAATTGCTTGACGCCAGCCAAATTAAAATGCGCCTGGACAGCCCGCTTTATCTTGGCGGTGCTTTTGTACCGGGCGGCGGTATCATCAATCCCATCAAACTGGTCGACAGACTCTCTCAGAGCCTGACGGCGCAAGGCGTCAAAATACTGGAAAGGACAAAGGTCACTGCTCTTACAAAGAGTGGCGTGAGCACAGATCGCGGCAATATCACAGCCGACAAGACAATCCTGGCTACAGATGCCTACAGTCATCATCTCATGCCGGGTTTGCTCTGGCGCTTCATCCCGCTATACGACTATATCCTGGTCAGCCAACCACTGAGCGAAGGGGAACTAGCATCGATTGGCTGGCAGGGCAAAGAAGCCATTGTCGACTGTCGCACATTTTTTAACTACTATCGCATCACAGCCGATAATCGCATCCTCTGGGGCACAAGCGAAGCAATGTACTACGCTCCCAATCAGGTAAACGAAAAGCACGACCACTCTGAGCATCATTACAAAACGCTCAAAGAAAGCTTTAATAGACACTTCCCCCAGCTAGCTAAGACCATAGAGTGGCCTTATGCCTGGGGCGGTCCGATTGCCTCCACCACCAGACTAACACCATTTTTTGGCACTGCCCATGATGGCAAAGTACTCTATGCTCTGGGCTATACAGGACATGGCATCGGCTCGACCAAACTGGCTGGCAAAGTACTGGCCCACATGACTTTGAGCAAAAATAGTGATCTATTAAATCTCAAAATGGTCAAAGAAAAACCAATGCCCTACCCGCCAGAACCCTTGCGTTCACTTTCAGTAGGCATGGTCACGGGCGCTCTGCGCAAAGTCGACCAGGGACAAAATCCGGGCGTCTTGCTCAAGCTATTAGACGCCTTTGGTATTGGGTTTTCGAGTTAATAGCTCAAGGCAAAAGCCTCAAACTAAATACCAGAACGGCAAAGACTTGTATAAAAGTCATCGACACTGGAGTCATCAGGCAAGCCTGAGACCTGACCATCACCCAGCTCTACAATGACCCACTGATCAGCTTTAGTCTGAGCTACATCCATACTAAAAAAATTGCTCTCTGGCTTACGTGCTAGTGGCGCAAAGACACCGAGAGGCGGCTCGCCGTCTCCGTAATCGCCTTCTTCCCAGTAAGGAGTCCAGTAGACTATTTTGCCAGCAAATACAAAAAGCCGGTACTCTCTTGTCAGTAGCATATCACTCTTAGAGCGCTGGCCCAGTGGCTTGAGATCAACATACTCCCTAAATACCAGACCACCCTCAAGGGCATCGCCTCTCAACTCCAAAAAGCGCGTAACCACTCTTTGTACTGCTTCTCTATCGGAAGCATCAGGAATGAAACAAGCCTCTTGCCAGTGATCTTTTTCGGATTTGACAAAATCCTTGAGTATGACCGGTTTTGAGCCAAAAATTTTGAGCTTTTCCATGACCGACTCAAGCAAGTTGGAGGATAGCTTATCGCTTTCAATCCAGACCGACTTGGGTGTACGCCCTTCAAAAAGCTCCACCCAGTCAGGCAAATAATGACATTGCCGATAACTAACAGGGTCGTTGATTAGCTCGATACCACGTCTCTGCAAAGCACTGTAGAGCAATTTATAACGGGCGGGACTGAGCATCCAGCCCCGGTAAATCCCCATCTCGCCGCCGCTTCTGGGCTCTGTCAAATTGACGAGCGCCTTGTCGGCATCACCTTCCCGTGCCAGTGCCTCAAAATCAATGAGACTGACTGTTTCGCCCCTTTGTCTGGCGGCACTCAGCTCAGCGCGATATTCTTCATCAGGCTTGGTCTTATCTAGAGGGCTGGCGCAAAAAATAAAATGCATAACAAACTATCCACTAAGAGCAGATGAGTTTAGCATTGTTTTTGAGCAATTTATTTGTGCACCGGGCCAGTGTTTAACACTATTGATCGCAGCTGGGCATTTTTAGTTTGGTACTATTGCGGCTATAGCGCTTAGTAATGTCCTCCACAAGAGCGTCTTGACCAGGCACAGAGAGAGCCATATTTTTGGCGCTCTGATAGTGTCCACGAGCAAATAGTGGGATGTTTTTACTGTCAGCCAGCTTGGCAATATCCAGGTGCAACTTAGCAATCTTTAGCCTCTCAGCATCACTAGGCTGGGGGCGCATCTCCAGGGGCTTTAGCCTGTCAAACAAGGCTTGCATACCAGGCAGAGCCATAGCCTGATCCCTAAATGTCACGGACGAGACCGGCTTACCACCAAGAGGTACAGGCTTTGTCGGCACAGGAGATCCCAACATCACTTGCGCACCGGGAGCGACATTGCCAGTCTTAGGATCGCCCATCAGTGCGCCATTTTGATTGCCTTTGGGATTGACTCTTTGGGTAGGTTTGTTCATTGATGATGGAGCCACTTTGCCCATAATTAGACCACCATTGTCCTGAGCGCTGGCGGCACCACCGGAGATGGCAAAGGCAAAAATACCCGCTGCCACACCTTGCAGTTTGCGCCAGAGATTGCGAATACGCTTGAGAGCAACTGGACAGTCGTCAGTTATTACCGTACCGTCCTGCCTTTTGAAAAGGCGCAGACAGACACTGCCATCGGGATTATTGACAGTAGCGCGCTGCAACAATAATTCGGCCTCTGTGCGACTCATCAAAGAGACGTCGTAGACATTTTTGGTGCACGACTGACAAAAGCGCGCCGAATCCTCGGCAGTGAGGTCCATATCATCCCAGGACATCTGGCAGGGCGAAGCAATGCGCAAGTTGTCCAGGACTAATTTGCTGGCTGATTCTGTGCTCATCTTACTCTCCAATCTCCTTCAGTTTTTTCTCAATATCTTGCCTGGCGTAACCACCAAGTTTTTCGTCATTTTTTTGACGTTCCAACAAAATCTTCTTGAGCAATGGCTTTTGATCGTCATACATCTCGGCTAGATTTTGAGCCGATAGATAATGATCTTGAGCAAATCTTGCCATATTTTTCTTCGCACCCAGCTTTGCTACTTCAAATTGCAGCTTAGCCTGCTCAATACGCTCAGCCTTAGACTGCTTAGGCTTGCTTTGCATTGCCATGAGTTTATCGAGTATGACTTTGATTTCAGGCACCTTAGCAGCTTCCATATTCCACTCAAAGCTCGGCGCTACCATGCCTCCGGTCCTCGGTATAACTGGTCTGTTTTGTACATTGGCTTCGCCACGCTCGGCGCCCTGACTACTACTACTACTACTACTACTGCTAGCGCCACTAGTCGAACCAGACTTTGCGGTTGTGCCAGGAGTAGTTTTACAAGGCTCTTTGCTGTCAGCAAAAGACACACCAGCTTGAGTCAATACCAGTGCAATGGCTGCAGCAGCGGCATTGCGCACTTTGCGCCAACTGTCACGCAAACGTCTTAAGCCCACAGGGCAGTCATCAGTGATGACAGTACCGTCAGCTCGCCGGTAAAGCTGCATACAAAGCGATCGCCCCTGCCCCGCAGCCTCAGCAGCGCTGGCTCTTTGCACCAGTAGCTCGGTCTCGGCGGTGGTCATTTGAGAGACATCATAGACATTTTTTTTGCAGTCACCGCAAAACCTTACAGCATCTGCATCTGTAAGCTCCATCTCACTCCACAATTTGGGACAGGGACTGGCGATACTGAGATTGTCCAGCACAAAGCTTTTATTGGACTGCGCGGTCATTTTGCTTCTCCTTCAAGAGCCTTCAATCGAGCGGCGATTTCGTCTTTTTTGATGCCACCAAGAGCAGTATCATTAATCTGACGTTGCAATAGTATCTGTTTGAGCAAAGCCTTTTGACCAGGCATGGTCTCAGCAACAGTTTGAGCCATTAGTAGACGAGCCTGGGCAAACATTGGCACACCTTTGGCATCAGCCAATTTAGCCATCTCAAAGTTAAGCTTACACATTGCCAGTCTGTCACTATTAGTACATTTGCTCTGGGCTGCTACAGCCTTAAACTTATTCATTAGAGTGTTTATTTGGGGGTGTTTGAGTGCCATCACCTCCCAGGTGGCGGCAGTAGGCCTCATAACTGCCTCGCCCCCAATCACATCACCGCGTAGCATGTGCTCCCGCCCGGCAGGCACAGCCGGTGACACGACCTGTTTGGCCTCATCAGCGCGCACCCCTAAGCAACCAGCAATACCACCAAAAGCAAGAGCAAGCGCAGCTGCGCCGCGTTGTTTAGCTCTGTACCAGGCATCACGCACGCGCCTCAGACCAACAGGGCAATCGTCAGTAATGACTGTGCCGTCAGCTCGCCTGTAGAGCTGCATACAGACCGATGACTCGATACCAGCCTCTTTTTGGGCACAACCTTTTTGCAGCAATAACTCTGCTTCAGAAGTAGACATCTGAGCGACGTTATAGACGTTTTTTTTGCAATCACCACAAAAACGCACTGCCTCACTGCCCGTCAACTCCATCTCACTCCAGAGCTTGGGACAGGGACTGGCTATGCTTAGACTGTCAATGACACTGGCTCGGATAGAGGCACTGGAGAGATCAAATAGATTATTGGGCTCAGTACTCATTACTATTTATCCTTTGCTTTTTACTTAGTCTTAGTTTGACTAACTACTTAGTCTTAGTTTTATTGCCAGAGTTGGGAGCAGCAATTGTCTCAGTGATGCCCAGGATTTTGGCATTTTTAGCCATGCCAGATTGGATCTCGCCTCTGAGCTTATCTTCACCATCAATGGCATTGATCTGCTGCCAGGCTTCTTTGTAGCGTGTGCGCGAATACATTGGCAATTGACACTTATCACTTTGTTTGGCTAGCTCTAAATTGAGTTTGCACTTTTGCAAAAGTGTGCCGTCTGGCACACTGCCAGCGCCCTTAGGCTTGGACTCCAGTGCTTTAAGCTCTCCCTGAAGCCTCTTTATCTCAGGATTTTTGGCAGCTTGTGCCTCCCAGTCAATTACCGGACAAATACCACCAGCTCTCATATCAGGCTGAGCCTGGACTTTTGACCCAAGGCCACTGAGGCCAAGTTGACATAATACAAGGGCAATAACAGAGGCAGCAGAGCGCTTAACCAATCGCCAGCTATCACGCATACGTCTGAGTCCTACAGGACAATCATCTGTGATTATCGTACCGTCAGCTCTCTTGTATAGCTGCATACAAAGAGATCTGCCGCTGCCTTCGGCTTGCTGGGCACAGGCTTTTTGCAAAACCAGCTCAGCGTCTTTGCGGGACATTTTAGAGACATCGTAGACATTTTTTTTGCAATCACCACAAAAGCGCACCGACTGCTCCGGCGTCAACTCCATGTCACCCCAGAGCTTGGGACAGGGACTGGCTACACGCAAATTATCAAGAATTGAAGGCTCGGAACTCATTTGTTACCCCGTGGTGCTTCTGGATTTAGCTTTTGGCTATTTTTAGCTAACTCAGCTTCTATTTGATTTAGGAGTTTGTGCTGTCCTGGCACAGTCTTAGCCAGGCGTTGGGCTGCTGTAAAATGCAAATGGGCAAAATTAAGCAAATTATGCTTATCACCAAGTCTTGCTAACTCAAAATTGAGCTTGCACATCTCCAGGCGATCGTCGTCACCAGGCTGAGGTTTGACCTCAAGCACACTCAACTTATCAGCCAATGCCTTAATATCGGCATGTTTGTTGGCTTCCCGATTCCAGTTGTAGGCAGGCGATACTCGCCCTTTTACCATCTCAGTACTATTTTGAGCCTGGACTGGAGTAAATCCCCAGGGCGCACAAATCATCGCCACTCCAGCAATAGCCAGTTGTCTAAGACGACGCCAACTGTCTCTAATTACTTTGAGCCCGTTAGGACAGTCATCTGTGATCACCGTGCCGTCAGCGCGGCGGTAAAGCTGCAAACATATAGATGGACCACTCGTCTCATCGGCTGATGCGCCTTGCTCATCAATTTGAGCCTGACCGGACACAAACGGCAGATTTAGCTCAAAACGACCAGACTCAGTGCGCTGAATTAATAGCTCAGCATCCCGCCTGGTCATCTGCGACACATCGTAGACATTTTTTTTGCAATCGCCGCAAAACCTGACAGCAGCAGCACCGGTCTGCTCCATATCGGTCCAAAGTTTTGGACAGGGACTGGCAATATGCAAAGTGTCTAAAAACGTGGGATTTGTGCTCGGCATAAAAACTCGATAGCTATTGCAGGGTATTACGATTATTCCCCTTGAGGAGTTTTAACTCGCCAGGGTAAATCCTGAAATAAGCCAGGGTTTTTCCTGTCACTGCCGCTAGCCATTACTAAAAAACTGCCGCCCACTGGCATACTTCTGGCTTCATGCATCATATGAGAAAAATTCGGCCAATTTCTCACACGATGCAAAAGAAAAAAGACAGGGTAAACGGTCAAAAATTCAATTTACAAAGTCCTGAGTCAAAAAGCAGGCTCTTATGCAATTTAATCGTTCACCGAAAGCACCAACTGCGGTGCGGGGATATGGTGATCAGCGCGCATAGCTACGATAGCCGTACCGACCGAGAAAAACTCAATAATATGATCACTCCAGGCATAGCTGCCTTCATGTATATCAACTCCCACGATACCGTCAGCATGGAGCTGCACAGCCTCGTTTTGCATGCGCTCCATAGCCAGCTCACGGGCATCATAGAGGGCCTGGGTAAAGTTAGTCATTTCGACGTTTTGCCCGACGTTTTTAAACCATTGACCAAAGCCCTGGTGAGCTACGTGATAGACACAGTTACCCATGACCATACCAACCGGTCTATAACCAGCCTTCATCAGAGTCCAGAAGTCCTGACCGGAGAGATCCGATGTAAAAGGCTTATTGGTGTTAGTGCGCCAGTTAGTGCTCTTATCACTGGCAACAACAGCTGTGCCAATTGCCACAAATTCAGCCAGACTCTCGCCCCAACCCAGGTGCTTCACTTTGAGCCGGACAGCGACAACGCCATCTGCCCCCAGTTCATCAGCTTCTTCTTCCATACGAGTCATAGCTAGTTCACGAGCGTGATACATTGCCTGGGTCAAGACCTGCATTTCTTCGTTTTTAGTCCAGCGTGCCTGCTGAAAGCCAATATGATAAATAGAGGAGCCCACGACCATGCCTACTGGCTCAAAGCCTGCTTCTTTAACAAGCAAAAATTCATTAACTGAAAGATCTGAAGTGAACAAAGTACGCTTGTCACCGCGACCGCGCATTTGTGCCAGCCTTTCGTGGGCATGAGATGGCAGATCTTCGTGATTGGTACTGTCGGTCATAACTCTCTCCTTAGCTCTTAGCTATTCATCATCATCGTCGTCGTTACTGCTGTAATCTGTGCTGACAAGATCAGCAAGAGGCTCATCAAACTCCAGCTTGCGCAGACCTGACCTGGATAAATCAATAACAAAACGAGGCGTGTGCTCGATGCGTTTTTTGCCATCAGGCCTGTCCACAATGGCTGTGCCCATAGCCATAAAATTGCAGAGCATATCGATATAAGTAGTACGATTGGATTCATACTCAATACGCTCGAGTTTGTATTCAACGTCCATGTCCACAGCGCCATCACCGCCATTAAGGGCAATATCTTGCCAGAGGCGCATCACAGCTTGCTTGCGAGCATGTACAAAGCCACTACTAAAGGCTTCTAGCTCTTGATTGCGCAAGCTACCAAACCATCCCATTTGAGCGCTA
This sequence comes from Candidatus Obscuribacter sp., assembly GCA_016718315.1. Taxonomy (GTDB): domain Bacteria; phylum Cyanobacteriota; class Vampirovibrionia; order Obscuribacterales; family Obscuribacteraceae; genus Obscuribacter. Next base: position 114,244 of record JADKDV010000004.1, on the reverse strand, counting down.
CGTGTTTGACTATCGCCTTTGATATAGTATGAGCAATTGCCGAGCACTAGAGACGTAGGCCAGTAGCCGTTTTCGTAGAGCTGCCAAAACTCCTGACCACTCAACGTAGAAGTAAAAGGTATGTGTTTGGAGAGTTTGACACATTCGCTATTAGGCAGGCGTATCGCTGTGCCAATGGCTGTAAACTCAGTCAGCCCCTCACTCCAGTTAAAGTTGCCAGTCTCAAGCTTGACGCCAATAACACCATGCGCGCCAAGCAGTGCTGCTTCTTGCTTTAGTCTGCTGACAGCAAGCTCACGTGCCTGTTTATGAGCAAAAGTCAGTGCTTGTATTTCAGAAGTACTACTCCAGAAACCCTGACAAAAGTTGCGCCAACCAACCTTCATAAAGGCACTGCCCATGACCTGTCCAACTGGTTCATAACCAGCTTCGCAAGCGAGCAAATATTCTTTGGCAGTTAAGGTGCTGCTAAAAAATTTGCTACCACTAGCTGCTTGAGCCTTGAGACGGTGCTGCGCACCTAGAGGCAGAGCGCCCCTTTCTAGCTCTTTGATGCTTGCTTGTTGGTACTCTTTTTGGGCCTTTTCTTCGTCAGACTCTTTTTTCCAAAATGGCAATTTTTCACCGTAACCGTCTTAACCGACGACAAATTTCTGCAGGGCTTCCCGTGTGCGTGAGTTCTTTTCAGCCAGACTGGCTAGCTTTATGGCTAACTCCTGAATCAATGCCTCGACAGGCACTTCTTCACTTTTTAGTACCACTCCTCTAACAATTTTTTGACGCCTGGCGGTAATTGTCCCGCGCTTTTCTCTAGTAAATTGATAACCGGTATCTTCCAATTTTAAGGAGAGATCGGTGACAGGTTTTTTGGCCGATAAAAGCCAGCCGCCTCTTGTAATTTCGCATTCTTCAGGCAGGGCCTGAGATAGCTTGAGGGCCAGGTGCTCAAGTAAATCTCCAGAAGCGTCTTTGTCCATGCGCAGACTGCAGGCCAAAACATCTACTTGCAACGCTTCTTCAAAGTCGTCCATACGTTCCCTCACCAAAGACTGCCCGTTAAAGAGCGCAGGACGCAATCCCAGACAGGTGACACATTATATAGTGCTCAGAAGTAGCACTAGTAGTCTTGGCATCCGAATTGCAGCCAAAGATTATACAGCTCTCAAACATGCGGAGGGCTGCCGAGAGCCCCGGGGATGCTAAGATGCCCTCATGCCAAAAGTGCTTGTGCTGCCAGATCATATAGCCAGCCAGATTGCCGCCGGAGAGGTGGTAGAACGTCCTTCGTCCGTGGTCAAGGAACTAGTCGAAAACTCTCTTGATGCTGGCGCCACCGAGATAGAAGTAACAGTCTCAGCCGACTGCCGCGACATCCGTATTGCTGACAATGGCTGCGGCATGACACCAGAAGACGCTGTACTGGCCTTTCAGCGCCATGCCACTTCCAAATTGCGCTCGGCCGAGGATCTCTGGTCATTGACCACACTTGGCTTTAGAGGCGAAGCACTGCCATCGATTGCCTCTATCTCCAGATTTACTTGCTACAGTCGCACCCACGACGGCGCTGTTGGCAGCAAAGTCGAAAGCGCAGACGGTCATATGACTGCCTCAGAAACTGGATGCGCGCCAGGCACAGTGATGGAAATCAACGAGCTGTTTTACAACACCCCAGCTCGTCTCAAGTTTATGAAGAAGGCCACAACTGAATACGGCCACATCGAAGAAATCGTCCAGAGCCTGGCAATTAGCTATCCCGAAGTAGCTTTTACACTGATACGCGATGGCGATGTCAGCCTCCGCACTACTGGTAGTGGCAATCTCGCCACAGCAATAGTACAAGCCAAATTTTTTACCGGCAAAGAAAGCGTCATCGAAGTACTGCATCAAGAAGGTCTGGGCGGCAGAGCCAATGGCATCAAAATCAAAGGCTTGTTGGCTAAGCCGCTGCATTTTAGAGGCGATCGCAAAGGCATTTTGACCATCGTCAACCGCCGCGCGGTGCGCTGCCCGCTCACTTACAAAGCTCTCGACTATGTTTACTCTGACTTAATACCTCGCGGTCGCTATCCCCTGGCTGTAGTCACCCTTGAGCTGGACCCATCAGTAGTGGACGTCAATATCCACCCCACAAAAAAAGAACTCAAATATCAGAGCGGCAACGAGATTTACATCACCATACAACGGGCACTGGCGGCGACACTAAGACAAAACAGCATGCAAGAAGCGGCTGCTTATCATGCCGCCCGTGCAGACAGAGCTGAAGCAGAAGACCGGGCCCAAGAGCAACAGTCATTTGATCCGCACTATCAAAACAGACAAGCCTCAACCAACTCCGATAGACCAGGTCGCAGTACCGCTGTAGCTGCCACACAAATTAGTTTTAGAGACAACCTCGACTACAAAGTATCGCCCGCTACACCGGTGCAAAAACCTGCCAGAGAAGCTGCCTTAGCGGCTTACAGCGCCGACATCACAACCGGCGAAGTACAAATAGTAGACAACTATGACGCGCTCACTCAAAACCACAACCGTGCACTGGTGAGCGAATCAGCCACAACTGATGCCGTTTTGACAGAGAGCCTGCCTAAAGAAGCCTTACTGAGCGAAGACAGCGTTGGCAATGGCATACTCAATGGCGATAGCAGCATCTCTATTATCGACCAGGACAGCCTCTCTCCTGCATACTCAGATAATGTAGTAAGTACAAGCCATTACGCTGCCATGCATGGCTCAGACAATCCAGAGGCCGGCACGAGAATAGATCACGATGTCGACTCCAGTACAGAATATAGCTTGCCTGCCGGTTGGCGCATAATGGGTTATTTGCACAATACCTGGATCTTTTTTGAGACACCAGAAGGTCTGGAAATCATCGAGCAACATATCGCCCATGAGCGCACTCTCTACGAGCGCCTACTAAAAGCACAAATTACAGCTGGGCGCATCACTGAACACTGCCAGAGACTAGTAATATCCAGTCCCCTGGATTTATCACCAGAACAGCTTGAGACCCTCAAAGTATCACAAGAAGCGCTGGCAAAGCTGGGCTTTGAATTTGTCATCAATGAAGATAACAGTGCCGGTGTAATGCAGGTACCACTGGAATTAGCCCGCGTCAACTATCGACCGGTAATACAGCGCATGCTCGATGAGCTTGCCACCGTAGATGCCACCAATCTTGAATTAGAAGCAACCAAATCTATCGCCTGCCAGAGCGCCATCAAAAATGGCATGACCCTCTCCATGCGCGACATCCTCAAATTGATTAGCGATTGGCTCGCCACCGAGCGCAATGACACCTGCCCGCATGGACGCCCAATCAGGCTCAAATTCACCAAGACCCAAATTTTTGAAATGTTTCACCCGGCCTGATAACTTGGCTCAACGGCTGCATCTTGAAGCAATCAGCTAGCCCAGATGCTCTCTGGCAAATATGACTCCAGAGCGTAACAAAGCTCTCTATCACTAATGCCGATAGCATTGATATAGCAGCTGGCACCAAGCTTTGTAGCAGCGAGCATCAGCATGCGATCACGATCTTTGATGCGCTCAGGTGTGCTGTGTCTAAAGCAGACAAAGGGCTTAGGGCGCTCGGCAGGATCGCTTTTTATTAGTTTGAGCAAGTCAAACATTCGGGACTCATCAAATTCAGCGCCACAAATAATCAAATCGACATTGACCTTGCTTGTGATTTCACGAGCATTATCGAGCGTATGCGCAAACAACAAACGATGTTTCTTACGCATTATTCTGTGGATGCGTGCAGCACCCTTAGGTACATCGGCAATAAGTATATTGGCTCTTTCTTTTTTACCAGAGCGCATCTCGTTGATGGCTACTTCGACAGCGCCAGCCAGTTTGGCGATATTAGCAGCCACCTGTGCGTTGACTGCCACATCCAAAAACATCACCACACTAAACATATCGCCGGTCGGTAACAAGCTGCCAAAGCCAACCACCGAACGCACACCAAATTTTTTGACAAAATCATCCTGGCTGGGGATATTGGGATTGTCGTGTGCATCCTCGATATAGAGCGCGTGATAAGTCTTATCTGATGGTTTGACAAAATCCACTGGCACCGGGTCTACCACACTCGAGACCTTGATACCCAGCTGTTTGATCAGCTGTGCAATCATCGGCGTCTGCAATACTACGTTTTCGCTAACTAGCGAGATACAGCGATGATCCTTCGATTGAGCCGGATTATTCCACTGCTGATTTTTACCACGAGTGGCAAGCAAAGTAAGATAGCTACTATTGGCGCGCGGCACTACGCCACCGATTGTCTCACTCAGTCCCAGTTCTTTTTTGAGCTTTTGCGGCAACAGTCTATAGCTAACCGTGCGAAAAAAACGAATCAACAAATAGTGCTGACTATCATCATCAGACTTACACTGCTCGTAGAGATAATCCACGATTTTAGTGGCTAAGGTCTCTGTTGAATCGCTGTCACGCCCCATATCCTGGATGGCGTCAATATAGCGCGCAATATTATTAGAGTCTTCAAACTGCTGCAACGAGCCAACCACCGCTTCTACCACGCTCAAATTGCAAATATAACCCCAAAAGTAACTTACATTCCAATTGGCAACAATTAGTAAATGAAATGGAGCCCTTAACTTGTGGAATAATGTCAGCAACGGTTGGCAGAGTAATTGGCAAACATAGCTGGAGCGTGGCTCCTGACAGTCAAATCAGGCTACAGTGACAATGGAAAACCCGACCGAAGACTTTAAAATACTGGTAGTAGACGACGATCAAACTATTCTCGCCGTGGCCCAGAGGCAACTTAAACGCCTGGGCTATAGCTGTCAAACAGCCATGAACGGCGCCCAGGCCGTTTTAAAGGTAACCAGCAACCACTTTGATTTGATTTTTATGGATGTACAGATGCCAGAAATGGACGGACTGGAAGCAGCAAAGCTCATCCGCAAAAAAGAGCTGGAATCAAACGAAACCACCATACCAATTATTGCCATGACAGCCAATCCTGACCGTGAAGGCTGTCTCAGCGCCGGCATGAATGACTACATCTTTAAACCAGTTATGCTCAAAGACATGCATGACGCTCTGGAGCGCTGGCTACCTGGTATTGAATAGTGGATTAGTGGATTAGTTGCTTAATGGCAAACAGCTCCGTGCTTTTTAAAATAATCCTGGTGATAGTCTTCAGCTGCCCAAAACGTTGGAGCGGCAACTACTTCGGTGACCACCTTGCGCCCACCGGCTTCTTTTTTGGCTTTTTCGAGAGCTGCTAGCGCTTCTGTTTTTTGCTCATCATTTGTATAAAAAATGGCTGAACGATACTGACTGCCCACATCCGGTCCCTGCCGGTTGAGCGTGGTGGGGTCATGGATTGTAAAAAACTTGGCAAGCAAATCCTTGTATGTAATTTTGGCTGGATCAAACTCTACCAGCACCGCTTCTGCGTGCCCTGTAGTGTCTGTGCAGACCTGTTTGTAGTCGGGACTGTCAACTTTGCCACCGCAATAACCAACCTGGGTTTTGACGACACCAGGCAGCTGGCTAAAGAGAAATTGAGGCTTCCAAAAACATCCCGAGGCAAATATCGCTTTTTCCACTTTTTGTCCTTTTGTAGTGTGCGCACCGCCGCCGACTGGCTTGGCTGTGGCTGTCAATTTGACACCAGCGATAATCAGGGTTAGTCCCACCAATATCGCCATACATACGAATATCACATGTGACAAGCCCTTGCCACCAGACTTTTTGATCATTTACGCCTCTATGTATTAATTGCTGCCAGGTTCAGGTATACCAGCTTCTCTGTAATTACGCCAATTGACGAGGCGATTTAGTCGCTCCAGTTTAGCGGGATCGTTTCTGTGAGTCTGTCTGGCTTCTTGTACATAGTGCTTAATCACATTGGGAGAATGTTTAGCCAGAGCTCGCATGGCTGCCACATCGACCTCTGGTCGACCGGAGCTAGCCAGCTCTACAAGCGGCACCATGGACTGTAGTCCTGGCTCAGCAGCAAGCACCTCTACAGCTCTAAGCTGGCTCTCGGGACTTTGATCATTAGATAAGGCTCGTCTAGCACCATCCAGCTGATTAAAGCGATTGACTGCATCAATGACACGGCGTGCATGATCTTGCTCACTGCCGCTAACGCGCCCAGCTACATCTTGCATATAGCGACCGACCCTTTGACGATCAGTGGGATTGAGTCCGTTAGCGACCATGGACTGCAAGTGATCCATCACGGCATGGCGCAGAGTCGGCACTTTCTCAAAAACATTGACGCTCCATTCCATCTGCTTGGATTTGTTCTGACTGAGCGCGCCCATCATCTCTTTGTACATCAGTTCCCGGCCGGCCTGGTCAGAGCCTCTAACATTGGGCAAATGCTTAAAGAGATCACTGACACCTTCAGGCTGGCCATCAAACTCAAGCAGGCGACGATAAAAGCCGACGCGCGGATCGTTTAAGCGCTTGATTGCAACAGCTGCTTCAGCTCGTAGCTGGGGATACTCTTTTGCCAGCTGTACGGCAAAGTCGAGAGATTTGGCGGGATTATCACTGTGCAATTTAACCATGGCATTAACTGCTGCCTGTCTAGGTGAAATGGCGTCTGGCAAAGGTTTGCCATCGACCTCCGGCAACTTGCTATTACTATTATCGAGAGCGGTCTTGAGCAAGACCTCGCCATGTGCCCGGCTATTGCCAAAGGTACCAATCAGGTCAGCGGCGTCAACGCGCTGCTGAGCAGAGCCATTGACCAGCCGTTCTTGCAAAATATTTAAAGCAGTTGGCCTTACACCATTATCGAGGATACGAGCGCGCTCCAATATAATTCTAGAAATCGGACTGTCACCATGGGCAATGGCATGATTGGCACCATCAGCCATGGCCTTACTGAGTACGAGCGCACGTACTGGTGCTTTGCGTGCATAAAATGACATGTGGTCAGCGTCCGGGTGCATCAGTTCTTCGCCTTTAGCGACTGCCCAGCCCTCATCCAAATTGCGCGCAGCATGCTCAGACGGATGATAAATCGATTGCGACTCCACATCATCAGCACGAGGCTCGATGCGCCTGGCAAGACGGGTCTCGGTATGATTGGTATTGGCTTCGACCAGGTCGACCGAGCTTGCCTTGTCAAAGAGACGGCTGTTGACTTTATTGCTCCATCTAGTCAAATGTGTCAACTCATGCGTTACATAAGTTGTAAGGGCGCTGTTCATTTCTGGCTGCAGCAGTGTGATCTGACCATCTTCACCGACGCGAGCGGCAGCGACAAAATTGGGATCATTGTATTTGTAGCGCGAATGCAAATCAGTCAATCCAGGCTCACCCTGTAGCTCTATCCTGGTAATAAGATCACTCTGTGGCAGGTGCTCAAGCATCTGCACGATGTCTTCAGGCAAAGCGCGATCTTTTAACGGGTGCTCGTCCAGCTTGCGCGTAGCCTCAGCTCTAGCGGTTTCGCCCTGAGCTAACTCCACATCGCGTCTCAAAGTGCTGACTTGATCCAATTGACGGGCGTAAGTCTCAGGCACAGTTATGCTGGTTTCGCGCCCCTGTACTTCGTAAACACGCAGCGAGACCGGCTTAAAATCCATCTGCCTGAGAAAATCAACTACGTCAGGTTCTGTACCAGGCGTTTTGATGCGCTCAAGCAGCTGCACAATGTCTTCGTGTTTAGTTGACATGCCATCGGGCAAGACATGTCGGCTTTCTTCGATGTTTGGCAGCTGCTTCAACTTGCCAGCTGTCTCACTAATTGAAGCCTTCTCAAATGGTTTAAAGCTGAGAGCCTCGTAACGTTCGATGGCACGATCGCTATAAAGCCATTCATACAAGTGTTCCTCTGGCGTAGTCTCCGTGACCTTGCCGCGGCGCTGTCTATCTCCTTTTATGCTGGTCTCACGATTGGGCACTATGCCACTGTCACCATCGACCCCCTTGCTAGGCTCGCCATGGTCACTGACACCACGCTTGGGCTGCATGGGCTGGTCGACATTACTGGGACGATGGGGTCCTATGGTCAGACGCGGTGTGGCAAATTGCTCAACAAATGGCAGCTGCTCTGGAGGCTGAGTTGTAACAGCTTTATCGGTAGTGGTCTTTGGAGCGACCTCAACAGCTTTGGCAGTAATATCAGCCGCATTAGGTGGACTGCTCTCCACCGATTTAGGCCCATTGACCTCGGCTGCTTTAGGCGTGCTGATCCGACCGGCTTGCAGCCTGTCAGCTCCGCTCAGAGCTCCACCAGTGAGCGCACCGATAGCACCGCCCTCAATCGCTCCATCCATAATGCTCTTAAAGCTAAAGTCATGACGAGCAGCCTCGACTCCGCCAAAGACGGCGCCATTGGCAAAACCATTGGAGGAGCCAGTAATTGTGGAACGCAAAACAGAAGAAGCAAGACTCTGCTCGGCACTATTACCCAAAAGTAGTGAGCTGGCCCGACCGACCCGCCCACCGATGTAGCCTGCTGGCATGCTGATAAGCCCGCCGGTGCCGATACCAGTAGCCAGGTTTTGAGTAGCCGCCAGGGCACTAAAATTACCGTCTTTGTCTTTGTAAGTGTCTCCATTAAAAGCACTTTTGACTCCGCCAAAGGCTGCCCCACCATAAAAATGAGTGGTCATCTCCGCACGAATTGTGGCACCATTGACCACAGCGGACTCGGCTGAGCCAAAGGCAAACTTACCGACACGATTGAGAGCTGCACCCTGAGCCAGGTCGAGGGCAAATTTTTTGCTAAAGTCATAGGCAGAGGCATTGCCGCTGACGTCGCTGAGTAAAGTAGCGCGGCTAATACCGCCTACCAGAGTGCCAATTTTGGGCACTGAAGCAATAGTGTCGGCAGCAATCTCGGCGTACTGGTCAGACTTTGCCGCCCGGGCTGCCTTGTCTTTATCAGTCTGCGCTTCGCCAAGAGCTTTATCCCAGCCAAATTCGACGGCTTTACCCAGGAGGGTCGTAGCTTCCTTGGGTGCCTCAGGCGGTTTGGCAGCTGGTTGGGGGTGAGCCTTTTGCTCCTTTTCCATGAGATCAAGCGTGTTTAGCTTATCCTGAGCCATTCGCTCTGTCAGCGATGGTTTAAACATCTCTCGGAAATCGCTTGCCACTTTGTCTACCGCCTGGATGCCCTTCGTGGAAATTCCACCGGGACGTATATATACACCCCATAGCTATTTTTCCCAGACGTTTAATCTTCAAAACAACTAAGTGACATTTATCAACCACTTGACAATGAGTTTAACGGATAGCTCATTAGTACAAATGGTCTATGACTATAAGCCTAGTATTTAATAAGGGCTGAACTATCAAGGACGCAAAAAATTGCGGAGCGGAAAATTGGTCAAAAAGAAAAGAGCCACTAGTAGTGACTCTTTCCTCAGATCTGTCGATTAACCTGGACTCTTAGTGATAGGTACCATTGCTGGAAACTGTCGAAGAGAGAGACATGGGTTGATCAAGAGCAAATTGCATCCGGGTGCCACTGGGGATTTTTACATCCTTACCTTTGCGCCAGAGGTTGCTGCCGAGACCGACAGCGCCACCGGTGGCGACACCAGCGATAGCACCAGTAGCAACAGAACCAGCTACGATTGGAGCGAAGATAATACCCAGAAGGGTGCCACCAGCGGTCCAGGCAGCGGTACGAGCAACACCTGTAGTGATTGAAGCTTTTGTGCTACGACCTTTGAGGTTGCCTTGTTTATCCTGGGCTACTTCAGCATTAGGCTGTTGAGCAGTAATGGTTGCAGAGAGCGGATAACGCACACCATCAGGGGTGACAGCGTTGGTCAAATGCAAACTCATGGCACCATTTTTGCCACCAAGTCCACTCTTGTCAGCTGCGATTACCGAGCCTTCGAGGTTGGTATTGGCTGGCAAAACCAGATCAGAACCGAGATAAAGAGGGGAATACAAGCGAGCATTGAATATATCGCCAGGCTTGGCGACGCCACTATCAATCGGGCTGGTCAATGTGGCATCAAGATTGGTGCCGACCGGTACATAGGTAACTCTACCTTGTAAGGGTTGACCATTATAGGTCTGGCAAAAAGCAGGAAGCATCGAGTTTAGCGCCAGAGTACAGGTAACAAGGGCACCAGCAATGATGCTGTGTAAAGGTGTTCGTTTCATTAGCAATTCCTTCTAGCGGAAGCCTCAGTGACTCTTGGGGAAGAATATCATATAAGACGTCCTACGACACAAAAAATGCAAAAAAGTCACCAGAAATGATGGCACTTTATTTTTGAACTGATTAGGAGAAGACACCACGAGTGGTACTAAGGCAATCAGATCATTAGTACCAGCTGACGGCACCAAAATAAGCTTGTTCCCGACAAAAAATCGGGGAAAACTGGTGATAAAAACGATCCCTTGACATTGCGCCAACCAGGCTTGCGCTAGCCTCGCCAATAATTTAGTCTGCCCAAATTCAAACAGGCTGGCAAATTACCCACCAAACGACACGCGCAAGATAGCGCCGGCACGCCCATCCTGACAACAAGTCCCAACCTATCGCACCAGCATCATTAGCCACAACTAACAATTTGAACATCCGCAAAGGCGCCCCCTTATTGAGTTGACCATCAACTCATGACTACCATTGTCCTTATCATTCACCCCCCTCCCCATTTATCCCAAGGCACCCACACTTAATCACAGATAGCCCTGACAGCTCTTTGCGAGTCGTTTTTTTAGCGACACGTACTAAGCCATGGTTATTGCGATGAATAGGTTGCTGCATGGACGAGACAAAGCGATTGCCTCGGGTGAATGTCACTCTCTCCAACGATACAACCGATAAAGGTAACTATCATGGCCGACAACTCCAAGCGGAGCGGACGCCTCATTGGCACTGCTCTTTTCGCCATCTGGCCGACTCTGTTTTCTTTTGCCTACAACGTGCTGATGATGCTCACCAAGCAGATCACGGTAGGCGATGTCTTTACCAGCACGCTGGCCTGCTGGCTCATCTTCTGGTTTATCAGCTACGCGGTGATGGACATTACGGACGGCATGCGTGAAGCAGCCAACCGTCCTCGCGAGCGCGACACCGACCAGAACAACACCGGCAATGACCCCAATACTGGTGGCAACACTGTCGACAAAACCGCGGGCAAATCCGACGGTGCTGGCGACAGCAATCAAGACAACAAGCGTTAACAACTCGCCCAGATAAAAATCAGGACTTACACATTGTGCAAGCCCTGAGCAAGTAGCAAGTTTTTATTCGACGGGGACAAAGAGTGGTATCACCTCCGTCCCCGTCGATACTTTTTGATTTTATCTATTTACGCTTTTAACATCCCCCTGTCATTTAAAAAAACAATTTTCTACTATCTCCGAGAGTACAACCCTGGAGATACCCGCCAGCGCCATTGCTGCAAGTTTTAATATTAGTCAGTGATACCAAAGTGCTGTTTGAACGATTTCAAATTGGACTGCCGAATAGAGTCTGCTACGGCAGCATAATCGCCCACTTTTGCATCAGGTCCAACAATTTGTTCAAAAAACTTAGGTGTAAATAGCTTTCTCATCTCTTCAGGACTGGCATCTTTAGGCATGTTCAATTCATCCTTCATGCCATCAGGTCCATTCATTACCCTTAGAGACTCATCAAAACTAACATCCTCTAGTGCTTTGCCCAGCTCCTCTTGAGTAGGACTGTCAGTTTTGAGATAACCCTGCTCCTTTAATGCTTTGGCACCGGTATTGTCAATAAATTTACCCAAAAACTGATCGCGCTTGCCGTCCTTATTATCAGCAGGCATACCATTTTGCTCTAAAAACTCGCGCATGGACTTGCCGCTGTTTTCGGGTTTTTCAAAGTCTTTCACTGAGAGATTGTGGTCTGCTTTGGCGCTATCCTCAAACCCAATAGGGTGCAGATTGCTGGTATCTTTGCCGGCAGCGATTTTGGTATTGTCAAAACGGGCAGCGTCCAGTGGACTTAGTGCTTCGGTCTGAGGCTGGACGGCATCGTTGTGCTTTACTTGCTCAACAGCGGGCTGTGCTTCTGCTCTATCGAGTACTTGAGTCATGTTATTTATCCTCTTGGGGGGTGGCTGGAATAACCATGAGGCAACAATAGTTGTGCCAATGTGAAAATGACGTGACTGTATCCATGAGATGGTTTAATAACAGCAAGCAGTCAGCGGAACCCTGAAATGAGCGCAAAAATTACACCAGAACTAGATAAGACCCCCCAGACCTATGTACTGGCGCAAAAATTTGCCACCCAGCTGAGCACCTGGCGCAGACACATCCACCAGCATCCAGAGTTGAGCTTTGAAGAAAATAAAACAGGCGACTATGTCGCAAGCGAACTCACTAAAATGGGCTATCAGGTCAAAAGTCGAGTGGGTGGAGCCGGTGTAATAGCCGAAATAGGCAGCGGTAAAGCAATCGGCATCAGGGCTGATATGGATGGACTACCTATAAAAGAAGACAATCAAGCTGACTATTGCTCACAAAATCCAGGCGTCATGCATGCCTGCGGTCACGATGCCCATACCGCCTGTGGGCTGGGAGCAGCCATGATCCTGGCTGAAATGCATAAAGAAGGTGGCGACAAAGCCCTGCCTGGCAAGATTCGTTTTATCTTTCAGCCAGCTGAAGAAGCCACCAATAGCGATGGCAAAAGCGGTGCTACATTGATGATGGACGAGGGTGCTATCAATGGGCTAATTGGCGTTGTCGGTCTGCATGTCTTTCCTAATTTGCCCACCGGTATGATAGGACTGCGTAGCGGTCCATTTTTAGCCGCCTGTGATACATTTGACATCAAAATCACTGGCCGCGGCTGCCACGGCGCCATGCCCCAAGAGGGCATTGATGCCATTGTGCTGGCCGCTCAGGCAGTACAGATGATCCAGACCATTATTTCGCGCCGCAAATCGGCTCTCACGCCCTGTGTCCTCACCCTGGGCGGCATACGCAGCACCACTTATGCGCCAAACGTAGTGGCAGAGACCGTTGAACTCACTGGCACAGCAAGATACTTTGACCCAGCTATGTCGGAGCAGACGAGACTGGAGCTAGAGCGTGTACTCAATGTCGTAACTGCTATGGGCGGCTCCTATGAGCTCAAATACAAAAACGATAATCCTCCCCTGGTCAATGACAGTGAGCTTGTAGAGGCAGCACGCCGCGCAGCTATTGCCATACTGGGTGCAAACAAAGTGATGGAGCCAGGCTTACAGATGGGTGCAGAAGACTTTAGTTTTTATTGCGGACGCACCAGAGCATGCTTTATGGTCTTAGGCGCAGAAATAGCCTCAGACCCTCGCTCCCTCCATACTCCCCGCTTTGACATAGACGAAAGAGCCCTGCCCATTGGTGCAGCGATGCTAGCCCAGAGCGCTCTGCAATTTTTGCTCGACCATAAATAGCAGACACTTTTAGCCAATAAACGCGGACAAATCGCGCCAGTTATCAGGATGATTTAACTGCGCCAGTTTTAAACACGTCTATTACCAGTACTTGAAAACACTTTGTGCCACTAGAGAGTCCGGTCAAAGATAAGAGCTTTAATTAGCTCTGTATTTATACAGCCTCAAAGCAATAGGTTTTAAGGGTCATCTTATCCCCCTGAGCCTTTTATTTAATTCGAGAATCTCTTTTCTCACCCAAACACCCCAACCACTTATTAATTGGCGCCACAAACAGACGAGATTTGCTCGCCGGCTTTTGCGCACAAAAAAAACAATTCGCATTCAAGCGAGGATACCCCCATGAGTAGAAAGTCTCTTCTCGTATATTCTGACGAATACAAATCTGATCTGAGCGTCCTGGGTACAGCTGTCAGCTTTGCTCAAGACCGCGGTGCCAGAGTGCTCGACGAGCTTAAGAAGGAATTTGGCAGCGACATCAAACAGCGCAAGCCCTGCCCCGTCACCGACAAACAGCTGGCACTAGTACACACTCCCGGCTATCTGGCCAGCCTGCAAATGCCCCTTACCTGGAGCCAAATTTTTGGCACCGCCGCCCCTCTGCCCGACACCGCCGAGACCCAGACATTGCTCAAAAAGCTTTTGAGTGAATACAAACTCAAAGCTGGAGGCACACTCCTGGCGGCTCGCATTGCCCTCAGTGAAGGTCTTGCGGCCAATCTTGGCGCTGGCTACCATCATGCCTATGCAGACAAAGGCGACGGCTTTTGCCTGATCAACGACATTGCTATCGCCATCCGCGTTTTGCAAAGTCTCGGCTTGGTCAAAAAGGTCCTGGTCATTGACACTGACTTCCATCAGGGCAATGGCACCAGCAAAATCTTTGAGGGTGACGACTCGGTCTACACTCTCGATGTGCACAGCAAAGAAGGCTGGCCCTATCGCAAAGAGAAAAGCTCGCATGATGTCGCCATCAAAAAAGACGAGCACGATCTCTATGTCGAGCGTCTGCGTCGTGCTATCAGCAAAGCACTAAAAAGCTTTACTCCTGATCTGGTCATTTTTGTCCAGGGAGCGGATGCTTACGAGCATGGACAGATTAATAAGGGCGAAGGTTTTGCCCTCAGTCTGGCCACCATGAAAGAGCGCGATGAGCTGGTAATAGACACTTTTAAGGAGCGCAACATCCCCCTGGCTCTGGTCTTTGCTGGCGGCTACGGCGACAAAGCCTGGCTGGCACACTATCAGGGTGTACAGCATCTGCTCATGCGTGCTGGCGCTCTCACTCACAGGACTGACCTTTGAGTGCCAATCTTATGAGCGCTCGATGTACCGATAGCGGCACACAATCTGGCGGAGCATCAGATAACCTCAGGGTTACTATGCTCCGCCGCTTTTTTAGCTTTAAGTCCTGTGCGGTTTTTTTTTGCTTTTTTCAGGATTTTTGACGCTTTTTGACCTTTAAATGGACAGTGCATACAGGCATTAATACGGGGGAAAGCGTATAATTGATGTATGACTAAAAACATTGTGCTCAAGGTGTCCCAATGCGCAATTGCTCGTGCCAGTTTACTCACCGTGGCACTACTGGCTGCCGCATCGATCTCGGCTACCTATGTGACTTTACAAGCCCTGGGCAAAGAGCACAGGGCGCTTAATTTAGCAAGCAAATCGACTGACAAAAACAGTTTGCCATCATCACTAAAAGAGCTGATGCATGCCACCACATTTGATGACAGTGCTGCCGGCGAAAGTGGACAGAGCCAAAACTACAAAAACTACTCAGCAGCGGTAGGCCAGATCCAGGCTCTGGAGACCAAAGACCTGCAAAATCTCCTCACCCAGGGCAGTCCAGCAGGCAGACTCTATGCTGCAGTACTGCTCAAACAGAGCAATCGAGTAGGCAATAATGAGAGCTTTGCCAAACTTTTGAGCGACGATGCAGACGTCACATATTTGAGCGGCTGCAAAGGCTCAAGCTACAAAGTCAAAGAAATAGCGGCTGCTTTTATCAAAGATGGCAGCTTCAATAATTTCAAATTTTCGCTTTACTGCAAACTCAAGACACCAGTAACATCCGGCTCAGAGCAAGCCCCTACAGATAAGCAAATGGCTGAGAGCTTTGACCTTTTATCGAGCACAAATGTACTCGAACACTTCCAGCAAGGTGACTCCAATCAACCCAGTCGCGCCTGGCAAGCGTTTCAGATATTGCTAAAGCAAGGCACTAAAGCAAAACCACATATAGACCAGATGCTCAAGGCAAAGAGCCCTGCTACCAGGCTCTATGGAGTGATCTTGCTCAAGCAGCTGGACACAGTAAAAGCAAGCAGCTATCTCAAATCCTGGCAATCGGATCAAAGCCAGGTGGTCTACAGTCAGGGTTGTGCCAAGAGTCAGACAACTGTGGCAGACCTGGCTCAAAGACTGCTCAAAGGGCAAGATCTCGTGATGCTCAAGGACCCCAATCTGTAAATCCAAAATCCCCAAAGAGGTTGTTGCATGAACTTTTTTAAGAATTTGGCGGGCGCTGGGAAAGGCAAAAGTCACAATATGACCGAAAAAGAGCTTTTGAGAGCAATCACTTTTGACCTTAAAGACTGTGAATTGAAGGTCGACAAAGAATACGAACTGGGCTGGTTGAACAAAGACTATGTCGGTCACATGCTCAAAATAACACCGACTGTTAGTTGGAAGTTTGACTTACGACAACCACAAAAAGCAGAAGATCATTACGAAGCAGAATGCGCTGGCTTTAACGGCAAAATGCTCTCTACCGAAGTCATAGAAGTCGACGGAGTAGAAGCACTGATGGGCGTCTTTAAATACCGGGCGCCAGACAATGTGCGAGGACGTATGTTTGTCGGCATCATCTGGATACCTTTTGCCGACTGCACAATAATGCTCAATGTAGAAGCCATAGAAAGCGGTATCACAGGTGTGCGGGAATCACTGGTGGCAATCTCAGAGCCGCTACCAGTGCCAGAATTTGCCCCGGATCCAATACATGTATCAAGCGTTGAAGAGATGTTTGCCCATATGGGCAAACAACCACTTACAATCCTGCCCAGTGATGACCCCAAGTGGGACGCAAAATTTCCTGATCATCCACTGAGTCTGGTGCGGGCCAGACTCAAGAGAGTGGTAGAGACTCTCAAATTGCCGGAGTATTTTAAGGGGCTTGAGCCTTTTCGCATAAGTTAAAATGCCAGTAAGCGCTAGCTTTGCTAACCTAAATCAAGCCCGCTCATGCCCTTCCCCGGCGAGATGAGAGCCAACTTAGTGTTGTTCTATTGAAGCAGAGCGCGTTATCGATTATTGGTTATACATTCCTCCAAGACTTCTTTGTCCCCATTTAATTCCCCCAAGACTATCCAGCCGACAATTTGCACACTTTTGCTCGCCATAGCCAGCGCGGTGTCTTACCTCGGGTCAAATAGTCTTGCCGTTCAATTTTCAATTCTCACTTTTCTGGAGTCTCTATGTGCTTCAAAACATTGCTTGCTTGCTCCCTCGCCGCCGCTCAACTGCTCGCTGCACCCGTCTTTGCTACCCCCAAGTCGCACTATGTGCACCGCGGTCGCGTGGTCTATCATCTCCCCGCTGGTAGCTTCTGCTATCAAGGCGATGATCTGGTCAACTGGATCTACACGGCACCGGGCAAAGACTTTGTCCAGGGCGACGATAGCTTTGCCTACTTGCCTCGCGGTGGCAAATGGTCGCGCGACAGTAGCAAAACCAGCTGCTCAGACCGTGCCGATGGCGTCTCTTACCGCACCATCGTCTACTTTGGCGCCGACAACAATCCTGCCGATGGGCAAAATCCGCCGCAGGACTAAGACCTGAAGATTCAGATTCAGACCTTTTCGCAATTAACAGGTGGTCATCCGCAAGGATGCCACCTGTGAGTTTGCACTCTATAACTGCTGGTTTGCGCAGATCTTCTATCAGACAACAATTGGGCTGTGAGCGTAGTCAACTCTTTCAAATCGACTCTCTTAGATAGAGGATTAACCTTAGGAGCAGGCTCCACACCTTCAGGTCTCTTAGCGCCTTCAGGCTTTGGCCTGATCAAATTCATTGCACGCATTTGTTCGAGCAATTCGGGATTGGCGACATCATTGTCTGCCTGACTGAGAGTCAGCTTCTTCGATAGCGGGTTAACCTTAGGAGCAGGCTCAACACCTTCAGATCCCTTAGCGCCACTAGGCCCTGGCGCGTTCAAATTCCTTGCACGCATTTGTTCGAGCAATCCGGGATTAGCGACATCATTGCCTACATTTAGATCAACTGGAGTTGAGGCGTATTTAACGGGTCTGGAGTCGCTCAGCAACTTCTCAGCGATATTTTTGTCATCGTTGCATACGTGCGCAGCGGCACACTCTCTCTCGAATGCGTTATTCATATTTTTAAAACTCCGGGGGGAAGCGGGTGTACTCATAATGCCATCGGTTTGTAATCGATTTGTAAACAAGGCTGCCAATTATTTCGTAAAAAGCCCATTTATACTATGCTCTATCATAGAACAATTGATGAAATAATTGGCACTGGTCAGCGTTTACGACGATGGAGGTATTGGAAAAATCCGGCAGACACCTTACCAGGTGCATACCGGATCTCCAACTAAAAAACAGTATTTTGGTATCACACCCGTGCACTACGCTTACGCGCAACGCTCGCCCGGACACCATCGCCGATAGCCTTGCGACGCACTAGACAAGCCAGTCTCGCTCTCGTCTCGACATCAGCGATACCAGCTTGACCAGAGGTAAAAGCCTCGGGCTGGAAGTGTCGTTGAAAAGCTTTGAGCAGAATGGTCAGGTCCACACCCGGGCGAAAACCGAGACGAACCAGAGCACCACTCACCTGGCTATCACCCCAGCTGGCAGACGTCTTATAGTCCTGTGCAGTAGGGCTGGGCCAGACACCGAGTTTGTTTGCCGCAAGATACTGCCAGTCAAAAAGCTCGCCCGGGTCTTGTTTGCGATCCGGCGCGATGTCCGAATGACCAACAACATAGAACGGTCGAACCTTGTGACGACGAGCAATATCAAGGCTGAGAGCCAGTACAGCATCCATCTGTGCGCGGGGGAAATCGACATTGCCGGGATTGGCAATCTCAATACCCACCGAGCTGACGTTGAGATCGGTCTTGCCGTCCCAGTGCGAAACCCCGGCATGCCAGGCTTTCTTGTCTTCGGGCACGAGCCTGTAAATCACGCCCGCTTCGTCGACGACGTAATGCGAGCTGACCTGGCTGGCAGGGTCACAGAGACGCTCAATGGCGGCTTCAGCAGTCTTCATTGCGGTGTAATGCAGCACAATAAATTGCACGGACTGACCATTGCGTTCACTCTGATTGGGTGATGGTCGGTCCACAATATTGGTCAGAGCTTTTGTTCTCATGACATTCTCCATCTCAAAAAAAACGCCACAACCCAGACCATTTCTGGCTTGCGTTGTGGCGTCTTCAAATCAGGTCAGAAGAAAATTGCGGTTACTTGCCGCAGTCTTCGCACTTCTTGAGCTTGTCGCTGCAAGCCTTGCAGAAGCTGTTGTACCACTTGATCAGCTTGCCGCAGTTACCCTTGCAGGCAACGTCGGGACGCATGACAGCGGCGTGAGCGGTGGGGCACTTTTTACAGAACATTGTCTCTGTCTCCTGTGGCTGACTATCCGATAGCCAGCGGTTGATTGTTGCGGGTTTAAGACGCCGTGGGCAGATACTTATCCCAGGAGGGACAGCTCATACCCAGACGGCGGAACATCGAGGCGCGAAAAGCCACGACCTCTGCTGGACGAGGAGGCACAGGCGTGAGCACCATGCCGGACTCTTCCAGATTGCGACCGCCCTTTTTGTTGTTACAGGCAAAGCAAGACGTAGCCAGGTTTTCCCAGCTATTCTTGCCACCCTGACAGCGGGGCGTGACATGATCCAGCGTAAGGACAACTCCCTTGCCACGAGCCTTGCAATAGCGGCAGGTATAGTTATCACGGTGGAAAATATTTCTGCGGCTGGGTGACAGTCGGGGCTGCGGGCGCTTCACAGAGCGCTTGAGCCGGATAACTGTCGCCCGTTTTTGCTTGGAAGCTGCTGCGCCATTGCCTTCATCACCACCGGCGGTACCAGTACTGGAAGGCTCTTCAAGCTCTTCCAGAACAGTAGCCTTGCCAGTGGTGATGAGAGACGCAGCACGTTTCCAGTCGCAGATATTGAGAGGCTCGTTTGCATTATCGAGTACTAAAACTTTGGACATTTGAGCCCTCCTCGGACGAGCCTTTGTCAGGGCTATCCGCGACAGGAAATAAGCGCCCCGCTAGCTCTTTTTGACAGCCAGCGGTTTGAAGACAGGCGCTCTGACACGCCGGACCCGGAAGCGGAAACGACCGCTGCCCGGCTCCAGGACCAAGACCCGACCTTCGCTGGGGGTGGGCATGCCACCGCCATAGAGGGTCGCGGCATGAGCGCGGATTACCTCATCGGGCACCTTGCGCTCACGACCAGCGTTACGACGAATGCACTCTTCCACGGGGACTTTGAGAACAACATTGCTGATGTCCCGGTAGCCCTCAAGGCGAGCACGCTCAATCGTGCCTTTGCGGAAGAAGTAATTGAGGTTGATGTTGTCGACCACAATCCTCTTGCGCGCCACGAGTGCCTCTTCCAGGCGCTGATAGTAAAGGCGATTGACCTCCTTCACATCACCCTGGATGGCCTCGTCTCCGTACAGCTCTTTGCGCAGCGTGTCCTTGTTGAGACGCACCCATCCAGCCGCCACAAGGGCATCGGATATGGTGCTCTTACCGGAGGCAGGCAAACCGACCATCATGATCAGCTGGCCATTGCCACGGTTGACACTGTCAAAGGCTTTTATGATTGCTGCAGCCGAGACTTCCATCCCACGCATGCAGGAAAAGGGAGAGCGATCTCCCTTACGCAAGCTCATCTTGCTCAATGTGCTAACTCACATCTGGAGTGGCGTTTGCCCACCGACACAGGCTCTAGACCTGATACCGGTGGACGGTGAAATCACCAGACAGACAATTGCCCTTGTCTATCCGTCAGCCATCACCCTGAGGCAATGGCTCAAAACATCCGGCCCTGCTACTGACCGCTCGGCTTGGAGCCATGCGGTGTAGCGACATCGGGGACAGCCACAACGGCAGCATCGCCGACTACGGGTGCAGCAGCAGCTCCCAGCGCAGGTGTATCCACCGTAGCAGGAACAGCGACCGACGTCGTAGCAGACGCCACCTCTACCTTTGTGGCAACCTCGAGAGCAGCGGCGGCGGCAGCACGGGTCGCTAGATCAGCTTGATGCTTAGCAGCAGACACGGCCCGCTCAGAGAGAGGCTTGTACATCCAGAGACTGACTGGAGTGATGTTGTCCTGTGGCCACTTGGGACCATGCAGGTTGAGGTGCGCGGGGATGTACTCCTCGGGCAAACTCTGCACCACGCAGACCCAGGATTCCTGAGTCCGAGTGAGCTTGATACCCTTGTCCTTGAGAGACTTGATACCACGGTTGAACTGGTCCATCACCGCCTGAATCTGCGGGTCAGCGATACGGTAACCCCACCACTCCGTCACCTTGTAGACGTGGTAGTGGCTGGAACAGTTCTCGATGTAGTCATAGCCATTGCGCCGCGCCATGTCGTCCACCACAGGGAGGATAAACTTGGCCACGTCAGGGATAGGGTTACCCCATTGTCCCGGAGCGCGCTGGCTCTTCCAAGCCTGGTCAAACAGCTTGAGAAACTTCTCGGGCTCTTTGACAAACTGGAAGGGGTTTTCGACAAAGCGTTCGAGCTCAGTGTCACCGCATGCCTCGGCAATGCGCGAGCCAGGCATGAAGGTGTAGACCGAAAGCTCCACCGCACTGCTGCCTTCGGGCTTGCCAGGAAATTCCAGCGGCTTGTTGATCTGCTCATGGTAGCCCATGAAGTCCAGCAGAGAACAGTCGTTGGCGCGCGGCGTGGCATCGTAGCGACGGTCACGCAGAGCCAGCTTGAAGATCAGCTGCGGCGAGCGCAGGTCACCAAACCAGCCAGAAACTTTGACCTTGGTGGGGTCATACTTGATGGTCAACGCGCCCCACTTGGTCTTGTAGAAGCAGTTGACGTACGGATAACGCACACGACCGGTGTCGCCACCGATGGCATGCTGATTGAGGTTGCTCACCTCATCGCCAGGGAAATCACCAGCTACGGTATCACGCACCGAGATCTTGACAGATTCGATGGGACCGAGCATGGCTCGAGTCTGGGGAGTGATGAGCTCAGCCCAGATCTCGTCGGGAGTGATGGACACGATGGGTGTCACTCCGAGCATCTCCGCAAGACTCAGAGGTTTGTTATTGTTTTTGAACATATCTGACTCCTTTCAGCCAGTCAAGACAAAAAGGAGCACCGTTGGTGCTCCGAGTATGAATAATCAATTTGCAGGAGGCTCGAAGGAAATCATCGGCGTAAAGCCGCGCGCACGCTCTGAGAGCGTCTTGTACATCCAGAGACTGCGATCTGACACGTTATCCTGAGGCCACGTCAGATGAGCGTGCTCAGGCGTGATGAAGCGCAGTGCCTCGGGAATGCGCGCGATGGGACGCAGACTCTGCAGCACGCAGACCCAGGATTGCTGGGTGCGAGTGAGAGGCGTACCGTTGTGTCGGATGTACTCCAGACCGGCAGCCAGATAATCCACCGCTTGCTTGTGAGCAGGCGATGCATAATCGTAACCACCGCTAACAGCCCATCGTGCCACATGGTAATGACTGGCAGCCATCTCGATCAGATCGTAACCTTGCTTGCGAGCCAGATACTCAAAGCCGGCAAGACAAAATCGCGAGACATCGGGGATAGCAGCCATGAGCTGACCGGGACCACGCTTACTGTGAAAGCCACGCTGAAAGAGCGCGAGGAAGCGGTCTGGTTCGGACAGAAACTTGAAGGGGTTATTGATGAAACGGTCATACTCCTCATCCCCGGTAGCGTCCAGGACGCGAGAACCAGGCATGAAGCCGTAGATGGACAGCTCCACGGAAGAGAGTTCGGTGCTGATGCGCTTGTTGAGATGCGGATCGGCATAGGAGTAATCCAGGAGGGAGCAGTCGTCGGCGCGACGAGTACCGTCAAATCGCCGATCGCGCAGTGCCGCCTTAAAGATCAACTCCGCTTTTCCTTTTTCGACCTCGCCAAACCAGGCAAGGACTTGCACCTTAACAAAATCGCGTTTGATCACCATCACACCGTTGGCGGTGCGATAGAGGTGATGGACGTAGGGAAAGCGAAGCAGTGTCTCCACAAGCTTGCCAGAACTATCCATCAGTTGGTGGCGATTCAGATTGGAACCCTTATCTCCGGGGAACAGGCCTTCAACCGTCTCAACAAGACGCGGGCCCTCCGACTTGATGATGGGACCGAGTAACCCCTTCACGGTAGGTGTGACGAGGTGGTTCCAGATGTCTTCGTCGCTGACCTGCGCGATAGGCGCAAGACCGAGAAGCTCTGGAACGTTGAGAGCTTTGATAAAAGGCATGTTGTTGCCCCTTGATTTAAAAGTTATGACACGCCACGTACAAACGCACGCAGCAGCCAGGGCGAAGAGGAGACCAGAAGGTCCGCTGTTTCGCTGAAAGGCCCATTTCTCTTCAACTTCTCAAAAGAGCCCAAGTTGAAAACCAGGTTATATCGACGCGCTCTTCCCGGAAGGGAAGCTTGAATGTTCAAAAGGGAGTTGTGAACGGGTTTTTAGCGGGGTGATATATCGAGGTGTCAGGGGAAGAAATGGACCATAAAACTAAGTAACTAAGCCTATCTGTATCAATACTCATGACATCAGATTTGAAGATGCAATAAATAAATAGAGCTAATACTTATAAGAAGCTCTTACAAACATTGCAAAGAAGCGGAGCTGGCACCTCGTGACAAGCCACCACAAGCCCCATAGAGCCACCTCAAAGCAAAAAGCATGACAACAGACCATCTTGCCAAGAAGCGCTAGCTCGCACAGCGCCTAAGCCTCGGTCATCTCCAGCAAATCGATACGCTTGACATTTACCAGACCGATTGCATCAAAAGTACGACCAACAGCCACAAGATCTGTACCAACCACAGATGATGCCAGTTGAATAACTGAATCAAGTACTGGCACAGCGAGATCAAATACTCTCGCTAGTTGTGCCAGAGGCACAAGGTGCTCGGCCACATAGCTACTGAGGAAGTACTGAGCTTGACCATAAGACCAGCTCGTACCGCTAAACCATTTACCGGCAATAGTGACGAGGGCCTCAGCCAGAGTCACATCGCATACGGGTCCCTGAGCCAATCCACGCAAGTCAGCTTCTTCGCGCAGAGATCTGGCAAAGTCAACAGGCTGACAGTGAGCTGCTAGAGCCAGATGATTAAGCTCTTGCTCGAGATCAACCAGCATGGCTAGATTGGCTCTATTGAGCAATCTCGACAGATCACCGAGGGCGTCAATCTTGGCACCAAGCATAGCTGACAAAAGAAATAGAGGTCTGACAATCGACTGGGCATCAAGCAAACCACGCTCAATCAAGCCACTAGCAGGCATCAAGTCACGGGACAAAAGCGATGCCAACCACATAGCACGCCTGGTCTCATTGCGGGTAGGACCAGCAATATTGACCCGTCTGGCCGGTGTGACAAAAAATGAGCCATCAGGACGCTCGACCACTGTAGAGTAAAGCTCATCCATCTCAATTACATTGACACGTGCACCCGGTCTACGCAGATTTAGTTGGTGGTTAAACTCCAGTCCAGCCAAAATAGGCGCGCCCACTAATATGACAGTGCTACCATCGCCAATGGCACCGGCCAGGCGGTCAAGATGAGCACCATAGGCAGTGGCAGGACAGGCAAAGACAAAAGCAGAAGCAAACTCGTGATTGGCGCCAAAAGACTCAACCGAGACATTTTCTCTTTGCAAAAGCTCAATCAAATCGATAAAACTGTTGCCTGTGGCAGCTGCTTCCAATCCGGTCAATAACTGACTGGCCATAAACTTTTCGCGGGCAGTCCGGGCGTCCATGGCTTTGCGTCTGGTGTGATGCTTGATTTTAACAACCACATCGTCACAGGTGTGTTTGACATCGCTAGGTCCAAGATAGGGATTGAGCGAGTCAGAGATACCAGCAGGCATCAAATAATCGAGAGCATTGTTGAGGCTCTTTTGCATACCAAGATCGGCAAAAATCCTGGCTTTTAATGGTGTGCCATCGGCAAGCTGAGATTTAGAAATCAAATCGGCAATGACAAAAACTGCTTTGCCATCACCTATGATGCAGACTTCTGCAGTCTCCATGCCAGCAGGCACAGGCTGGAAGTTTAAATCGCCGCTAGATCTAGCGTCAGATTTGCTATCTGAATAAGTGGTCTGTCCGTTGTTCAGAAAAGACTCCTTTAGAAAACGCCAGCAAGAGAACCCGCCAGTGCGAGAGCAATAGTCTCACAAAGACGACACTTGTGGCTAGAGGATTGCTATTAAGCAACGGTTAAATGACTGGTAAAGCATAGTAATAACTGACCCGGAAGACAAGACCATTCGGCAAGGTTTAACCTTCCAATTTTCAACTTGCAGCAACCAGACCAATTTAATGTTTGGATAAGCAGCCATCCTGCTTATTTCCAGCCATTTAATGTTGGAGAGAGTCTCTTAGCAACATTTCGATACTGCCTTTAAGGCACCCTAAGTGGTGCCTCCATTTGTCAACATATTTAGGCTATTTGCAAGGCAGCCGATTGCGATAAGATCACAACTCGCTCACCCGAGCAAGACATTAGTTAGCAAATATCGCTCTGGAGAAAGTATTTTGGAGCAAAAAAACAAAAGCATCCCCGAACACTCCCTGGCAATAATAGGTCCAGGTCGGGTAGGCACAACGATAGCCATAGCCGCACAAAAGGCTGGCTATAAAATCAAAGCAATTGCCGGACGCGACAGAGACAAAACCGAATTAGCAGCCAAAGCTCTAGGTGATGTAAAAGCCCTTACTCTTGACAATCAACCAATAGAAGCAAGCATTATCTTACTCACAGTACCTGACGATGCCATTGAGTCGGTTTGCCATGAGCTATCACAAAATAAAGTCTTTACTCCAGGTCAAATAGTGGCTCATTGCAGCGGTGCTCTAAGCAGTGAGGTACTAGCTAAGGCTCGCGATATTTGCGGAGCCAAAATAGCTTCAGCGCATCCACTCCAGACTTTCTCTACTGCGCAATCATCAATTGATTTTATGCCTGGTACCTTTTGGTTTTGCGAAGGAGAAGCGACAGCAGTTGCCGCTCTCTCTAGCATGATCGAGAGCACTGGCGGCATACCAAAAATAATTGCCACCGAAAAGAAAGTGCTCTACCACTGCTCCTCAGTTATCGCTTGCAACTATCTGGTAAGTCTGATGGACATTGCCCTGACCACAGCAGAAGCAGCAGGACTGGACCCGCAACTGGCATGGCAAGCCTTGAGCCCACTAATACAAAAGACAATTACTAACATAGACCAATTAGGCACAAGCGGCGCACTGACAGGTCCCATCGCCCGAGGCGATGTAAACACTATCAAAATGCATCTCAATGCCCTCAACAAAACTGACCCAAAACTTGCGCAACTATACAAACAGTTGGGAGATTGGACAGTGCAATTGGCTGTACAAAAAGGATTATCAAATCAAGCAGCCCAGGCACTAAAAGCAGAACTTGAGAAATAAACTAAAACACAAAAGCTGGTCTATCTGGCAATTGTTCAAACTCTTGCTCGGCAAAACTGTACAAGCGTGCGGGTCTATGTGAGCCTTCCTGAGAGGTCTCGTCCAGCTCATTTAAAATGCCAGACTTGAGGAAGCGTTTGCGGAAGTTGCGATTATCCACAGAGCGCCCCAGCACAGCCTCATAAACCGACTGCAAATCGCGCAAAGTAAACTTATCAGGCAGCAAATTAAAAGCAGCCGCTGAATACTCAATTTTGTATTTGATGCGTTGATGCGCGTACTCGACGATACGCTTGTGATCAAAGGCTAGACGGGGCAAATCAAGCACCGGCCACCAGGCTACGCCACTGGCATCAGAGCTGGCCTTAAGCTCCAGATCATCCTGGCGTAAGAGTGCTAGATACGACACGGTAACGACACGACCACGGGGATCGCGCCCCTTATCGCCAAAGGTAAAGAGCTGCTCCAAATAGACATCGCCGACATTGGTCTCTTCCAATAGCTCCCGAGCCGCAGCCTGCTCTACAGTCTCATCATCATCGCCAATAAAGCCCCCGGGCAGAGCCCAAAGATTTTTGAAGGGGTCGTGCTTACGCTTGATCAAAAGGAGCTCAAGCTGACCTTGCTGGACCGCCAGCGCCACGGTATCAACGGTTACTTTGATTGGTTCGTTTGCCATTATTTACCGCTTTGTACTCCCCCAGAGCCCACCGTGGCGCAATGCGCCAATAGGTAACCACTTTTACTTATCGTATTGTATACGATAAGCCCATGGAGAGGCATTTTCATTTTTAGCAATTTTGCACTGTAACAGTCCATTTAAGGTGCCAAAAGCGCCAAAAGAAGCAAAACTTTGCCCTAGCCTGGACCCAAAATCCAAATCAAAGTCTCAAAAATTTGACTGTAACCAGGCACTTTTGATCCACCTTACCGTCTCTGCAACAATTAGATACGGATTATCAAAGGCGTAAAAGTAACGCTGGTCAGGTTTACACCCAAAACGCCAAACGGGCATCCAGGTGAATTTTTGGGTTTAATTTGATCTTCCCGGGCGATCTGATAGATTGTCAAACAAAGGTGATATAACGTAAATAGTACGCTTACTTTTTCTGAGCGCTTCGCGATGGGTACTTAAAGAGGTTGAAACAAGCAAAATGACCACTCTGGCAACAGTAGACCAAAAGTCTCAAGTGCTCATCGATGAAATCAAATCACTGAGCAAGAAGAAAAACGCCGTGATACTGGCTCACAACTACCAGATTCCTATCATTCAGGATGTGGCAGACTTTGTCGGTGATTCTCTGGGATTGTCCCAGCAAGCGGCAAAGACTGACGCAGAGACGATTGTTTTTTGCGGTGTGCATTTTATGGCCGAAACAGCTGCGATACTCTGTCCCACAAAACGCGTCTTGATCCCAGACCTGGAGGCCGGCTGTTCACTGGCAGCATCTATCGATCTAGCACAGCTAATCGAATGGAAATCACAGCACCCAGGAGCCGTCGTCGTCTCTTATGTCAATACAACTGCTGCAATCAAGGCTGAGTCTGACTATTGCTGCACATCTGGTAACGCTCTCAAAGTAGTGCAGTCGATACCAGAAGACAAAGAGATTTTGTTTTTACCTGATATGTTCCTCGGCTCCTGGGTGCAAAAGGTCACCGGTCGCAAGAACATGCACATATGGATGGGCGAATGCCACGTGCACGCAGCAGTGCACCCCAGCAAAATCGAAGAAAAAATCAAAGAGCATCCAGATGCTGAGCTGCTTATTCACCCCGAGTGCGGCTGCCTGACACCGTATCTCGATAGAGTTGTACGCAACGGGGGCGATAGCAAAGATGTACTCAAAGTGGCATCCACAGAGGGCATGATTCAGCAAGCTAGTAAGTCAACCAGCAAAAAATTTGTAGTTGCCACCGAGATTGGTATCTTGCACAGACTGCAAAAAGAAAACCCAGAAAAAGAATTTCTGCCGATTAGCTCCGAGATGAGCTGCCAATTTATGAAGATGATCACACTCGAAAAACTGCACCGCTCGCTAGTGGAAGACGTCTATCAAGTGACTGTACCAACTGAGACCGCCGACAGAGCGAGACTGGCTATCGAGCGCATGATTTCGATATTTTAGTGATGATAAGGAGCAGTGACAATGTCTGCTGTTAGACCAATATCTGAACAAATCGCAAGAACAATTGATGCCGATGTATTGATCATCGGCTCAGGGCTTGCCGGGCTGATGTTGGCTTTAAAGCTCTGCCAAAATCAGACAGACAAAAGCAGACGCCTTGTACTGGTCTCAAAGTCAAAACTATCTGACTCTAACAGTAGCTGGGCTCAAGGCGGAGTAGCAGCGGTTACAGGAGCCAATCCATTTGACTCTCCAGAAGCCCACTATATAGACACAATCAAATCTGGAGCAGGACTCACCGACCCCACTGCAGCAAGAGAAATAGTCGAGGGTGGCGGTAGACTGATTAAAGAGTTAGCCAGCCTCGGCGTAAACTTTGACAAAACCGGCGCGGGCAAGTTGGATCTAGCTCTTGAAGGCGGTCACAAACAAGCAAGAGTAATCCACAGCAAAGACACCACCGGGCTGTCCATCACCAGCGCCCTTTGCTTAAAATTGCGCGAGGCTCAAAAGCAAGGGCTGATAACAATACTCGAAGACACAATCGCTATCGATTTGCTCACAAGCAATATCAGTAGCACAAGCCATAAAAACAGCACAAGCGGTAACTGCAGCACAAGCAATAACAATGCAGTCTGCCATGGAGCAAAACTGCTCGACGATAATGGCACAATTTATGTATACGCCAAACGCACAGTACTGGCTACAGGCGGACTTGGGCAAGTATTTGAACGCACCACCAATCCCTCCGTCGCCACCGGCGATGGTGTCGCCATTGCCTACAGAGCCGGCGCTCAACTAATGGATATGGAGTTTGTACAATTCCATCCAACAGCTCTAAAACTGGACAATGCACCAGCCTTTTTGATCTCTGAAGCAGTAAGAGGCGCGGGGGCGACTTTGCTAGACCATACAGGCGAGAGATTTGTACAGCGCTATCATCCCGATGGGGAGCTAGCCACAAGAGATGTTGTTTCTCGGGCTATCCATGCCGTAATGAGTGAAAATAACTTAGATAATGTCTACCTGGATTTAGGACCGATTGGGGTCGAACGAATTGCAGCAAAGTTTCCCAATATCGTAGCAACATGCGCTCAATACGGTATAGACGCACTAACACAGCCGATACCAGTGGCTCCAGCAGCGCACTATATGATGGGTGGCATCAAAACAAATACCACCGGACAAACAACAATCCCCGGGCTCTATGCCATCGGTGAGTGTGCCTGCACTGGTCTGCACGGTGCCAATAGATTGGCTAGCAATTCGCTGCTAGAGGCAGGCGTGATGGCGCTCAATCTGAGTAGTGAGATCGCCCGCGCCGATGCAGCCGCAGCGGACTACAGTGAGCCAACATTGGCTGACCATGCGCTCAATCGCCAGCATCCAGCCGCTCTACTACTTGAATTACCCCTGCTTGTACCCACAGATCTAAAAGAGTTTCAAAAACAGATGTATCGCCAAGCTGGCATGGTGCGCTCAAAAGCCAGCCTGGAAGAGATACTGCAAACACCTTGCTTGACTGTGCAAACACCCACTAAAAGTGATTTTGCCGCGCGCAATATATTGCTCTTAGGACAACTGGTAGCTAAAGCAGCTCTATTGAGGGAAGAATCGCGAGGCGCGCATTTGCGCGACGACTTTAGAGAAATCAACGACAACAAGTTTGATGGGCACTTTTGGATAAGTAAAGCAGGCACTGGCTGGGTCGCCAGTAAGCCGGGCAGCCTGGTAGATGCTGTCATCCAGGTAAGTCCGGTAAGCTCCATATCTAGCAACTTTGCCAGCTCATATTAAGCTAGTTGCGGACATCTCACTACCGTGCCTCTTTTTATAACTCGCATAGAGTGAGAAAAATTAGGCCAATTTCTCATTCAATGTAAAACACAAAAAGACCAATCGCACCGCCGAACTGTCCCAAAATCACTAACAGATTTGACAGCCTTGCTATAGGACACCATCCCAATTGCAAAAGCTCACTTGAGCTGGTCCACCTTGCTTAAGCGTCTAAGCAAGAAAGCAAAGCCATAGGTGGAGCCAGCTAAAATCAATCCTGTGACAATAGACTCAGCGAAGAACAATCTACACGCACCTACCTCCTTGAAATAGACAAAAAATCCAAAGGAAAACGGCAAAGTCAGTAGAATCAAACTTTCGACGTTCTTGGATAGCCTAAAACGAGAAGCTGAAAGTGTAATCAGCTTAAAACTCATCCAACCGGTAATAATTGTGGGAGCAATGGTCCTAACAGATTCGGCTTGGCAGGCAGCGCTAATATTAGTAAGTCCGCCGCCACCGCCGCCGCTCATCGTCTTGGTAAATATAAAAGCGGTTGGCATCAAACCAATTAAGACCAACCATGATGCAATTGACGCGATTTTGTCAAACAACCGATTTCTTGCGTTGCGCAAAAATTGTGGGCAATTGTCAGTGATTATTTTGCCTCGCTCATCTCGTCTAATAAAGGCGCAAATTTTGCCGTCAGATTTACGCACAAGTTCGGCAGCTTCGGCTTTGGACATATTGGAGAGATTATGGACATTTTTAGAGCACTGACTGCAGAAGCGCACTTTGTCATCACCTTGCATGTCATTAAATGACATGGGGCAGGGGCTAGTTATGCTAAATCTACCAAGCAAGTCATCATCGTCAGCCATCGCCACCACCAGAGATTGACAAACCTATCTCCAGTATCAATCAAATCAGTTAGTCTGGCAATGAGCCAAGCAAGGTGCTGATGCGCGCAGAGAGTTGAGCAGAAAGCTAGACTTATTGAGCAGTCCTCAAAGCAGGTGCACTCCTTCAGTATTGTCCCAAAATTGTACCGCCACTCACCTAGACTGGTTAATAAGACCAAGCCTTGGGGGCACCTCTTTGATTATCAAAGACCTAATAAAAGCTTTTGCATCGCCCACTGTGGTAATCGCAGGCACCGGCTACCTGGTCGATATGTTTGACCTTTTTGCCTTTAATATGCTGCGCGTCAAGTCTCTTAAGTCACTCGGCCTCGACCCAGACGCCGTTACCGCAGTCGGCGTAAACATCATCAACGCTCAACTGGCTGGACTTATCCTGGGGGCTTATATCTGGGGCAAACTCGGGGACCGCTTTGGTAGGACAAGAGTGCTACTAGGCAGCATCTTGCTTTACTCCATTACCTCGCTATTGACCTCGATGGTGCAAGACCCATGGCAATACGGCATTCTCAGATTTTTGACTGGTATTGGTCTGGCAGGAGAGCTGGGAGCTGGCATCACCCTCATTTCAGAAGAATTCTCTGACAAAAGGCGGGGACTGGGAGTCGGCATATTTATCATCTTAGGATTTGTAGGAGTGGTGCTGGCCTCGTTTGTAGCACAAACAATAGACTGGCGCTCTTGCTATGTCGTAGGCGGATTGATGGGACTTGCGCTCTTGTTTTTGCGCTGTCGCTTGCACGAATCAATACTCTTTAGCAGCACAAAACATCAGACCGGAATAAAGTATGGTGGACTAACCCCGATCTTGAGCAATAGCGGCTTGCGCGGCAAGTTTGTACAAGGCATATTACTGATTTTACCTACAGTTTTTGTGCCCCAGATAGTCTGGAGCTTGTCACCAGAAATAGCAAAAGCAAAAGGAATAAGTGGCATAGATCCAGCAACAGTCCTTGGCTTTGGCTATACCATGGTGATTGTAGGAGATTTTTTAGCGATTTATCTCGCCGAAAAGCTCAAAAGCAGAAAGCGCTCTATATCAGTGTTTTCGTCAGCAGGCTGCGTATTTTTCCTTGTATTTTTATTCTGTCCATTTCACTCAGCTAACGAATACTACCTATGGAGCAGTATGCTCGGAATGACATTTGGCACCTGGGTAGTCGGCTCAACAGTGATTGCCGAAAGTTTTGGCACAAACATACGTGCCACCGCGGCCACCACCATTCCCAACTTTAGTAGAGGCTGCGTTATCCTCATGAACTTCGCACTAATGGCTCTTAAACCAGCACTGGGAATAACAAACGCCATGACTTGCGTTGGGGCTGTAATTTTTGTGCTCTCAATAATTGCAATCTATCTAACTAAAGAGACCTACGGCACTGACCTCACTTTTGTGGACGGTCAAAAACCAAAGGACGTCACCAAAGACCTGGTCTTGAACAATGCCTGACTCATATAAAAAAGCCCATAAATGACTTAACCAGCCCGCTTGTCAAGAGATAAAGTCCAAAAAAAGAGAAGGGAAGTCTTTTAAGACAACCCCTCTCCAGGCAAGTATGCCAAAGTAGCTGGCAAAACCAGATGGTCCTGCTCAGCACCGGTGTGCTTTTTACCAGTTAGCACCACCACTAGTACCGCCGTTTGGCACTAGTAGCGATGGTTGTGTCAAGACACCCTTTTGAGGTACTGACTTTGTTTTTATTACAAGAGCTTCCCTTTTGAGGATCTCTTGCTACTCACTCACTTGTCGCGAGTAACAGCACCGCTTGCCTCGACGATGGCAGCCTGAGCAGCAGCCAGGCGGGCAATCGGCACACGGAAGGGCGAGCAGCTGACATAGGTCAAGCCGATCTCATGGGCGAATGCGATGGACGACGGGTCGCCGCCATGCTCGCCGCAGATGCCGAGCTTGAGCTTGGGATTGACAGCGCGTCCGTCCTGGACCGCGATGCGCATGAGCTTGCCCACGCCGCCCCGGTCGAGGACCGCAAACGGGTTGTCGGCGAGGATCTTGCGCTTCTCACCACGCACCTCGACACCGTCGAGATAGTGGTGCAAAAACTTGCCTTCAGCGTCGTCACGGCTAAAGCCGAACGTCATCTGAGTCAAGTCATTGGTGCCGAAGCTGAAGAACTCAGCCTGGGTGGCGATTTGGTCGGCGGTGAGAGCAGCACGCGGCACTTCGATCATGGTGCCAAACTTGTAGGTCACCTTGACGCCAGCGGCATCCATCACCTCGAGAGCCACGGCTTCCAGCGTGTCGCGGGCAGCCTTGAGCTCTTCGATGTGGCCAATGAGCGGGATCATGATCTCGGGCTCGACGGTCATGCCGGCCTTTTGCACGATGATCGCAGCTTCAAAGATGGCACGCACTTGCATCACGTTAATTTCGGGATGCACCAGGCCCAGACGACAGCCACGCAGACCCATCATCGGATTGGACTCGTGCAGCTGTTCGACGCGAGCGATGAGCGTCTTGGTGTGGGCAATCTTGTCGTCATAGCGAGTGCCGCGACCACGAGCACTACGACCGGGCACGCGGGAGAGCGCAGACTTCTTGCCTTCGAGCTGGCGCAGCTCCTCCTTGAGGTCCTCCATTTTGGGGAGGAACTCATGCAGCGGAGGATCGAGCAGCCGGATTGTGACCGGCAGACCCTGCATGGCAGTGAAGAGACCGACGAAGTCTTCGCGCTGCATCGGCAACAGCTTGCTCAGAGCCGCTTCGCGCTCGCTCACCGTGCCAGCGAGAATCATCTCCTGGACGGCAGGCAGTCGCTCCTGACTCATGAACATGTGCTCGGTGCGGCAAAGCCCGATGCCTTCGGCGCCGAATTCGCGCGCGGTACGGGCGTCGAGAGGAGTGTCAGCATTGGCGCGGATGCCCAGCTTGCGCACCTGATCAGCGAGCGTGAGAGCGCGCTTGAGGTGCTCGGTGAGGCAGGCCTCGCGAGTGGCGATGGCACCGACAAAGATCTCGCCAGTTGCACCGTCGATGGAGACGATGTCGCCCTGACGGACCACAGTCGACTTGCCGTCGATAGCCACAGTCACCGTTTGAGCGGCCAGGTCGATACGCAGCACTTCGCAGCCAGAGACACAGGGCTTGCCCATGCCGCGAGCGACGACAGCAGCGTGGGAGGTCATGCCACCACGACTGGTGATCACACCCTGGGCGGCGACGATGCCGTGGATGTCATCCGGACAAGTCTCGATGCGCACCAGGATGACCTTTTCGCCATCCTTGCCACGGCGCTCTGCCTCGTCCGGGTCAAAGACCACGTGACCGATAGCAGCACCGGGGGAGGCATTGAGACCGACAGCGAGGACCTTGCCGTCCTTGACCGCTTGCTCTTTTTGCGCCGGGTCAAAGCTCGGCAAGAGCATCTGGTTGAGCTGCTGCGGGTCGATGCGCATCAGAGCTTCCTCACGAATGAGGATGCCCTCATCCAGCATTTCCACCGCCATGCGCACGGCTGCCTCAGCGGTCCGCTTGCCGGAACGAGTCTGGAGGATGTAGAGCTTGCCGCTCTCCACCGTAAACTCGATGTCCTGCGTGTCGCGGTAGTGCGCCTCCAGCTTGGCCGTGGTGGCGATGAGCTGGTCATAAACATCCGGCATGTCGACCGCCAGATTGGCGATCTTGTCCGGGGTGCGGATGCCGGCGACGACGTCCTCGCCCTGAGCGCGCACCAGATACTCGCCATAGAGCACCTTTTGACCAGTGCTCGGATTGCGCGTAAAGCACACACCGGTGGCGGACTTGTCGTCCATGTTGCCGAAGACCATCGATTGGACCGTGACAGCGGTGCCGAGTTTGTGATCGATCTTGTTGAGGTCACGGTAGAAGATGGCGCGGGGGTTGTGCCAGCTTTTGAAGACCGCTTCGATGGCGCCGGCCAATTGCACCTGCACGTCTTGCGGGAATTCGGCGCCGGAGATGTTGGCGACGACGGTCTTGTAGCGCTCGACGAGCTCCTGCAGCTGTTCAGCGGTGAGCTGATTGTCCTGCTTGGCCTCGTACTTGGCCTTGACCTCATCGAGGATATGCTCGAAGAAGTGCTTGGAGATGCCCAGCACGACGCTGGAATACATCTGGATGAAGCGGCGGTAGCTGTCCCAGGCGAAGCGGGGATTGCCAGTGAGGGCAGCCATGCCAGCCACAGTCTCGTCATTGAGACCGAGGTTGAGGATGGTGTCCATCATGCCCGGCATCGAAAACTTGGCGCCAGAACGCACAGAGACCAGGAGTGGACGAGCAGAATCGCCCAGACGGCGGTCCAGCGAATCTTCCACGAAGCCCAACTGAGCGTTCACTTCCTCCATCAGCCCTGTCGGCAGGGTCTCGTTATTGAGGTGATATTCGTTGCAGGTATCGGTTGTGATCGTGAGCCCCGGGGGCACACTGACACCACCTGGCGTCATTTCGGCAAGCCCGGCACCTTTGCCGCCGAGTGCGCTGCGCATGCGCTCGCGACTGGCAGCATCGATGGCCTTGCCTCCGCTAAACTGGGCAAAAGCTTGGTTGAAGAGATAAGCACGCCGTGGCTTTTGAACAGTCTTAACAGGGTTTTGAGGGTCCATAGGTTACTCCGTAGATGAGTGTTTGATAAGTTGAACGGAAGTCCACTTAACCAGCCGGCAGACGCCGCCTCGCACATTTGGCTGAGGTAAAAGAACTGACTGGCGCAATAGCTGAGAGGGTGGGTTTTAGATAGTGCGGGTGGACTTCAGGTGGTTGGAAAAAAACGACGCCTGAATGCTAAGCGATAGCCCTCAGCCCGTGCGGGCTAAGTAACACGCTGTATCGGTGATCACGGCATACTGGTAAAAAGAAAATTCGCGAAGCTATGAGAATCTCATTGACATGTTAAAAAGAAGAACGTTTGTGAGATAAGTCATATGAAACAATAGTAACCACCTGAGGCGCCAAAAGCAGCAGGCATCGGACAAAGTGACCGTGAGACCAGGGGCGGTATCAACAATTTCTTCAGAATCTCCTGGCAAAAGCGTTCTTGTAATTACTCCCGACTAATAATCACTTCTCAAACCATTCTGGAGACAGGCAATCCGCACAGTTACCTGGCAGCAACTTAGTAACTTTTATCTGCGCATCGATTTGAGATCGCTAGCGTTGTTTCGTATTTTGCTGGGTTTTATGCTGCTGCGCGATTGGTTTGGACGCCTACCCTACCTGCGCGATTTTTATACTGAAGACGGCGTACTGCCACTGTCAGCCCATCTGCCAGCGACAAGTGGACTCTATCACTTTAGTTTGTTTGATCATCTGCAAAATTTACCGTCAGTACAATTTGCGTTTTTTGTAGGACTGGTAGGCTATCTCGGCATATTACTCGGATATAAGACACGCGTTAGTTTGATTGTGTCATTTGTCTTTTTAACAAGTATGCTCAATCGCAACCCGCTCATACTGTCAAACAGTCACCTTGTGCTGGTGACGATGCTTTTGTGGACTTTGTTTTTACCAATGGGCAAACGCTTTGCTCTTGATTGCATCAAAAACGAAAACAACAAGAAGCAACAAACAGCACCATCACACAGAAGTATGGATGCCGAAATCTTAAGCAAGCCATCACTGGCTGCTTTTGCCATTGTTTTACAGATAGCTCTGATTTATTTTTGGAGTGCTGTAGTCAAATACGGAGAGTCATGGCAGGACGGCACAGCAGTATTTTTGTCGCTGCAGCTGGACCAATTTGTCACACCACTGGGTCACACTGTCGCGCAATTGCCGCTAGGCTGGCTCAGTATCATGACTTTTGCCACATTGACGCTAGAGTGGTCCGCCCCTTTGCTTATCCTCTCGCCTTTTGCTCAGCCACTACTGCGCCGCCTCGCTATACTGGCACTGACATCAATGCACATGGGCATCATGCTCACTATGAATGTCGGCGACTTCTCACCAATTATGGTGGCAACTTATGCACTTTTGCTAAGACCAGAAGACTGGCGTGATTTGAGGTCTCTAAAAGCGCTCAAAGCTCTCAGCTATCTTAGCTCCAAAGCTATAGAACAACCATCAGAGCCTAAATCTAAAGAACAAGAATCAGAGCCTAAAGTTACAAAAGAACTATCAGAGCCTAGATCTCAAAAGACGGCTGGCACCGCAATTACAACCCTTATTACCACATCGGTCGCACTGGCCGTCGGTAGCGCAATCTGGATCAGCGCTTATAACATCAATGTGGCACCCCGCTATGGCTGGGTTAAAATCTCGATGGCACCGTGGCAGAAGTGCCTGCTCAGAGTAGCTCACATCAGTCAAGATTGGCACATATTTGCACCAAACCCACCAATAAAAGATGGCTGGATGGTTGTGGACTGTTATCGAGAAGACAAGACACATATCGATCCTCTAACCGGGCTGGCTCCAACCATGGCTAAACCAGACAATCTACAGGCACATCTACCGCTGCCCTGGCGCAAATATCACAATCGCCTCAAGCGCAAAACACATCGCAAATATCGCCAGTATTATTGCCGCTACCTGATGGCAAAAGTTGCCGCAGAGAACAACAACAGCTCAGCCAAAAGCAACAGCACATCTAGAAACAACACATCGAGCAACAACGGCGCGGTCAGCATGGACAGCACGGGCGGCACAGTCAGCCCTACCAAACCGCCCACCAACAACAGACCAATTGGCATACGCCTTTATTACTGCCAGGAGACCACAAAACCTCCAGGCATGGAGCAAAACCCGCCGATTCAGCCAATCTCCATCTGGTATACACCAAAGGAAATGAAAAAAATAAAAATCTTTGGCAAAACAAAAGGACATCGGCGGGTGTATTTTTAAAAGCACCTCAAATGTAAAGAAAGTATTGTAAAGCAATATTGCATGGGCGTTTCAGCCATTTTGACTTTACCAAACCGTGCCACCATGGGCGATTGCGCTGTCAATCAGATTTAATTTTGAGCTTAACACGTCTGGCAGCTTTTTTAGTCAATCAAAAAAGAGAGATAGCCACTATCAGCCCAAATACCCCAAACCCTCTTGGATGGTCCCAAGCCTTAACCCTTGGGATAAAGCGCTGTTCTATTCTTTTGGATAAACTACACTTTGTTTCTCGAAAAAGCGACCGACACGGGCAAACATTCCATTGCTCACCTCTGGTCTCAGCGGAGTGTTAGCCACTTTGGGTGCCACTCGGTCATAGTAGTTGCGCACCAATCTGTAGCTAGCATCTAGTTGCTCGCGAGTTTGACCCATCATAAGCTCAGGACGCGCTTCCAAACGCCCTAATCCCATGATAGTCTCAGGATGCCGCATTGCGCCCATGGTAAACCCGCGGCTGGTCCACTCCTCCAGAGCCTTTACGACCAACTGTTCATCCACTCCCTTTTGCAAAATACTGGCCACATCAGTCAAATCTTTAGCCTTACGATTGACACCACCAATAGTGCGATTTGTGTAACTAAATAACTTATACGCAACAGTTTCCTCAGGTCGCATCGCACTCACGACAGTCTCCTGCGTCGCGCCGCCCGGCACAGCCGTGCGCAAAACTTGCTCCTGGGGAGGCAGTACGGTCTTTGCTCCAAGCCTTATATCCAGCGGAATACGCATTAACTCCTGTCCTTCAGATTTGGCAATGGCAATACCATGTCGCATACGCGGGAAGAAGTAGTGAATTAGCTCTTTGTCTACAAAAGAAACCTCAAAGGTGAGCCCGTCTTTTTTGTCACGCGCGAGCATACGCTTGAAGTCATCTAGCACCGCCGCATTGGTCTCGACTTTGCTGCCTTTTACAAGTGCTGGATCAATTGCCAGCAAATCCACGTCTTTGACCGCTTTACGCGCGATATATTGCTGGGACTCAAGTTGATAGCTACCGTGCAAGACATAACGATCTTGATCCAGCCGACTCAAAAATCGATTAAAGACGCTGCGTCTGACATCATCACTTACTACTACTCCAGCTTCGGCTTCTTCAGCCCTGCCCATCAGTCGCAACACTTTTTTGGCAGTATCTATACCAAAGTGAAAGGTCTTTTCGCTTACTTTTTCGGCTATTGTTTGCTCGCGCAAAGCAGGATTAGCGGCTAATGCCCCCTCAGCCCCCTTAACCACAACAGCGTTTTCGGCCGCCCCTTTTAGAACTGCCCGCTCGGCGGCGCCACCAGCCACTTTTGTGCCAGTTACAAGCACATCGGGAAGATGCTTGGCCGCACTATTGGCTGCCAAACCCAATGTGCCTTCGCTGGCCAGCAGGGAGCGCCCCCTCGTTGCAAAGGCCAGTCCCGCCCCAACAGCAACTGCACCCGCAATAGCCAGGGTCTCATATTTACCAGCGCTGCCAGCGGCAGACTGTTTATCGGCGACAGATTTGTCGTGCGCTGACAAGCTAG
Organism: Candidatus Obscuribacter sp.; assembly: GCA_016718315.1. Classification (GTDB taxonomy): domain Bacteria; phylum Cyanobacteriota; class Vampirovibrionia; order Obscuribacterales; family Obscuribacteraceae; genus Obscuribacter. Next base: position 74,945 of record JADKDV010000004.1, on the reverse strand, counting down.
CATCCACAGCTGTCTGAGCAGCAGCTATCTTGACCTCGCCAAAAGGCTTCTGGTCTAAAAGATGAGCATTGCTTGGCTCTTCAGGCTTAGCTTGCGCCTGAGCCTGATTTCCTTCTTTTGCAGTATCGCTAACTCTATCCGACGCCATAGACTGATCCCGTACTACCTCGATGTATATACCCATAAAATCCATGAAATTAGCCAACAGGCTGATTTAATTACACTACTGCATATAATATCTACAAGAACAAAAAAAAGCCTACAGGCGTTGCAAATCAGGACAACTACAGCTGACTAACAAGAAAAATTGGAAACAGGAAGGTTGGAAATCCAACCTTCCTGCGCCAACTGAAATGCACGCACTCTAATCTGAGCATGGAATCGCTTCCGGTTTGCCCTGAGCACGCGAGAATTCAAAAACTTGTCGAACGCTTAACCGAGCAGGTACGGGTGCTCGGAGTCGGCTTCGACCTGAGTACCACGCTTGCTTTCAGCGGCAAGCTCATTGAGCATCTCGCCCACCTGGTCGACAGTCAGCACACCAACGTATGCAAGCTGAGTCTTGGTGGCAGGGTTGATGAAGAACGTGGTGGGGATCTTGCTGATCTTGCCCTTACGCGGGAGCTTGTCGGAAAGATCGCAGTCCACCTGGTAGAACGTAGCCTGCGAAGCGAACTTCGCTGCGGCTTGTTCCATCAAGGGACCCTGAGTTTTGCAGCCCGAGCACCAGGTCGTGAAGAACTTGATGACGAGCGGCGAAGTGCCCTGGCTGAGAACCTGAGCGTTGAAGCTTTCGTCGTCGAGATCGATAAGCTTTGCACGTGCGACGTTCGGGTTGGGAAACTCATCTCCGACGGTGCCGTCGAATTCTTCGTTTTCCACCCATGCGTCCGGAGAAGCAAGCTGCTTCTTTGCCAGACGGTCCTTACGCCACACCATGAAAGCAATAACGATACCAACTGCGATAGACAGACAGATAACGATATTGAAAGTAGACATTGTTGTCTCCTTCTTTCTGAGGAGTGAGGGTTGGTTTTTTGAAAAACAGCGCTGATGGGTATTTGCTGACGGCAAGAGTTACCCAGCCCCATCAAAAATCCCCGACATCGACCAGTGGCGACCCAAACGACTACTGACGCATCCCCATGTGAATGTGGAAAGGAAGGTCGGAATTGGTCAAGGGACGAGTCTTTTTGAGGGATCTTGCTGCTTTTAAAAAAAATTGGAATAAAGGTTACGTTGAGAGCCTAGTTATAAAGAGAGAGCTGGATCAAGCCTATGCCTTCAATACTGTGAAGCTATTAAGCCTATATAGTCCTAAGCTTGATACGTAACAGCCTTATGCAGTTAGCACACCTTGGCAAGCCGTTTATTAAATGCAATTGTGTTTTTATCTGTAACACCTTCGAAATCATTACCGCGCCTCGCATTGTCAAGCCATGCTATACTCTCTAATCCTTGTTGGATATGTTTCTCAGAGACATGCCTGGCTTGGGATCGTAGCTCAGTTGGTTAGAGCGCCTGCCTGTCACGTAGGAGGTCGCGGGTTCGAGTCCCGTCGGTCCCGCCATTTATTTATTCCAGATGATGATTTAGCGGTTTTGACCCCTTTTGCGTCAAAATAGTTAGTAGATCCTCTTGGAGAAATTGTCCAGTTGCCCGCTTATCCAGATCTAGTAGCACCGGTGCACTCACCGGAGAAGAAAAAAGTCCTAGAAGCAATTGCCACAAAAGGACCGCGCATTGTGCCGGTCGAGGTAGCTGCTGCCACTGGTCTTGCTTTGCCTTTGGTCGTCAGTGAGCTGAATAACATCGCCTCTGAGACCAGCGCCCACCTGGAAGTGACCGAATCAGGCAATATTTCCTATAAATTCCCCAATATCCAGCAAGCTTACGCCGCCAACGCCTCCAAGCATTTCTTTTTGACCATTGGTCGCGTTATTGCTAACGCTTCGCTGATATTTTTGAGAGCCTTTTGCGCCATCATGTTTATGGTTGTGCGCATCTCGTTTGGTATTGCCTTAATTTGCGCCTTTGTGGCCGTGATAGCGCTGGTGGTTATCGCCATTGTGGCGCTACTTAAAGGCAACTCAGACAGTGATAGCGATAGCGGCTTCAACTTTGACTTTGGCAATATCTTTAGCACCGGCTGGAATGACGGCTATTATCATCGTCCGTTTTATCTTTACTGGGCTTTTGACTGGCTCTGGGACTGGTTCTTTTACTGGCGCTATATTTTTCCGCCTTATGGTCGCAACTACGGCAGCATCTATCCTGATACCTATACCAACACGCCAGCGCGCGGCGATGCTTATGCCAAGCCCATCGATCCCAATAAAAAGCAGGGCAAAGACTTCCTCAGTAGCGTCTTTAGCTATCTCTTTGGCGACGGCAATCCCAATGTCGGCTTTGAAGATCTTAAATGGCAGACCATTGCTCGCATCATTGAGTTAAACCAGGGTGTAGTAACAGCTGAGCAATTAGCACCTTATGTCGGTCAAAACCCTGCCAATGAAGACTGGATGATACAGATACTGCAACGCTTTACTGGTTCACCTGAAGTGACCGAGAGCGGCAACATCGTCTATATCTTCCCTGCCTTCCAGAGTCAGGCAGGTGCCGCCTCAATCCCCATGGGATCACTGGAGGGCGCCAAGACTCAGACTCGCCCTGTGGATGAGCTTGCCGGGCTCTACCAGACTCACATCAAACGTCAGTCCACATCACAAAAAAACAGCTCTCAATTGCGCTTTGTTGATAAGACTTTACTTGAAAAAGAATGGCCATTTCTCACCGTTAGCGGTGGCACACTAACTACAATAATTTTGTTTGGTATCACCGTACTTGGTGGCAGTTTGGGCTTGATTATCAACGTCAATACCATCCCAATTATGCACAACTTTATAGTCCTGCTGTACATTTTGTTTGGTTATGGTCTGGTATTTTTTACAGTGCCAGCGGTACGTTACTACGTATACAAAATCATCAATGATGGCATCACCAAACGCAATGACGCTAAAGTGCTTTATGCTGCATCGCTGAGCACCCCCAGTGAAGCCCTCGCCAAAAAGCTCGATGAAGCAGTTGGTGTGCGCGTTAGCGGCTTGCCGAAAAAACCCGACAAGCTCGTTTACGATACTAGTATCGACGACCGAGAGAATCCAGACGAAAGATTTGATCCGCAATAGCTAGTTTAAAAGCAGGTGGGTAAAACCGATGAAGAATACCCCCTAGCCAAGAATCGCTAACTCGCACAGAGACAAAGTCCAACTGACAAGTAAAAATTGGACCAATATTGGACGATACTCATCTTGCAAAGGCATAAAGCTCTCTCTAGTACTAGGGGAGAAGACACTTTTTAGCCTAAGGTCTAAATATCTTTCTTTTCTCTCAGACCACAGTCACAACACACAACCCTATACCGAGCATCATCTATCCAACTCTGCTTGCCGCTAACCCCGGACCGTAGATGTACGCGATATGAATGGGGCCATTGCTACAAGCTGTCACATCGACTGTCTGTAGCTATGACTCCTGATGCTCTGCATTGACGCTGACTGTATCTGATCACTCCCTCTATGGGTCACCGCCTCCGATCGCCAAGCGATGGAGCAAATCCTAGGATCACTCCCATGAAACGTGTTGCTGAAAACACGGAAGTCCCTGTCAAAGCCAGTGTTTCTGACCAACCGCGTACCACCATCAAAAATGGCAAGCTCTTTGCTCTGATGGACGGTGCCGGTCTGATTCCGCATGCAAACAATGTCGGACTGGGACTTTACTACGATGACACCCGCTTCCTCAGCTCGTGGCAGATGACTGTAAACGGCATGTCGCCGGTACTGATCTCTGCTGACACTACTGAGGGTTACGCCGCTCGCTATGCATATAGCAACAAAGAGCACAAGCAAAACGGCGAACAAATCACAGAGCAACGCTTCTATATCGAGCGTCAAGTGACAATCCACGCCGGTTTGCGAGAGCGTCTCACGATTACCAACTTCGACATCACCGACCGCGCGATCCATCTCGCCATCGACTACGGCAGCGATTTTGCTGATATGTTTGAGGTGAGAGGCTGGATAAGAGAAGCCCGCGGACACCGCCAGGACACTCGCATCTACGAAGATAGCGTGCGCCTCGGTTATATCGGTCTCGATTGGATGGAGCGCTCAACGACCATCACTTTTGCTGGTCACAGGCCCACCACCATCGACAATCGCCGTGCTGAGTTTGTGCTCAACCTGAGCGCCGGTGAGAGCACCAGCCTCGAGATCAACGTGCAGATTGCACCGCTCGATATGTTCATCGACGAGTACCGCCTCAAAGTCACAGCTGACTCGTCCACCCCGGACAACTACCAATCGGCGCGTCAAAAGGCTGACGCTGGCTACAGAGCCTGGCGTGACAGCTGTGCCACGATCACCACCGACAATACCACGTTTAACCGCTTACTTGAGCGCTCCTACCGCGACATCTACATGCTGCGTCAGGCTACACCCCGCGGTACCTGTGTCTCTGCTGGTATCCCCTGGTTTGCTGTGGCCTTTGGTCGCGACCAGGAAGTAACCGGACTTGCCACTCTGCCCTTTATGCCCAACACGACAAAGGACATCTTGCAAGTCCTATTGGGCTACATGGGCACCACCACCAACGAGTTTACCGAGGAGCGCCCCGGTCGCATCCTCCATGAGCTGAGACAGGGCGAAATGGCACGGCTGCATGAGCATGCCTTTTTGCCCTACTACGGCACTGTCGACGCCACCCCGCTCTTCCTTGTGCTCATGGCTCAGTACGCCGAGTGGACCTCTGACTTTGACTTTGTCGCAAAGCACTGGGACAAAATCGAACGCGCCCTGAGCTATATCGACGAGCACCTCAAGGACGGCTATCTCTCCTATGGTGGCAAGGCCGACGCCGCTCTATCCAACCAGGGCTGGAAGGACTCCCATGACTCAGTCATGGACCGCGCCGGCAAGCTGGCCACGGCACCAATCGCTCTTTGCGAAGTGCACGGCTATCTCTACCACGGTTGGAATAAAGCAAGCCAGATGGCTCGCCAGCTAGGCAAATTTGAGCGCGCCGATACGCTTGCCAAAAAGGCTCGGAGCCTGCGTCGCCGCTTCCAAAAGGATTTTTGGATGGAGGATCGCAACTACCCTGCTCTGGCATTGCACGCCAACGGCAAGCAATGCGATGTGATCTCCTCCAACGCAGGACATCTGCTCTTTACCGGCATCCTCACTCGTAAGCAAGCGCTCAGCGTGGCCAAGACTCTGCTTGAGCCGCATATGTTTAGCGGCTTTGGTATCCGCACGCTGTCTGCCAACGAGTGCAACTACAACCCGCTGTCGTATCACAATGGCTCAATCTGGCCGCACGACAACGGTGTCGCTGCCTGGGGCATGGCTCATGTAGGCAAGCCAGACCTGGCTGCTGAAGTACTCAAAGCCATGTATCAAGTCGCTCAGACTCAGCCGGACATGCGCCTGCCTGAGCTGTTTTGCGGCTTTGACAAAGGCAACAGTCTGGAGCCAGTGCGCTACCCTGTCTCTTGCTCGCCGCAGGCATGGTCAGCTGCCAGTGTCTTTATGATGCTGTCGGGCTGTCTTGGTCTGACGTGCAAAGATGGAGTTGCTGCCCGTGCGGCTCTGCCAGACTTTATCGGCAAGGTAGAGGTGCGTGGACTGACTCGTGGCAACGAGCGCTTTGACCTCACGGCCGTGCGCTCACGTCGCGGCAAAACTCGCGTCACAATCAAAGCCAGCTAATTGCTCGCTGAGCAGTGACAGCTGGATGCGATAAAAGCCGCAGGTAAAACAATCGATCAAATCTCCTAGCAAGAAAGTCTCGCAGTCAGTGTAAAACACTAACCGCGGGGCTTTCTTTTCTTTTGCCCGCTTCTCGTACATGGTATAGTATCACCACACAACATGTGGATTAAAGCAAACCTGTTGGTCCGGGACTTTGATTTTAATTGGCACTAAATAGTCTTTAGAGGTAAACAACTCTCAAAAAGCAAAAGCGGATAACGATGACTAATATCGAATTGTTTGCAGGATCCGAGATTAATTGACGCGATAAATCAACCTGATGGTAGTCCCATTTTAAAACTGGGCGAATGTAACGATAGTGATGTTAAGCATTGTTGCGTGGGCGTTTCAGCCATTTCTCATTTTTCAAACAATGCCACCATGGGCGGTTTAAGTGTCAAGCAGATTTAATTTTGAGCTTAACACAGCTGGACGAGTTTTTGATCGACTCAAAAAGAGAGACACCCCTAACTAGTCGCAAATGAGTATCCTAGTTGGGCCTCTCTCCATCCCAATCTGTGGCAGAAATTTTGTGCGAATATCTGAATCTGTTATTAGCGACATAAGGATAAACTCGCGCTGTCTTATAGCTGTCACCCTCAAAACTGAGCAGGGTTTTGACAGCACCCTGTCGCCTGACGCTAGCAGTCATAAGTAAGTCCCTGTGAGGCTTATCGCCAGGCAAAACTTTGAGTGCTATATCCACATGACTCTTGCTATCAAACCACTCGCGCTGTGCAAATATCTGAGTCCACCTGCCAGGATTTGGCTCATACAAAGCGCACTCAACAAAGCGATCTTGGTTTTTAGAATCGCCAACAGATCTAGTCTTTAGCACCCAGACATCGGTGCCAATTTGCTGCCAATCCACATCAGCTTTGTCATTGCCCACGTCCAAAAACGCCAAATACTGTTGGTAATCCGACACCTGCCAAAGAGTGCCATCGCGCACAAGTAGACAAACACTGAGCAAAAGGCTGCTCTTATCTCCACTTTTGCTTGTGCCAATAATGACTGCTCGCTTTTGTTTGCCACCCTGGCAATAATCCACAGCTTTTAAGACTCTTGCATAACCACTGCCCATGCGCGATAAAGCGCCATCATCAGTATGCCAAAACACACCACGACGCAAAGCTCGGCATGAGGCAGCATCATAATTGCCGTAGAGCAATTTGAGTAAAGATGCATTGTCAACATTAGCCACAATGCTGCCCGGCTCTACAGTTACAGCTTCTTCAACCACCTCCTGACCAGTCGCCAGTGCGTCAGAGACAATGCCATTAGCAGGCGAAAGAATATCTGCCTCTATGCCCTTTGCCTCAACTTGGAACTGGTCTGCTTTAGCAGGGAAAAAATCCAAATCGCCCGCGATAACGCAGGTAAAGACCCCAGCACAAACAGCCAGGCAAAGTGTACCTGTGGCAAGCCAGATAGTTTGCGAACTCTTAGCCAAATTATCTCTAGACAAATGCTATCTGCAACTATTGTGACTCAAGGACTGGCAGTTGAGCAAATAGCACACAATCAAGACACTGCCGACCACAAAAGTACCGCCGCAGAATAAACGGCTACAGCCATTCAACAACTCATCTTCTCAACGGTTACAACCATTCATGTTTAACTCTTTCAATAGGCATTGACCGGTCGTTTGCATTTGATACAATTGGCTATACCCACTCACCAGGATCGCAGTAATGACAAAATTCACCACAAAACTGAGAAGGCGGCAACTGGAAGAAGGGCTGAAAGGGCTGCGCGGAGTCAGCAGGCTGCCGCATGGCTATATTCGCGAGATCAGAGATGCTTTAGAGATGAGCAGCTATCAATTGGCAGACAGGATGGGAGTTAGTCAGTCCACAGTGATGGATCTAGAAGCCAGCGAGCGCAACGGGACTATCACAATTAAGTCATTGGAAAAGGCCGCGGCGGCTTTGGGCTGCAAGCTGGTGTACGCGTTGGTACCGGAAGTCAGCCTTGAACAGATGGTTACCAATCAAGCCCAGCTGAGAGCGAGGGAGTTGTCTAACTCTGTGTTCCGAACAATGGCCCTTGAGCAACAAACAACGGAGACAGCAGAACAAAATTCGCTGATAGATGAGTTAGCAGAGGACTTACTACGCAAAGGCAAGCGGGAACTATGGAAGCATGATAAATGAAACCGACATTCCCGAAGGCGCAACACCGCTTGACCCTGATGAGGCGGCGGGACTAAAGCCAGGCTTGACGACAAGAGGTGAGTTAAACGCATTCGAACAAGCGAATATCGCTCAGGCTGTGGCATGGGCGCGAAAGAGTCGAAAACTCAAGAATAATCTTCTATCAATCGACTCGCTCAGACTCCTACACAAACGAATGTTTGATGACACCTGGAAATGGGCTGGAACCTTCAGAACTACGGGGAAAAACATTGGTGTCGAGCCTTACTTAATTCAAACACAGCTGTCTGCATTATGTGGTGATGGTAATTACTGGTTAGAGAATAAAACATTTCCGATGGACATCTGTGCCATTCGATTTCATCACCGCCTGGTAAGTATTCATCCCTTTCCAAACGGAAACGGGCGACATTCGCGCTTGGTTGCAGATTTGTTAATGCTGTTTGCAGGAGAGCCCCATTTCACCTGGGGAGGAGAATCGATCGAGCTGGACGGCAACACTAGGACCAATTATTTGAGCGCATTGAGAAAAGCGGACAAAGGCAACTACGAGCCGTTAATACAATTTGCGAAACGAGGCTAAGTCACCATATTCGGTGCACACCCCTAAACTATTTTGCACACCCTTAAATTCAATATCCTAAAGACACGCTTGCTTGGTTGGCAGTGATGGCAAGGATTTGCAATATTTATATAGAGCCTCAAGCACCTTCTTATCATTTACGATGTGCTCGTAATAAGGCATGTGTCCTGGTGGATCGCTCAAATATTTTTTGAAGTGTGCCAGAGTTTTTAGTTTGTCGGAGCCTGCAACTGGTTTTTTGGAATTGACTTTGTTATCACCATTTTGAAGATGACAGCTAGCACAATTTTTGAGGTAAACCTCTTTGCCATCTAGTTTGGTGTCAGCTTTATCACCGCTACCTTTAGCAACTCCCTGCGGCAAAACAGCCAGTCCTGCAACAATCAGTCCAAGTGCTAAAGCTATTCTTCGCATAATTTTCTCCTGAGAGTTTGAGCTGCCGGCAGGTGGTTTAGTCCTAGTCCTAAGCAACAATTTTGCGTCGAGCACGTGCTTAGTATCACATATTGTGCCTGTTCTCGGCGGATCATAACCACCTTCAATGAGTTTTGTACAACTTGCAATACCGTGGCATCTTGAGCAATTGCGTTAGTTACCGGTCATGGCTAGTCATTAGTGCCTGACGATAACAGTTTAGACTTTTAATCCTACACCTCCTCCTCCTCCTCCTCCTCCTCAGAATGGGCGCGCCTTCACTTTAAAAGCTCAAAGAGCGATACGAGTACTTTGCTTTGACAGTATCGATTTGCAAAAACTAGAGTGGTTTCAATTTTTTGCCTCTGCCTCACTGATATCAGGCAAAGAGCGACGCATCCAAACACCAGGCATAAGCTTGATCTCAAGTCTCTGATGCCAATTGGGTGATATTAAAGTCCAGAAAGTTGTGACTGTGTGATTAGAATCTATCTTGCTAGTTTTGCCAACACAAATGTCCCATGGAATGAAGACGTTGCGCCTATCTCCATATCCAGCTTGCAACTGGCCTGATGTCACAGAGAAAAGCAAAAGTAACAAAAAGTAGAACACGAAAATGACAGACGAAATGTTTTTGCCACGCCGTTCTGATATTAGGTAAATAGCAAATAGCATGAATAAAGGAGCCACCATAGTCAGCTCCCAAGTTATCTCATTGATCACAGGACTTTCAGCGCAGACTTGCAGACCAATGCAGTTGAACATGTTGAGCATTGACGCCAACCAAAATACGGCAAGCAAGCAAAGAATTCTCACAGTGTATCTAGCCCCATAACCATGAGCTGTTCGCGACCGTACCTCATATGATCATGCCGCCCAAGCACACCTAACTAACCGACTGACTCGCTTTGTTAAATCAGCCTGCCAAAACGACTATCGTACCTAAATTTGATACTGACTATTTTTCATCACTTGCTTGAGATAAATTTCTGACCCAAGCTAGTCCTGGTATCAGAGTTGTCTCCCGCCTCAAAATCTTGACTTTGTGCTTTGGCCAACAGTCTTCTTTGATTGATTCATAGGTGCAAATCTTGCTGCGCGCATCAACGACCCTACTCTCAACGAGTTGCATATCGTAAAGCGCACATAGCTGTACAAAGTTGTATGAGACTGATGATAATCCGCCCCAAGTTAAGCCAAGTAGTGGAAAGCCGACCAACCAAAACAAAATCGGTGCAAATATCATCAAGACTCTAGTCTGGACTGACACTATTAGCCAGCAAAGGCCGTAAGCTGCAAGGGGAGCATAGAACAAAAACGACAAGAGCCTCTTTTGACTAATCTCGTCGGTAAACCAAAAGGCTCCACCCACTGTTTGTATGCAATTGATAACAATCAGCTGCCAGCAGCCGATCAGCACAATCAACAAAACTCGAATGACATTTTTCCATCCTGTCATCGAGTTTGCCGCGGATTGTCAGACATGCTCATTGCCCTCATCGCATCTTCTAAGGCTAGCTAACACCCACTCTCAGGCGGTATGCAAACAATCACTTCAGCAACTGTTTTAACCATCTGTCGTCACAACCTGCTCACTTGTTACGCACTCACTCATTTGCCCAGATTGTGCCATATGAAGACGAAGACTAATTTTCAGTCCCACACCAGCTACATAAAGTAGTAGTAAATCACAAAGAGAAAAGCCTGGGGGTTGTTACCCACCAGACTCTCTCCCGATAGCATGAGACCAAAGCCTCACGCCATCTAACTGCACTTACTTGGAAGGTGCCTTGCGCGCGTCGATGATCTTCTGACGAGCCGCTTCCACCGTGACGTCATACTCGGCATCGAGCTGGTCGAGCCGGGCAAAAAACGTCTGCTTGTGCACTTCGTTTTCGGGGCTGTTGGCCAGCTCCATTGCTGCTTCCTGCCGCGCATTGAGGTCGGCAAATTCGGGCTGGTCCATCTGACCGCGCAACTCGACAAAGAGCATGTAGACAGCTTCGTCAAAGTCGCCGGCAGCACCGCGAGTGGCAAGGGCGGCCTTGTCGCCATCAAGACGACTGACCATGCGCCCCAAAAACTCGTTGCGCACGGCTTCAAACTCAGCCATCGCGTCCTTGATGTGCGCCTGGTAGGCAGCACTGGCCGCATTGCCCTGCTCGTTTTTGACAGCTTCGGCGGCAGCCATGGCGGCTTCCAGCTCAGCAGTCTCCTCGGGCGTAAAGGGAGCGGATTCAGCACCGATGTCCACGAGAGTGGACTCAAACAGCGCCCGGAAGGTCGAGCGCGGTGCGCTGCCAACGTGACGCTTGATGATCTCGCCCTTGTGATAGACGAGCAGGTGCGGAATGCCGCGAATGCCGAGCTTTTCCTTAAGCTCAGGATAGTCCTCGCAATTGAGCTTGGCGATGACGAGACGACCGGCGAATTCCTCGGCGAGCATCTCGAGAGCCGGCGCAATGGCCAGGCAGGGCTGGCAGTACTGAGCCCAGAAGTCGACCACCACCGGCAACTCCGATTGAATCACAACGGACTCGTAGGTAGCGTCGGTGAGGGTGACAGTCTTACCGGGAGCGCTGACCACCGGGTTAGCGGTTGCGTCTGCGCCGTTTGTCGTGACAGGGTCACTCATCAGGTAAGTCCTCTTGTTGCATGTTGACTTTAGGACCAGCTCTTAGTCAGGTCCCGTGGATGACTTCGCTTGCGCAAAATCAGATTTCCCGCAGGGGTACCGGGGTTGATCAGCTCATTGATGGCATCACGGTCCAGGTCGCTGAGACCGTAGATGGACGCCAGGAGCACGTGGACGGTATCGGGAGTAGCCATCCATTCGATCATTTCACCAGTCTGATCGCTGTCCGCAAAAGCCACAGCCATGCGGGCTCCGACAAATTGCGTACCGGCAGCAGTAATGGTCCAGGGCGGCAACACGCCATCAGCCATGGTGGCAAAAAGTCGCACACCAACTGAGGGCGTACCGACAATCTGACAGGGCTCGACAGCTGTCACAAGCGCAGTGTACACGTGCAACACGCGAGCAGCGTCCTTGCTGGCGACCAGCACAGCAGTGCCAACCTCAGGAGGCGAGCCACTCTTGCAGGAGGCAAGAGCACGCTTGAGAGCGAGCGCTGGTTCAAGCTCGCTGGCCTGTGCTTCCTCGACAAATTCCGAACGAGTCGACAGTGAGGAGCTTAGATTGACCTTGAGCAGGGGCGTGAATGCGCTGCCGCCTACTTGAAGGGGAAGCTGTCCGGCTGCAGCTGCTTCCGGATTTTCCCAGGCTTGTGGATGAATCACATCGGCGTAGCGTCTGGCGATATACCATCTGGTTGTACCGCGCGCGGTGCTGTTTTTGGCGTCATAGGCGAGCCCAAGAAAAATGCGGCTCACCATGATAAAACCAGCGGCGTAGAACAATCCTAGCGAAATCGGATGGAAATTATCGAAAGCCATCATCCAGATGACCATCGAAAAGCCCGCCGCAAACGTCACAAGCGTACCGGCAACACGCCTGATCTTGATCAGGTAGTCTGCCTCCTTGTAAGCGCGTACATAAGCGACAGTGTGACAGAGGCGCGGCAAAGGCGTCTTATACATGACGTGCTCGCGCTCAAGGCGATAGCGGAAATGCCACAGCGTTAGAAACGCAATGACAACCCCTATTGCCTGTATGTAAACGATAGGGTCGTTGGGCATTTTTGCCTCACAAATTACTTTGCCCCGAGGGACAATTTGCATATGAGAAAAAACATTGCCAGAGGAGATATTGCTACCTCCCCTGGCAAGCGTTGGTTACTTCAAACTACAGAGGCGGCTAGCGCACCTGCTCGATTTTGATCAGCTTGGGACCAAAACGATCAGCTTGCGCTTCATCGTCCACAGGCAATGCACCGAGCACCGGGTTGCGCTTGCCGTTGGAGCCATCCGGGTAGGGGTGGACTTCATCGAGGCGCTTTTCGACCATGGGCTCCATCACTACTGACAGATGCGCCCGGGTCAACTCCCAGGGGGTGCGCACGCAGGCGGTCTTCATAAACATGAGCAGCGAACGCTGCAGAACCATGTTGTAGTTGGCCACCTTGACGTACTTGTCTTGCGGATCGAGACCACGACGCAGACGCGGGTCTTGCGTTGTGATACCAGTGGGGCACTGGTTGGTGTGGCAACGCAGAGCCATGATGCAGCCTTCGGCAATGAGATTGCCGCGGCCGATGTTGACCATGTCTGCACCCATCGCAATGGCAATGGCGACGTCGTCACCACGAGCGATTTGACCGCTAGCGACGATGACAGTCATATCGCGCACACCTTCTTCGCGCAAGATGGTATCCACCTTGGGGATGGCATGCAGGATAGGCAGACCGGCACGGTCAGCCAGGTCCACAGGTGCCGCACCAGTGCCGCCCTCGCCACCATCGACGGTGATCCAGTCGGGCGCTTCACCAGTTTCCTTCATGTGGCGAGCGATGTCACGCACAGCCTCATCACGTCCCACCACAATCTTGATGCCCACCGGCTTGCCAGTGGTTTCTTGCATCAGCGTGACAAAACGGAAGAGCGACGGCACATCGTTAAACTCATCCCAGGCATTAGGACTGTAGCAGTCCTCACCCATGGGGATGCCGCGCCATTCAGCCAGCTGCGCAGTGATCTTTTCTTTGGGCAACTTGCCGCCCTGACCGGGTTTTGCACCCTGCGCCAGCTTCAGCTCAAAGCCCACGATCTGATCATTTTCCGCCACCTTCCTGACCTTATCCAGGTCAAGCATGGTAAACGGTGCCTCGGGAGACTGGCCAGCAAAGCGGTAGATACCGCGCAACAGCTGTTCAGCCGTGGCCCGGGTGACCGACTTGCGGAAGCCAAACTTGGCCGGCCCGAGCTGCACGATGATGCGACCACCACCGACGATTTCACGCACGGGAGAAGCCGGCTCTTTGACCAGGCCAAAGGTGACGCGCGAGACCATCTTGCCCAGCGAGTTGCGCAGGCTATCAGCAGTCTCGACACGCTTCACGACACCATCCAGGTGAAAGGGCGTGAGACCGCCTTCACCAGTGGCCATGTGGATATTGGCCAGTTTGGCACCGCTCGAAAGCGCACGCACTGCTTCTTCTGACAGCGCACCCCAGCTCATGCCGGAGATGTTTATCGGCCAGGCGCAGGCGTAGGGCTTACGACGCTTTGGTCCGATGATGAGCGGCGGCAGGCGATTGCCCTGACGCTCGGTGTCGGGGATGGGAAACATGCCAGGCAACACGTGAATCTCGCCGACCTCTTTGTACTTACGCTGAGTGCCGAAGCCGAGATTGTTGTTGATGCCTTTGGCAGAACGGTAGATGTAGCTGCGAGTGATGCGATTGTAGGGCGCTTCCTCGGTGTCGCTCATAAACCAGTACTGCCTCAGCTCCGCGCCGATAAGCTCGAGGCCATAGCGGCACCAGCCAATCAGCGGGAAATTGCGGCGAATGGCATGACGGCTATCGATGAAGAAATCGTGCACCGCCACTTGCACCAGGAAAGCGAGCAGGGCGAAAATCAGACCCGCCATCTCGCTGACATAGTGCCAACCCAGCCACCAGGCCAGGAAGGTGAAACCAAGCGAAACCGGCAAGACAGGACTCTGCCGCTGCACGAATTCGTTGATTGAAATTTGCACAGCCACCGAGAGGATGCCGAGCACGATACCGTATTCGATACCGGCGTACTGGCAACCAATTGTGGTTGTGATGATGGTCAAGCCCATAATCGAATGATTGTGGCGCTTGATGTCACGGACGCTCAGAGCGATTGCCGCGCCCACAATGGTGAAGGCCAGAGCGGACGTGGCACCGCCAGAGGTCCATCCGGCCAGACCACCTAGCAGGGCCAGGGTTGATGCGAAGACTATCCAGATCATGTTAGTGTCCTCATTTGAGATTGCGTCGGAATGCACTGGGCACCGACTGATGTAATAAACACAAGGCAAGAGGGTGGAGCCACAACGTGACCCCACCCTCGCCAATTACCTACTACTGCGTTGCCGCAGCTTCCCTCAGCAATCCCTGCAAGCAGCTTGGTAGCTACTCGATAGAGGTGTTGCCTCGGGTCTTACTTGTTGTCGACCCCAGAAGGCTCCGAGGAACCTTCCGAAATCTGAGTCGCAGTCTTGGCCGAAGTCTGGGCCGCAGTCTCGCCCGACGGCGCAGCAGCGTCAGCCGCCTTGCCACCTGCCGTCCCGTCAGCCTTGTCACCGGCGCCCACATCCGGAGAGATGCAGCCTTCCTGATCCGACGGCAGGAAGTAGCGCAGCACCGGACCTTCGCAGGCATCGATGGACTGACGCACCAGCACGCTGATGCGAAGCTGCTCGAGACCCTGAGCGAGCTTCATCTTGGTGGAGTCGACCGGGTTGGCAGCAAAGAAAGCCAAGACATCAGCCTCCTGCGCCGCCGTATCGAAGACGCTCAGAGCACCGAAGAGACGAGCCACCATGGACTCGGTCCACATGCCCTTGATCTTGCTCCAGTTGTCCTTGGTCGCCTGCCAGACAACAGCACTCGCTTCCCGATTGCCCAACAGAGAGGCAAGGAAGGAAGGCGCATACTGCTTGGTGATGCCGCCGCTCAACACCAGGTCGAGCGAACGCTGCACCAGCGCCGGGTCGGAGAACGACGTCAGAGCGAACATGAAGCTCTCGCACTCCTGAGCCGTCGGGCTCGTGGTGCGCAGCACGTCGAACTCGTCGTACATGGCGTTGCCACCATGCTCGCAGAGCACCGACAGCATGGCGTCGAAGACGTCGCTGTCGACCGACTTGGGATCGGCCTTCCACTTGGCGTAGATGGCCTTGGCGTTTTCAATAACCGGCGCGTAGTTGCCCACGACACCGAGGCTACGCAACACGCGCACACGGAGTTCCATGCGCTTGGTGTCTTCGCCCGCACCAGCAGCGATGCCCAGCTTGGCGTAGAGCGGCTTGAAGAGCGCCCGCACCTTGCCGGCCACGGCTTCCTTGATGGGACCGTGGGTGATGTCGTGCAGATAGCCCAGCGAACCGGCGATGCGGTGCCAGACATTGGGGTCCTCGGAAGAGCCCATGGTGTCCACGAGCTTGAGGTAGTCGATGATGTCCATCTTGAGCGCACGAGTGGCGCTCCAGGCGTCGTTGAGCAGGTTGTACTGCTCGATTTGGCCCATCGCGGACTTGAGCACCGGCAACAGCTTGGCCAACATCTGGGTCTCATAGCTGACACGGAAGAACCCGTCGCCATGAGCGTTGACCACGACCCACTCGACACCTTCGCCGATGTAATAGTCATGGCTCTTCTCGCCGAACACCAGCGACTGCTCGATGATGCCGTCGCGAGTCTTGGCGCGCAGCTTGAGCGGAATCGGCCAGAGCGGCTTTTTGGCGCCGTCTTTGCTCAGCACCTTGAACTCATCCTGCGTCAGCTTGATGCAGCCGGGCAAGGACGAAACACCGACGGTGACCAGCGGATGGCCGGGGGTGAAGACCCACTTGTCCATCAGGTTGCGCACCGAAATCTTCAGACCCGAAGCGGCAGCGCCCTCATCGAGAGCGTTCCAGAGGTCGTCAGCGACGGTGTTGGCCAGGTGATGACGCTTGCAGTAGATGCGCACGCCCGCACGGAAGGCTTCCGGCCCGATGAACTGCTCCAGCATGCGCAGCACGCTGCAACCCTTCTCGTAGGAGATCAGGTCGAAGATCTGATCGATCTCGAAGGGGTTGTCGACAGCCACCTGGATGGAGTGCGTGCTGTGCAGCTGGTCGAGACCAAAGGCACTGGCGCGCGACAGAGCAAACGAGCTCCAGGTCTTCCACTCCGGGAACATGGCGTCGACGCCCATGTTTTCGAGCAGAGTGGCAAAGCTCTCGTTGAGCCAGAGGTTGTCCCACCAGTCCATGGTGGCATCATCGCCGAAGCGCATGTGCACCAGCTCGTGGACGACGACGTGAGCGACACGCTCGCGCTGATCCTGCGTGGCGGTGGCCTCGTTGAGGCACAGGTCCGTCATGCGGTAGATGATGCAGCCGAGGTTTTCCATGGCGCCGGCAGCGAAGTCCGGGACAGCCACGAAGTCGATTTTGTCATCGCCGATGTACTTGGTCTGGCAGTAGTCCTCCAGCCAGGCGAAGGCAAACGCACCGACGCCCTGAGCAAACTTGAGCTGGTCTTCCATGCCCGGGATGGTCCAGAAGCGCAGCTCGGTGCCGCGCGACATGACGCTGCCGCCGCAAGCCAGCTCGCCGACCACGAAGGCCAGGTAGTAGGTGGACATCTTGGGGGTGACAGCAAACTCCACTCGCTTGAGCAAGCGGGGCTCCATCATCATCACACCGCTGTCGGTGAATTCCGCGGGGGATTCGACCGAGATGGTGGATTCGCTCGTCGGACGCATGGCCGAGAGCGCCTCGTAGCCGTGCGGCACGTTGAGGGTGACCTTGAAGGTGGCCTTCATGTTGGGCTCGTCGAAGCACGGGAACGCGCGGCGAGCGTCGGTGGCCTCGAACTGCGTCGTGGCGATGACATGCTCGACGCCCTTGTCGTCCTTCCAGGTGCTGCGGTAGAAGCCCTTCAACTCATCGTTGAGGACACCGGCGAAGTTGATCTTGAGGCGCCACTTGCCCTTGCCCACCTTGCCGGCGAACTTGATGGCAGTGCGCTGCAACTCATCGTCGTTCTCGGCAGTGCCTTCCAGCACGGTGCCGTTGGAGTTTTCGATGGAGATGCGGCCCAGGCGCAGATCCTTGGTGTTGATCAAGATCTCCGAGCTGGCCTTTGTGACCTTGATGTCGATTGCCACCGCACCAAAGAAGGTCAGGGCGACGAGGTCCGGAGTCAGCTCCAGATCATAGTGAAGCGGCAGCACATGGCGGGGCAGGCGGAACTTGCTGCCAAGCATCACTTCAGTAGCAGAGAAGTCACCGCCATTGCGGTGGCTGCAGTTTTTGTACATGCACATAGTGTTTTGCTCCTTAATTCAGGATTGTTAGAACCAGTTGCGGGTAGGCGGGATGCCTGCCCGGTTGCGAAACGAAACGGAGGGCTCCGTCTGGAGTCCTCCGTCTGTGGTGATTGTTGGTGTTACAAGCTAGCCTGGAGCCAGTCTAAACTGACTTGTGCCAGCCTGTATTAGCCTTTAGCCTGAGCCAGAGCAGCTTGCGCTACTTTACTCAGATTGTCGGCTTCGCGCTCACGCAACTGCACATTGATGCTCAGTTGTTCGAGCGCTTGAGCTACTGCCATATCTCCCGACTTAACAGGATTTTTGGCAAAAAACTCAGTTACATCTTTTGCCAGCTCAGCTTTATCGAGAGCCGAGACAGCACCGACCATACGCACTACACCGTTTTCGGGATAGCGCGCGATCATGTCTTGCCAGTTTCTCTTGAGAAACTGCCAGGCGTCGCTGCCTGCCTCTTCGTTGCCCAAAAGAGCAGCGAACAGGTAGGGAGCGTCTTGTGTCCGAACAGCTTCAGTCATGCAGGATTGGATGGTCTTCTCTAGCAAGTCGTGTTTGCGAAATCTTGCTAGCGAAAAGAGAAATCTCTGCACTTCCTGAGGAGCAGTGGCTTCTTTTGAAAGCTTGCTAAACTCCTCATAGCGTTTTTCATCACCGTGATATGCAGTGATCGAAACTGCGGCAGGCACAACGTTTGTATCGATGGACTGCCTATCGGCTTTCCATTTATCAAACATTTCCTGACCGTCCTTGATCGTCTGAGCGTCATCACCGATGGTGCCGAGCACTCCGATAAGCGATCCTCTGAGTTGCTTGACCTGGACTGACTCGTCGGCACTCTTGGGAGCAAGTCCGAGTCTGTCGGCGGTGGGCTTAACCAGCTCACGGATCATGGCGGCTAGCTCTTTGCGTGGCTGACTACCGATGGCAGTGAGTCCATGCAGGTGACCAAGCGAGGCAGTGATGATAGCCCAGACGTTGGGGTCTGTCTCGCTAACAAAACTACGCACCATATGGAGATAATCTTGAGCCGAAAGCATGCCAGCTCTCACACATGCCCAGGCATCATTGAGCAGATTGAAACGCTCAATAGCGGTGAGATTTTTTTGAGCATCTTTAGTCAGAGCGCTGGCTAACTCTTTGCTATAAGTGACCCGGTAAAAACCAGATCCTCCAGCGTTAACCACTACCCAGTCGATAGCGCCGCCCAGGTCCTTGTCACAGTTGATACTATGGGTAGCACCATCCATGAGCATTCTGCGCTCTACAATCTGACCAGACTGGAGTTTGGCTTTGACTGTAAGAGGGATAGGCCAGAGGGTCTTTTCGTCAGTCGACAAAAACTTAAATGGCTTTTGCGAAAGCTCAATCACACTGCCAGATTTGCCGATGTCACCTTTGACAGCAACAACCGGGTGACCGGAAGTAAAAACCCACTTGTCCATAATCATGCGCACTGGCACCGGCACTGCTGCAGCCGATGGGTCAGCTTTTTTACCAGCATCACCAGTGGCAGCCTGACAGGCTTCTTCCAGGGCATCCCAGAGATCGTGAGTCTCGGTGTTTTTGTAGCTATGACGTTTGAGATAAGCAGCAATACCGCGTCTAAATGTCTCACCACCCACATATTCGTGGATTTGGTAAAGCACCGAGCAGCCTTTTTCGTAGCTGATTACGTCAAACATCTCAGCAGCTTCATCCGGGTGATTGACTGCGCATTCGATAGGGTGAGTGCTCTTGAGAGCATCTACTCTAGAGGCAGCGGCACGCGAAAGACCGAAGTCATTCCAGATTTCCCATTCGGGCTTCCAATTGTGGAGGCAAAGGTTTTCCATAAAGGTGGCAAAACTCTCGTTTAACCACAGACCATTCCACCAGCTCATGGTGACCAGGTCGCCAAACCACATGTGAGCCAGCTCATGCATAACCACTTCGGCGACGCGCTTGCGCTCTGCGTGAGTGGCGTTTTTGTCATCGAGCAAAAGAGCTGTTTCGCGGTAAGTAATCAGACCGAGGTTTTCCATTGCGCCAGAAGCAAAATCCGGTATCGCGATGTGGTCGATTTTCTTGCCGCCCGGATAGGGGATTTCAAAATATTTCTCGTAAAAATCAATGGCAAACGATGAGCAAGCCTGAGCAAAATCGGTTAGTTTTTCTTTGCCCGGTATGCTCCAGATGCGCACTTCGATGCCGTTTACATTGACTGGAGCGCTGGAGACAAATTCACCGACACAGAAGCACACGAGATAGGTGGACATCTTCATGGTGCGCTCATAAGTGACGGTCTTTTTGCCGTTGTCCGCTTTCGGTTTTGATGATGGCGCCGTTGGAAAGAGCGGTAAGGTCCTCAGGCACAGTCAATTGCACATCAAAAGTAGCTTTGAACTCTGGCTCATCAAAGCAAGGAAAAGCACGTCTAGCATCGGTGGACTCAAACTGAGTGGTGGCAATGGGGTGTTTGCCGCCTTTTTCGTCGGTCCAGACCGAGCGATAAAAACCTTTGAGTTTGTCGTTGAGTGTGCCAGTAAAGGTCGACTCCAGGCTGTATTTGCCCGGTGCCAAAAACTTTTCAAATTTAATAGTGGCAATTTCTTTGTCTGAGCAGACACTCACTTTACCCTGGAGCTTTTGGCTATCTGCCCCGATGGATGTAGCGCTAAAGCTGGCGATGTCCAGGTCCTTAGCGTTGAGCTTGATGGTGTCGGTGGACTCAAGGATGTCGACATCGATAGTCACCTGACCATCAAAGACAAACTTGACGAGGTCGGGTGAGAGATGCAGGGTGTAGTGGCTCGGTACTACAGACTTGGGCAGGCGAAAATCCTGATTAGCAACTGCAGTTGCGGACTCATTTTCAATATTGCTCAGCATTTTGATTATTGACCTTCATTTTTGCCATGTACTTGCCAGCAGAGCTAGCAGGCGAGGGATGACCCTACGCGCGACAAAGATTTTGGCAGAAAATGAAACTCAGATAATGAAATGGCCTGGGATTCGACAAGCTAATGTCACAAGAATTTATAGCCATCGCGCGCGTAGTGCTGTGAGCGATTAAACCTGCTTGCCAAATGAATTAAATAAGAAACCTGATCTCACCATAGACTGCTTACCTCTTGATAATCAATGACTTGAGCTATTAGAAAAATTAGAGTATTGAACAAGGCATGATCTCACTCTCATTTAGTAAGAGTACGCGCTCGCGCTAGGTGATTTGCTGCCGTCCACTTTGGCTACCCAAAAAACTACTGCAAAGATACCTGTGGCCTGCGTAAAAGTGACACAGCAAGCCAGACTAAAAGTGTATTCAACAGACAGTCTTTAATTTGCGGCAGACTGGAGCAAAAATCAAAGCGACAGATCAAAAATCAGCGATCCATAGTTTTAAGATGCCCAAAAGTGACAATAGCGACGAATGAAATTCTACGCATTTTACAACTTGATCTCTGCTCGTGCAGCTAACGCAAACCTCGCCAATAGTGCCGCTTGGCAACCAGATCTTGAATATATCTAAGCTATAGAGATGATCACCAGGTTGCTCTTGTATTCAGATCTCAAGATTGCATAGTGTCTAGTCACGTTTAGTTCTTCCACCCAATAACCCCAAGATATCTCTCTTTCTTAAAAGACAGCTTCTATCTCCAGCCTTTGATACCACGCGCGGTGCGCGCTGAGTAGACATCGCTGGTAGGGATTTGGTCGGGACAAATTTTGAAGTTGCATCGAACTTGTCTGTGACTTGTTTTGTGCTGCTTTGAGCTGAACGCCACTTCATCCATCCACATCTATCAACCCTCGCAGCCCTAACTGCTGTCATCCGACTCAGACCACTGCGAATTACTGAAAGGACTCGGTTTTCCGAGAAAAACAATCATGACCAAGAGAATCTTTGACGGTGTCGTGCCCTCGTTCCTCCTGCACGATATCGCCCAGCGCCATCCGGAGCTGACCACGCTCCTCCAGACCATCATCACCACCCAGAAGATCGCCAACGCCGCCAACAAGCTCGCTCTCAAGAAGAAGAAGAAGCTGGGCTCGGGCAAGGGTGACGTCCTCATTTACGACGCCAAGAACACCCAGCGTCGTCCCGGCACCAAGGCTCGCTTCGAAGGCGAACCGGCGGTTTCGGACAAGATCGTCAACGACGCCTACGAATTCCAGCGGATGTTCCGCGAATTCCTCAAGCAGCGTTTCGGTCTCAACTCGCTGGACAACGCCGGTCACGACCTGGTCGGCACCGTGCACTTCGGCAAGAACTACAACAACGCCTTCATGTCCAACCTGACCATGACCTACGGCGACGGCGACGGTGTCGTCTTTGCGCTGTTCGTCCTGATCGACGTCATCGGACACGAGATGGCGCACGCCCTCTGCGAGCTGACCTCTGGCCTCGACTACTATGGCGAATCCGGCGCTCTCAACGAGAGCTTCTCGGACGTCTTTGGCGTCTGCTTCCGCCAGTGGTACTTCAAGCTCACCGCCGACAAGGACTCCTGGCTGGTCGGCCCCGGCATCTTCACTGCCAAGGTCAAGGGCGTCGCTCTGCGCTCCATGCTCAACCCGGGCACGGCGTACAACGATCCCGCCAACCTGGGCAAGGACCCGCAGCCGGATCACTACAGCAAGCTCTACCGGGGCTCTGGTGACAACGGCGGCGTCCACATCAACTCGGGTATCCCCAACAAGGCCTTCGCCACCTGGGCACGTGCCGTCGGCGGCAATGCCTGGGAGATCCCGCTGGGCGTGTGGTACGAGACCAACTGCGGTGTCGGTCACGTCGGTCCCAACTGCGACTTCACCACCTGGGCCAAGAAGACCATCGAGAACGCCAACAAGATGTGCCCGCAGCACGTCGCGTCTCTCAAGGCTGCCTGGACCGCGGTCGGCGTCGCGTTCTAAGCGACTGCCAGAGGCTGTCGGTGTGAGCTGACAGCCTCTATCCAGGAGTTTGTAAGCCAGGACGGTCTGACCGCTCCTGGCTTACTTCTGTGAGCTCATTGCTCGTTACTTAATCCTGTCTGGTCCGCTCACGCGGATTTTTCAACTGTTTGCTCGGCACAAAATGCCGCAGCGGACAAACCACTAAAGGAAAACTCTTATGTCCCCATCAAAGTTTGCAATGAACCTGATGCGTCGGTACAAGCTGTTGCCCGTCATCTCCAAGACCGAGCGTCAGGCTCTCGAAGCCGGTGACGTCTGGATCGACGGCGACATTTTCAGCGGCAAGATGCGCTTCGGCGAATTGCTCAAGCAGCCCTACGGCAAGCTCTCCGCCGAAGAGCAGGCGTTCCTCGATGGACCCTGCCAGGAGCTGTGTGCCATGGTCGATCCGTGGCAGGCCTACCTGACCCGCCGCATCCCCGATGACGCCATGGCATACCTCAAGGCCAAGGGCTTCATGGGTCTGATGATCCCCAAGGAATGGGGCGGCATGGGCTTTTCGCGCCTGGCCATCTCCACCATCATGGGCGTGCTCATGCCCCACTGCAGCCAGGTGGCTACGGTGGTGATCATCGCCAACAGCCTGAGCGCCGCCGAGCTGCTCATGCACTACGGCACGCCGGAGCAGAAGGCCCACTATCTGCCCAAGCTGGCCGACGGCACCTATGTGCCCTGCTTCGGTCTCACCGAAATCACCGCCGGCAGTGACGCCGAGAGCATCAAGGCCACCGCTCATGTCTTCCGCGACGCGGATGGCGCCATCATGTTGCGCTGCAACTTCGAGAAGCGCTACATGACGCTCGGCTCGATCGCCAACATCGCCACCGTGGCCTGCAAGGTCATCGACCCGGACAACATCCTGGGTCAGGGCGAGGACGTCGGCATCACCACCATCCTGGTGCATCAAGGCACGCCGGGCTTCTACAACGGTGACCACCACATGCCCATCGGCGGTGGCTTCGAGAACGGTCCTCTGATCGGTCGCGATGTGGTCGTCAGCATCGACAACATCATCGGCGGCAAGGACTGTGCCGGTCGCGGCTGGCGCATGCTGATGGAACAGCTCGCTGGCGGTCGCGGCATCTCGCTGCCTGCCGGTGCCATCGGCGGCATGAAGATGGCCACCACGGCCACCGGTGCCTACTCCATGGTGCGCAGCCAGTTTGGTCTGCCCATTGGCAAGATGGAAGGTGTCGAAGAGCGCGTCGCTCGCATGGCCGCTCTCACCTACGTCTTCGAGGCGTCGCGTGTGTTCCTGTGCACCGCCATCGACAACGACATCAAGCCCCCGGTCACCTCTGGCATGCTCAAGGCATACAGCACCGACTGGTCGGCACGCGTCGTCGGCGACGGCATGGATGTCTTCAGCGGCGCTGGCGTGATGCAGGGTCCCAACAACATCCTGGGTCTGCTCTACCAGTCCATCCCGGTGGGCATCACGGTGGAAGGCGCCAACATCATGACCCGGACCTTCCTGGTCAACGGTCAGGGTGCGGTGCGCTGCCATCCCTACTCCCAGCGGATGGTCGAAGCCGTCGAGCAGAACGACCCCAAGAAGTTCCGCAACACGCTCTTCGGCTGGGCCGGTCACGTCGTGGCTGGTATCGTCCGCACGGGCGTGCACAGCGTCACGCGTGGTCGTCTGATCAGCGTGCCCGATGTGCATCCCGCCACCAAGACCTACTACCGGCGTCTCGGCTGGGCCGCCGCAAGATTTGGTCTCCTGTCTGACATGGGACTGCTGCTTGTCGGCGGCAATCTCAAGAAGGCCGGTCGTCTCAACGGTCGCTATGCCGATGCGTTTGCCTGGATCACCCTGGGCTGCGCGGCACTGCGTCGCTTCGAGGCGGAAGGTCGCCGTCCCGAGGATCTGCCGCTGGTGCAGGCGTCGGTCGAGTTCGCTTTGAACGAGGTGCAGAAGGCCTACGAAGGCATCTACGCCAACTTCAGCGTGCCGGTCGTGGGTCTGTACATGCGCACCATCGGTCTCTTCGGTCTGCGCATCAATCCGCTGTCGGTGGGGACGAGCGATCGTCACTCGCACAAGGCAGCTGGCACGATTCAGACCTACAACGAGCAGTTCTTGCGCCTGGCAGATGGTGTCCACATCCCTGCCGAGGACAAGCCTGCTCTCGGTCGGCTGATCAAGGCTTTCCGTCTCAAGACCGAGACGCAGCCCCTGGCCGACAAGGTCGTCGCAGCGCAGAAGAGCAAGACTCTGCCGCGCGGCGTGATCGACAACTCGATGGCCGACAACGCTGCCACCGCCGGCGTGCTCACTGCCGCCGAAGCGCAGCAGCTCAAGGTCGCACTCGCGGCTTGCATGGCTGCCTGCGAAGTCGACGTGTTCAAGTCCGAGCACTACTACCGCTAAGCGGCTCAGTTCAAAGCTCTCAACACCACCCGGGCGCAGCTCGGGTGGCTGTTGTGCTGCTTCCAATCAATCTGGAGTAATAAAAACTATGGCAAAGAATACTGCTGCAACCCCGATGATTGTTCTCAATCTCGGCGAATCTGGTGACAACGGTGAAGACCGTCGTCCTCACGGCCACAAGGGCGGCTGCCGTCCTCACGTCGTGATCTGCCCTGGCTATGGTGCAGAAAACTTCCCTTTCCCCAACGAGGAAAACCTCGTTGTGCGCGCTCTGGCTCGTCACAAGCACAATCAGGCGATCGCTCGCGCGGCCGCTGAAGCTGCTCGCAGGGCCAAGACCGGCGACACCACGACCGCTCCGGCGGACGAGGACGACGCGGAAGATTTTATCGGCGGAGGTAAGAGCACCGGCCACGGCTGTGCCTCCTCCCACAAGCGTGGCCCAGACCTGGATCACAGCTTCATCCCCGGTCTGCCTGGCGGCAAAGTCCCCAAGCCCGCCTCGATCATTCCGCAGCTCGAAAAGGCTCGTGAAGCCGATGTCGACGGCACTCTGCTGGTCGCCGCTGGCGGTCTGCGTGAGCTGCTCGAAGACGGCAAGTACGACGCCATCGTAGCCGAGCGCTTCGACGAGCAGTCGGACAAGGTGAGCTGGGCCCGTGAAAACATGGACCCCAAGTACCTGCCGGCTATCGACAGCCTGGACGGTCAGCTGATGAAGCTGCGCCGTGTCTACCTGGCTGCCCTGCCGCGCACCCTCGACGGTCTGCGTGCTCAGAATCCCGGTGCCGGTGATGGTCGCCTCCTCGAGGCTGCCATCCAGGTGCTGGACGAAGAGCTGACGCCAATCATCAACGTGCTGCGCATCTGGACGGATGCCTTCGGTCAGCAGCGCAGCGGCAAGTATCACGAGCTGGACGCCGTGGTCTTCTCCGTCGAGCAGGCTCACTACCTGTTCGATGGCAACGACCCGACCAGCTCGCTCACCGCTGAGCTCAAGACCCGCCTCAACACCAAGGTGTACGGCATCGGCAACCTCTATGTGGCGCGCTTCAGCGGTGAAGGTCCGGCTACCCTGCCTGGCACCCGTGGTCCTATCGGCGCCCATGCCATCGAAGTGCCGCACGACGAGCGCAACTTCATCACCCTGATGCTCATCCTGTACATGCATGAGTTCCGTCACGACATCTTCCACGACGTGGAAGGTCTCGCCGACGAGCTCAGCGCTGTCGTGGCCAAAAGCATCCTGGATGCCGAGCAGTCCGGTGAGCTGAAGCTCTCCAAGGCTGCCATCAAAATCGGTCGTCAGTCTGTGCCGACGGCCAATCTGCTCGTCAAGCTGATGGTCGACACCATCGGCGAGGTGGACGCGGACATTTCGGGCGGCGTGCTGCTCGGTGGCCCGGCCTACCTGTTCAACATGCTGTCCACCTTCAGCGCTTTCAACAGCAAGCGCCGCGGTGTGTTCAACACGCCCAAGCTGCTCCGCACCGAGTCCAACTACGAGCTTGCTCAGGTCGGCAACGGCCAGGTCTCGCTCACCTTCCTGCCGCATCCGCCGGACTACATCCGTGCGCACATCGTGGCAGCGGCTCTGGACGAAATCGGCTTCAACAAGGAAGCGACGCAGTGCCGTGCGCTGGCTGACCAGGGTGTCGGCTTCGGCAACATCCCGGAGTACATCACCTGGCGTTCCACCGAGGGCAAGAAGGACCACCCGGTCATTCAAATCCCGGTCAAGGACATCCAGGCTGTCGCTCCCATCGTGGCTCGTGCCCTGATCCGTTCGCAGCTGAAGAGCCTGGGTGGTGTCAGCACCGCCGAGGTTATTAACTGGACGCCGGAACGCGAAGCCAAGGCTCAGATGCTGGCCAAGATGCTCATGGAAGGCAAGTCGGAGCTGCCGACTGACAAGGGCGACATCCATGTCACCTACGTCATCTCGGCTGCCACGCTGGCCTACTGGGGTCTGTGCAAGTCCGGCTATCAGCCTCGCACCGCGGCGGCCATCGTCGAGGACAATGCCCTCAAGATGATCGACCAGGTGCGTGAGCGCTTCGAGGCTCGCATGGCCGAAGTCAAAAAGCTGACCGAAGCCGCGGAAGCCGCTCAGGCCCAAACCAACGGCGGTGCCGCTGGCGAAGCTGGTGAAGCGACCGATGGCGAAATCGAAGACACTGCCGGCGGTGACGCTGGCGGTGCTCCGGCAGCAAGCGAAGACGCTCCGGCAACGAGCGATGGTGCACCATCGGACGACGACAGCGACGAAGCCGGCGGCCCTGCCTCCGGTGGAGAAGCTGACGAAGCGCCCCGCACCAAGTAACACCCCGGCTGGTCATGGTGGCCAGCTGATATTTATTTGCGAAATGCACGACCGGGTCCCTCGCGGGGCTCGGTCGTAGCAATACAAGACAATGGGTGAAACCAATGAAGATATCATTGACCCGCCGCACCGGGCTCATCGCCTGCGCTGTGGCTGCGTTGATTGCATTTGGCATTGCTGCTCTCTGGACATCAACTCCGGCTGGAGTTGGTGACAAGGACGGTGCATTTGCCACAAAACCCGCCTACACGGCTGTGCTCAAAGCACAAAAGGCAGGCGAGTCTGTGCGTATCCTGGCCCAGACCACTGACGGCAAGCGCACTGGCATGCGCATCGAATTCAAAGACGGGCGCACTGCCTTTGTCGAATTCGACACAGCCAATCGTCCCGTCAGCATCAAGGAATACTTTGCCCTCACCGACGACGAGCTGAAAGCTCGCAACGCCGGCACCACCAACTCTGGCAAGCCTGGCATAGCGGCAGCCGCCCCTGAGGACATGCTCCATCAGGGACTGACTGGCCGCAAGCTGGCAAGCATCACTGAGCTGGATGTCGACGGTAAGACAATCAAATCGCAGCGCCTCTATCGCAACAACGGCTCGATCAAAGAGACGGCGGTAATGGCAGCTGATGGCAATCTGGTTGTCACTGCCTACTTCGAGAGCGGCAGCGGTGTGGAACGCATCAAAGTCTTTGGCAAAGACAAAAATGGCGCACTGATTTCGGAGCAAGTCTTCCGTGCCGACGGCACCGGACTGGCCGAGAGGTTTAAGAAGATCGGCTACCAGGACGGTCTGCGCGAGTTTTTTGATACCAGCAACGTGCGCTATCGCACAATCAGCTATGGTTACTCCATCGAAGTGACCGACTACGACAAGGACGGCAGAACCAAGTTGTCGTCGAAGTCTTACAGTTACAGCAATGTCACTGCAAGCACCTATGTCGCAGGCAAGCTGACCATGGACCGCGTCTACTTTGATGGTGGGGATGCCATTGCCGTGAAATACTACGGCCCTGACACCCAGACCACCACGATGCAGCGTTGGGTCAAGCTCAACCCATCAATCGCACCTGACCAGGTCGGCACCGTCAACGACGGCTATGTCCTGGATACGGTGACTGAGTACTGGGAAGGCACCTGGAACACCAAGCGTGAGCTGAGCTACTATCCTGGCGGCAAGTACGTCAAGACAGCTGAGCTGCGCAAAAAGGAACAGAGCTATCGCTGGGGCTACTACACTCGCCGTGAGTACCGTCCCGATGGCAGCCTGGACCGCATCGATGAGTTCGATTACGGCAGGGTGAAGAACTCCGTCAAAATGCCTGACGGTCAAAACAGCGAACGCGAATCCATCACTGGTGACGCCGCTAAGCTCACACTACTGCTGCCGCTGCTCAGCAAGAACGATCAGACCGCACCCAAGTTGGAAGTGCGTGCCCTGACCGTGACAATCGACTGAGCATGAGCCCACCGAACAGGCCGGAATAATCTGGCCTGCCAAAGAATAACGAGGTTTGAATGACCAGTGACCAAGAGCTGAAGAACACAGTGGCTGCCATCCTGTACCGCGCCGACCCGGAAGGCCTCGTGCCCATGGGTGTGCCGGACGATGAGTACGACTGCGAAGCCGAAATCATCCTGGACCGCCTGGTGGAAGTCCACAACGTGGACGACATGGCGACCCTGGTGGCAAACGTGCTGCGTCAGCAGTTCGGCTACGGCACCACCGAAAAGGCCGACGGCACCAAGCAAACCGGCGTCCCGATGTACCCCGAGTCCGACCTGGACGAGATGTACAGCGCCGACAAGTACCGCACGCTGGCCGCCGAGCTGTGGGCTGCGATTAACGACTGAACAGTCCAAGACTGCTCAATAACTAAAGCCCGCAACTCAAAAGAGTTAAAAGCTTAAGTCACCTTTGAAACGGGGTTCAGGCACTTTCCTGAATCCCGTTTTTTTATCAACACCTACTACCTCTTATCGTATCACCACAAACGAGCCCCATGGCTAAGTTTGGGGCTTAGCAAGTAATGGTTTTTGCGAGAAAAACAGCTATATTTCTAGCAAAAACCATCAGCACTTATGGATAAACCAGCTTATTTTTTACGCTGCCAGACTGTACAGAGCGTGGTTATAAGTTGGTACTTGCGATAGTGTTCACGAATAACTAGAGGCATATCAAACGAATGTTTGAGATCAAACTCTCCAGAGAGTGCTGCAATCAAACCATCTCGCGACATATGAGCATTGCCGTCAGTGTCCTTGTATCCACCGAGCCAGAGGTCGCGAGGAGTAAACTGCTCGGACCAGGTAAATGGTGTGGTAATTACAAGTAAACCACCGGGCTTAACGATGCCGCGCCCACCGCTCATACGGCTCAGGCAGGACATAGGATTGGTCAAGCGGCAGAGCAGATTTGCCAGCAAAACCGCGTCATAACCTTCGTATTCAGGCGGCAAAGAACATGCGTCAGCCCGTCTAAAATTGATCTTTTTAGCAGTGACAGGATCGACTGAGACATTTACAGTCTCTGTTATTTCACCCTCAAGTTTGGCATCAAATCTAAGGCTACCGCTCTCCTGGATTTTTTTTGCAGCATCGATAAACTGCTGACTAAGATCAACAGCCTCGACCTGTCTAAACGTGTCCGCCAGTCTAAAAGCCGAGCCACCGACAGCACAACCGACATCAAGAGCACGCCCCTGAGCGATACCGAGTTGGTTGGACCAATCAGTCACCACATCGGCACAGCGCTGTGGAAAATGCGTCAAACTACTTGCTACAGGTGCCATAAAGGCATGCGGCATCTGAATCTCACTGGGTGCATAATGCAAAGTGAGATACTCATTTAAAATCGACTGCTGCTCATAAACATTGTCATTTTGCCTTCTGTCAATTTTAAAAGCCTTGCCTTTTTTTGTTTTGGACTCGCCTTTTGCCAAGACAACTCTAAAACCCGCTTGCTGAAAGAAGTGAGGACGAAAATGGAAACGAGCATAGACAGTAGCCTCATCGCCAGTGCTGATGAATGAGCCGCCCATAATCATGCAGTGTTTACCGTCAAAACAAGGCGTACTGAAGTCATCATAATAGCGATGAATTTTAAAATTGGTCAGAGGATTAAAATCATCCTCTAGCCATTGCCAGACATTGCCAAAAAGGTCACATACGGGATAACCGCTCTCAGACTGAGCATCTACTGGCGTTTCTCCACCATGGGTCAAGTGCAGATTGAAGTCGCCACCAATACTACCGGTAGTGCCATCAATACTTTGAGCAGGCAATTGTGTACGCAAAAACTGATGCTCGCACTCACTCATCAGTCGATAATCATCACCGAGCCATTTACAGTAAGCAGCCGCCTCGTGATAGTTGACTACGCAAGGCCAGGACCATTGCATCGGCACAATCTCAAAAGTTGTACGCAGCTGATACTGATGCGATCCAGCCGGACCGGCAGGCAACCAAAAAGTTGGCGCCTTGGTATTACGATAACTGCGCCAGGCCCAGCCTTCTTCGGTCCACAGCTCACGCCGTTGGTAGCCGCTGTCCTGGACAAAACGATAAAACTCAGCGTTGCTTATCAGAGTTTTTGAGACGCTAAATGGCAATACATCAACACTGCGCTCACCATACTCATTGTCCCAACCAAATGTGTGTACTGATTCTGGCTTACCATAGGAGACTTTGCCACCCTCCTGTACCACCATCTCACGCTCCACCTGTGGTGGCATAGCCCCAGCAGCATCTACTAGCGCTAGCTCTGGCCATTGAGGCGGAGCCATCACCAGATGAGCAGGTAGCTCTCGTATAAGCACCGTTGATGTCTCAATGTGGATGCGCTCATGCTCAAAACCCATTACCAGAGCCCAGAGAGGACTATCCAAACCAATTGATTTGACTTTACCGTCAACTGCATCTAAATCAGGATGGTTTAGGATAACGTCTCTGACTGTTTTGTAGACAATTTTGCGGTAATCATGCAAACCATCTATCGACGGCCATGAGATGCTGTTTTTGGACATATCATCCCAGGACATCTCGTCCACACCAGTCTCAAACAGACTCTCGTAATAGTCATCGATTGGTCCAGGAAGTATGCCAGCTACACGCAGTTTGTTGACATAGAGCACAGCTGGGTGCAAGTAATAAAAAACCATTGGGTGTCTTAAACCGTGGTATGGAGGTCTAAAAAAGCCCTCCTCACCGACGAGGGAGGCAAACACAACCTCTGACAATGTCCAGGAATTATCAAAATAATCGAGCAACTCTTGACGACCAGGATTGGTCAAGTTGGGAATCGGCAGTGAATGAATCACTCCCTGTTCATCCACACCCGGGCATACATTGTGGACCGGAGCCTTACCAGTCCACCAATCCTGCCCTCTTGGCACAGACAGGTCCATTTGTGTGCGACCAAGATTGGAGCGCCAACTAGAGTCTGCCAGGGGCGCAGTCTCGAGCTCATTCTGCACGAGGTATTCCGACTTTTGGGCGCCTGTGATGGGTGTCATTTACTTTTCCAATGTAGAGCAATCAATAGTATAAGAGATATATTTAGGGTGCGTCCTTTTTATATTTGACCCCACACTTATGAATTGCCTGTGAACTCAAACTCGACCTTTTGCCCAAAAGCCACTCTGGTTGTTGCGGCCGTGGTCAAAACCCAGAGACTGCAAAGAGTCACAGGTGTTTCCATTTACTTTGTTTGTTTTGTAATAGACTTAGCGCATGGCTAGTTCTCACACATTTTTGCGCTCATTAAAATGGCTCAGTCTCGTTGTAAGCAGCTGTTTGTTGCTTGCAGCGCCACAGGCTACTGCCGACAATTGGGATAACACATTTAACACTGCCGTTGGCAAACTCAATAAGCTGAAGGTAGCTGGCGCCAATGGAGACATATGGGTAATCCTGGAGCGCCTCGATAAAGGCCAGTATCAACTTGCAGGACTGGGCTCCAAGGCTCTACCCATGCCTATGGCCGAAAAGTCTGTCAGAGCCATTGTCACTGACGCACTAAAATCGATACCAGCGCATCCCCGCAACTATCGCTACATCTACTTTGCAGTGAGCTTCCAAAACGGCTTGGAAACAGGCATCAGTGGACCATACTATAAAAATGCTTTTGCCTACAAAAACGACAACGACATGCTCCTGGCTACAGGACTCAAAAAGAAGAACTACGAAGATCATCTGGAAGACAAGCTAAAAGCCACAGACCTAAAAACTTTTGCTGGTTTTACAGCCAATCAACTATTTAAAACACACACTCAGATGCGCTTGTCGGCTGATGGTCACATCATCAGGCTAAACGTCATCGCCCCAGACGATACCGCGAGGCAGACTGTGTACAGGTTACTTGGTAGCAAACAACCGTTTGGCAAAATGCCTGTTCACTACCTGACCAAACCAGATTTTTTGGTGGAGTGGTGCTGGCAAAAAGAGGATGCAGGCGCGTCTAGCCCAGGCTTTCAAAAAGTATCAGTACGGCATCTGGATTACTAGTTTTTACCGTTGCGGCGCTTGCCTCGTGATTTTGCTTTGCTTGATTTTGACTTTTTAGTGGTCTCTTTTGTGTTAGCTACAGACTGAGGACTGACAGGCTGCGGCGACTGAACTTCAACGGCAGCCTCCACTGGTGCGCAATTTGAAGGCACAGGCGAGGTGGCAGCGACACTGTCGGGGCAAGCCACAGGATTGGCAACACTGCTAACAGCTGGTTTGGCGGGCTCAGGACGCATAAGGTCTGGACTCTTGGAGCAAGCAGCAATCATTGCTTGAGTGACACAGGGCAGGTCGTACATACTCTTGCTGCCGACGTCATAACTTTGACCAGCAAAGCCGTATTGATATGTCGCTGACTCCGCTTTGGGAAATCCCTCGTTATAATCCTGGAAATAATGTGGATGGGTCTCTGGAAACTGCTCAGGTACAACCACTATGGCGGGTACTTCTTTGACGGGAACATCAAGCTCGGGATAGATAGCATCTTGTGCTTCATCGGCGGCACCTGATGTTTGAGCAGTGGCACCAATGCCCGAAGAGGATGGAGTGGACAAGGAAGAGGCAGCGAAAGAGGATCCTGGCACCGAAGTTGACGAAGTTTCAACCGACCCACGACTGGCGATTTCGACTTCCCAGGGAGCGGGTGCACTCATCTCAAAGAAAAACTCATCTGCGCTTTCTTTTTGCTCAGCGGGAGCAAGACGCTCTTGTGTAGCAGCAATCAGATAGCGTAAAAGCTCAGCGCAGATGACTTCAGCGACATCTCTTGTGACCACACCTTCATCATTGTGCCAAGTCACAGCACTATTGGCCTCAATGGTGCTGCGCCATCTCTCTAAAGGCTCATAATGTCTGGCGATTTCGTTGAGAGTGAGCATTGTGTCAGCAGGCACTAGATAAAAGTTGATTACCTCAAGTCGACCCTCAATAGCCAGTCTAAACGTGTGGGTACTAAAACTCGATTGGACCACATGAGTGATACCACCATCAGTGCCAGCACCAAGCTTTTTGGACTCGGGCTCGGCGGCAGTAATAAATAACTCACTGAGACCCATCAAGCTATTGAGCTCGGTACTAAAGCCAAGCAATATATTGGAAGCAAAGTCGACCATGCTGGTAGTAGCCTGGCTCAGCATCAACTCTGTTTGTTCGGCGCGTTTCTTTTCGGTGCGACGCTTTTCGAGGAAGCTCATTGCCTCTTGAGCGAGGTCAACAATCAAATCTTTGCGTGATGTGCCAAAGCTTGATTTATAAAGCTGCATGATGCGGTCATTCATCAATGACTTATCGTTATTAGCACCCAGACTATTAAGGTGAAACTGCTGTCTGTCTATGGAGCGATTAAAGTGGTCTTTGATGCGCCACTTGTAGCAAAAATAATTGTTCTTAGGAAAGGTCTGACGATTCTTGAGTTCATCGAGATCTACAGAATTTCTCAGCATAGCGCACTCCACAGCAAGGCACCCCCGGAAGCAGTCCGGGGCTTTTAGTAATCGGGCAATTCAAAGCTCACACTTTTATCTAATCACGAGCCCTGATGCCCGTAAATTCACAGTCTCGTATTAACGAAAGCGTGTATACCGCTTTGAACTGAGTCTTTTTGCCATATGGTACAGCTCGACGACAATTGCCCGGCGCGGCAGTGCACAGTTAATTTAAGCCTCGTGAGCAGGCGATATTAATTCTACTTGACAGCGGCGCCTCTCGAGAGTATCTTCGGCATTGAGGCATTTGCCTCCTAGGTCCGCTTTTACTAAGTGCTCATTGAGCCAAAACACTGCTGCCTTCATTTTGTGAGCAATTTTTTTGCCCACATTTTAAAGTCAGCTATCTCCCTCACACTACGAGTCCCGACCCTTTGCACCTTCTCAAGAGGTGCTCTGACCGATAATTTCGGCTTAATTGCCTGCCTAAAATTGAGGCGACAGGGCATAAGAGGTAAGTGGACCAAGGAGCTTGTCATGAACCTCATTAAGAAGCAGCGTGAAAATCGCTACCGTTTAGGAGAACTCTTCCTGGAGACCGGTATTGTTGATGTTTCAGCCGTTTCCGAAGGACTCTCAATTGCTAAGAGAACTTCCTTCCCCATTGGACGTGTACTCGTTATGACCGGCTGGGTCGACGATCACGACATCAAATGTGCCCTTGAAGTGCAAAACCTTATTAGAGAAGGCACTATCGACAATTCACTGGCCAAAGATTTACTACGCTTTTCACATACCAACAAAGTCGACATCAGCGAATCATTCCGTCTCAATGGTCTGAGCCGCAGTGGTGAGAGCCAGACAAAACTGGGACGCCTGCTTATGGCATCTGGTGTAGTCGAAGAACATCAATTAGCACAGGGCAAACGCGAAGCAGAACGTCATAGCACCACACTTGGTGGCGCCCTCTTACTACTCCGCTTTATTACTCCCAAAACTCTCGAAGGCGCGCTAAACCTGCAAGTGATGCTGCGCGACAACAAAGTAACTTTTCCAGAGGCAATCAGTTTTTGCAAAGAAATGCACGAACGCCAGGTCAGTTTGCGTGAAGTACTTGGCGATAACGGCAAGTTCTTCAGAGCTCAATCAGCCGCTCCCAGACTGGGTGAATTCCTCATCTCAGCCGAGCTTGTCCATCCCAAAGAAATTACTATCGCCGCTGAAATCAGCACCGAAGAAGATAACAACATTGGTCGTGTCTTGCTAGATCGCGGACAGGTCTCCGAGCAGGTCCTGGACGCAGCTCTCAAGCTGCAACGCATGATCCAAAACCGCGTCATTACTTATCGCCGCGCTGTCAAACTGATTCGCCTGGTACGCCGCCTCGATGTGCCAGTTGAGCAAGTAATTGCTGAGTCCGAGGCTCTCGACGAAGTATTCAAACTCTTGCGCCGTGCTCAAATCGTACCAGAGCGCCTGCTCAGAGACGTAGCAGCTGAGATTGTGGACTACGAGGACACTGTTGCCGAAGCCATGCTCTCACGCGGTTATATCAACCCTGTGCATGCCCGCATCGGTCTTGCCTGTGTAGACAAACTACAAAGAGGCGAGCTGTGCGAGACTAAAGCAGCCTTTATCGTACATCACTGCTGCCGCACCCCTGGTCAAGAGCTGGAGATGTTTGCCCGTATCAACTGGCACGAGCTAAAGCGTGTTGAAATCCGCACAGACTTGATGGGTTAATTCACTTTTTTTCGCCCATGGAAATCTAGGGTCTGGCCAAGTCTTAGCGCTGACTTTACCGGAGCTTAACTCGTCCCCAGTCTTGAGGCACTAAGATGCATCACATACTAATTGTGGTGCAATGATGAAAATATGCTCAAGCTGGAAAGCGCTAGCGTTTTTAACAGCAGCTCCAGTGGCTATTCTGGCTATTTACGTTGTAAGCGTGATCTGGCGTGTCAGTCTGGCTCAGCAAGAGATTTTTGGCAGAAGTGAACTGATCAAATTTGGCTATGGCCGGGAGTTTAACGAGCCCGCACAGTCACCCTACTGGGGACAGCCTACTTACACAATTCAGTATGGCGACAAACAAATCGTCGTTTTTCGTCAAAAAATAAACGGCTTTCAGCATATGTACGGATCAGCTCTGGCTGACTTTGAGCTGGGACCGAGACTATCTCGCGATCTATTTGCAGCCAATGAATGGGCAGAATACTGCTTTGACTTTAATGGTGTCAGCACCGAAGACCTCATGGACAGGCGCAAAGACCTGGCAAATAACAAACTGGGACGCAAAATCGGAGAGCTTGCCAGACAAAAGGGGCTGCACGGAGCTGCTGCCGAAGCCTTTATCGTAGACACAAGCGTAAAGTGTATGGACCATCCTGAATTTTTGCCATATTACGTCGACATGCGCTGGCTCGCCCTTGGCGACGAAGCCAGCCTTGGCTGTCCTTACCTACCCAAACGCAATATCTTCAATTGGCTATCTAAGCCGTTTAGAGGTGTCTTCCAGAAGCCACACAAAGTGTGACTTCACGCCAGAACTAATAACCCAGAAAAAACGAGAGAATCATTACAGTGCAAAAGCACGACTAGGTGCTATTGCAATTGCTCCAGCACCTACTAGGGCTGTGCCACAAAAACGCCCCAAAGCCTGGATAGAGTAAGTATCACCCCAGACCTTTTGATACTTTACTTACTAAAGAATTTTCTACCATGGCAAACGTAAGACAGGACGCTCCAGAACAGCTTAGCGAAAGACATCTCAACGCAAGCGATAGCCTCAATGTGCGCAATATTTTTGTAGCTGAGGCACAGGAGCGCAACGTCAACAATCAACTGAGCGGCAGAGCATCAGGTGGTGAATTTAGTCTGGGCGTGCCAAAAGACAAACAACCAGACATGACTGCAATATTTAAAAAAGACCCCGAATTCGAAAGACGCTTCTTTGACATGACCGGCGAAAACGGCAAAGTAGTGGAAGCACCACTGGGAGGATTAGTCGCGCCAGATAGTTATCGCAATCACGCATTTAGAGAAATGATCGGCAAGTATGGCGCCGATAGAGTTAAGGAGACCTTTGCAGCAATGGAACAAATGGGACGTAAAGCAGAGTGGACTGGACATAACCTCAGACCCGACGAGCCCACCTTTGCTGCTCAAAACAAAAAGCTGGAGCTTTTATCAAACATCATGAAGCCAGGCAAACTGGAAGAAATCCAGCGCGTTGAAAAGGCATTAAAAGCCGAAGGCTCTACAAAACCGCTATCACTTGAGCAAATGAACGACGCTAAATTGCTCAAGCATCTGCAAGATCCCGCTCAGCGTAAAGCGCACATAGAATTTCAGGAAAATCCCACCAATCTGCCTGGACTCTATCTCAAAGAGACCCCCAATCATAAGGATTTGAGCCCGGTGCAAAATCTGGAAGGATTTAAACGCTTCCAGGAAAAATTTGCCGAGCGCGAAAGAGAAAGAGCTAAGCCCTACCTGGACGAGATCAACAAAGCTGGCGAAGATCCAACCAAACACATTAGCGACGCCATGCGCCGCACTCGCGTGCTGATGATAGGTGAGCAGCACTCAGCCGATGGTCCGATGCATAAATTTGGCGCCGATGCCATCAAAGACCTGAGGGCAGCAGGCGCGACCCATCTAGCCCTGGAGATGACTCAGAGCCAGTTAGACAAATACAGCAAATCACGCGACCTCAAAGATTTACCCGAGGCATTTCGCACTCAAGACTTTGCCAAAATGATTGATAATGCGCGCGCAAGCGGCATCAAAATAGTCGGCGTGGACAATGGCACCGGTGATGTAAATGCTAAAGCTGCTCAAGAACGAGACAACTTTATGGCAGGCAAAATCAAGCAGATTGTAGACTCTGACAAAAACAACAAAGTAGTATTTTGGTCAGGCATGATGCACGGCGCCGACACCACTGCCGGTGCTACTCGCTCGGCAGCAGACATCTTGCGCAGCCACAAAGTACCGATTGTGACGGCGATGGAGCAGTCATCTGGCACGCCCGCAGATGATCTGTCGTACTACTCCAAATATCTCGCCAAACCAGTAGCCATCGATACTCGCAAGACACCTCTAATTGCCCAAAAGGATCTGTGGCGTGCTGGCAACGATATCGATGAACGCTATGGGCTCTGGAATAGCGTACTTATCTTCCCCAAAGGCAAATGATAGGACGACAGCATGTTACTGCCGCTCTATCAAAGTCTTGCAGCCCAAGCAAAGCCTAGCAAAGTCTTGCCACCCATGTAGGGTCGCAGCACCTCAGGTATGGTCACCGTGCCATCGGCATTTTGATAATGCTCCAGTATCGGTATGAGCAGCCTTGGAGTAGCCGCCGCAGTATTATTGAGGGTATAAGCCAGATGCTTTTTACCGTCTCTGTCCTTGTACCGTATTCGCAATCTACGCGCCTGGAAGTCCCCCATGAGCGAACACGAATGGGTCTCTCCATAGCCCGCTCGTCCAGGCATATAAGTCTCAATATCGTGTTTGAAAATCTGGCCCTGACCAATATCACCGGTGCAAACAGCAACGACACGGTAGGGTAACCCCAGCATCGTCAATATCGCTTCAGCATTGCCCAGGATCTCATAGTGCAGGTCCTTTGCAATATCGAGATCAGCGGGTGCAATCACTACTTGCTCCACCTTTTGAAATTGATGCACACGGTACAACCCACGCGTATCGCGACCGGCAGCACCCGCCTCCCGTCTAAAACAAGGCGAAATGCCAGCGATCTTTAGAGGCAATTGCTCAAGGTCAAAAACAGTATCAGCTTGCATCCCCACCAGCCCGACTTCTGCCGTACCAGTCAAATACTCTGCGTCTTTAGCCAGACCGTAAGCGTTTTCGCGCCCAAGAGGAAAATACCCAGTACCTTCCATAATCTCAGGACGCACCATTATTGGTGGCGCATAAAGACCAAATCCACGAGTGATGAGATAGTCTAAAGCCAGCCTCAGGACAGCCATCTCAAGCAAAATTCCCTGACCTTTGAGAGCGTAGGCACGGCTACCGCCAACCAGCCGAGCCCTTTCAAAGTCGACCAGACCGAGGTCACAAGCTAGCTCATAATGGTCTTTTGGCTTAAAATCAAACTGACGCAGCTCGCTGCATTTATAAAGCTCGACGTTGTCGCTATCATCTTTACCTACTGGCACATCAGCCAGTACAGGATTGGGGACAAGCAACATCAATTGATCATAGTGTATTTGCAAATCACGCAATTCAGCCTCTTTAGCTTTGATCTCAGCATTTAGCTCACGGGCTAGTTCACGCCGCAGACCCTCATCTCCTTGCCCCTCATTGTCTTTTGCCTTGCTCAATTTATTGCGCTTCTGGCGTAGCAAATCCACTTGTTGATCAAGTTTTTCGAAGTGCTCACGCACCTGCAAAAGCTCAGCCAAATCAAGCTCTATGCCCTTGTCTCGGATAGCCTGGCGCACAAGCGCCTGGTGCTCTTTTATGTATTTGATATCTAACATCTCTCAGTCCTTTGTATAAATAATAGCGGATTGGTTGTTCATCACATGCCAGTCATGGCCAAGGGCTGCTTCAGTTAGAAATCTGTAGAGAAATCTGGAAACAAAAAAGCGAGCCCCGGGGCTCGCTCGACTGTCTTTGTACTGCCTTGATACTTAAATCAAATCGGACACAAAACCATGAGTAAGCCCCACCCCTGACCATGATGATGAGGAGGAAGAGCTAACTATGAAGCGCTGTGTTTGTTTGTACATAACTCCAGTTTTGAGCCAAATGCCGACTTTGTCAACCTAAGTTTTAGCAATATTCAAATTGTTCTTGCAGTATTTGACTATCAAAAACGGCGCAAATTTACCCCTAAGTCGAGAACAAATTCGCCCTCTAGGGAGGTCTTTTTATTTTGACCGCAAATGTAACGAAAGTATTGTAAAGCAATATTGCGTGGGCGTTTCAGCCATTTTGCATTTTTGAAATCATGCCACCATGGGCGATTGCGCTGTCAAACAGATTTAATTTAGCGCTTAACACAGCTGGCGTGTTTTTTGGGCTATCAAAAAAGAGAGATAGGCATGGCAGGCTGCCAGTCAGATAGGAAGTCAGTCGGGAAGTATGTCGGGCACTAAGTCGGGAAGTCAGCCGGGAAGTATGTTGGGCAGTAAGTCAGTCAGAGAAAGAGATTAGCGGAAACGCAAGTTATCGATAACTGCGGATCACAAGCTCATTAACAACACCGCGTCCAGTGCCTTTGCAATTGATCGCGCGGGCAGCTTTGACCACCTGTATATCAAAGTCTTTATAGAGCTTGCGAATTTCTGGAGTATCAGAGTTACTGAGCATGACTTGCACGCCTTTGGCCTTGAGCTTGCGGGCAAACTCCGCCAGCATAGCCTGATCATCCATGGTAAAGCTGTCTTTGGTGTAGCTCGTAAAGTTGGCAGTCTTGCTGACTGGCTGATAGGGCGGATCAAAGTAGACAAAGTCGCCTTTGACAGCGCGTCTAGGCAAAACATTAAAGGGGCTAGTGACAATTGATGCCCGCTGCAGAGCCTCACTGGCAGCCATGATTGTGGCATGATCGGCAATGCGTGGATTTTTGTATTTACCAAAGGGCACGTTAAATTGACCCTTGCTATTGACTCTATAAAGTCCATTAAAACAAGTGCGGTTTAAAAATATCAGACGCGCAGCCCGCTCAAGATTGTCCAGACTGGCGGTATCTCGCGCTCTCTCCTGATAAAACAGATCCTCGTCGTTAGACTTAAGAGCCAAAAGCTCAATGATTTGCTCCGGATTGTCGCGCACCATCTGATAACAATTGACCAACTCTGTATTGCTGTCAGAGAGCTTGGATACAAGACCAGGATACTGATTACTGAGATAAAAAAATACGGCGCCACCACCAACAAACGGCTCATAATAAGCATTAAACTTAGTCGGAAAAAGCGGCGCAAACTGTGCCAGGAGGCGTCCCTTACCGCCAGCCCATTTGAGAAAAGGGCTGTAATTTGTTGTAAGGAGTTTGCTAGAGAGTTGCGGGCGAGGCACCACAGGCTATACCACTCTTTATTAGTAATTGTCTGACAGTAGCATAATGCACTTGCCACACATCTGGGCCATAACCACCGGCAAAAACGAGGCTCAAAGGCACTTTTAATGCAAAAAACTTGTTTATCAGATACTCGCTACGCTCCTGCATTACAGATAGCGGCAGTCGCAAAAACTTTGTACCAGGGAGGATGTCTTTTTCGTAGGCGTCACTACCGTCGACCAGCATTACAAAATCCGGCTTAAAGTCTTCAAGTGCGCTATCAAGACCGGTTTGCAAGCGCGTCAGATAATTATTTTTGTCACTCTCCGTGATACCAATATCAAGAGTGCTTTGTTGTTTACTCTCGGGCCAGCCCTCCTGGGAGTGAATGGAAAAAGTAAAAACACGAGGATCAGAAGCAAAGCAAAGAGCTGTGCCATCACCCTGGTGAAAATCTACATCGACTACCATGGCTCGCTCAATGAGACCGTCCTTGAGCAAGCTAGCAACAGCAATGGCAACGTCGTTGATGGCGCAGTATCCCCTACCACGATCAGGAAAGGCGTGGTGATAACCAGCGCCAAGGTTGGCACACATGCCATTTTTTAGTGCCATCTGAGCAGCCAGTAGAGTGCCACCGGCTTTAAGCAAAAAGTCATCAAATATCTCGTAAAAAGGCTTTGTGGCGCCAGGTAACCGGCCTGAGCTATCAAACACGGGATCTTTGATCTCAAAAATCTCAGCCCAGGTACTTGAGTGTTTTAGACTCTCCAGATAATCCGGTGTATGAACAAGTCCCACTTGCTCAAGAGTCAAAGGCACAGGTCTGATAAATGTGGCAGGCTTACCGATTTCTTCCGAGATCTTAGCCAGGACCATTTCTCCGCGGTCCAGAGCAAATGGATTATTGAGACCAAAAGCGGCCAGGTCGGTCTTATAAGCAGGGTCAAAAACCAGATGGTCAGACGTATTTGCTATATTTGAGGACAAACATGGGCTCTTTCTAGTGCCGCCACCGGTAGTGCCATTATAGCAATTTCACCAGCTTACCCCAGGCTCAAGTCAATCTTTTAACCGAAGCTCCCATCAAGCCTTACTGGCTGGTTTAAAACCCACTATTGTCAAGATGTACTAGCCAGGCCAGCCTTGTAATAGGGCAGATTTGTGGATTGTCATGTGCCCAAGCGCCTCACCAGCTATAGCTTACAGAATCCTAAGTCTCATAAGTACCAGATAGTATTGAGTAGATATCAAAAAGACATTAGGGTCTAAGCCTCATTTCATTTCACCAACCCAAAGGAACAAATCAAGCGCACTAATCGAAGCTTCTTCTCACTGCTTCCGCCTGGAAAAACTCTCCTGAGTATTTCCCGATTTATTCCACTGTCAATTACGCCCAAGACTTGCCTTGCTGTTACTGCGAGTACTGGCGTAATTTTAACTGGAGACTTATATGTCAACTGTATCAACCTGGCTCTGGTTGGGTTTACTTGTGCTGTTCGTCCTCGTAAATGGTCTCTTTGTCGCTGCTGAGTACTCACTCATCAGACTGCGCAAGAG
Source organism: Candidatus Obscuribacter sp. (assembly GCA_016718315.1). Lineage (GTDB taxonomy): Bacteria > Cyanobacteriota > Vampirovibrionia > Obscuribacterales > Obscuribacteraceae > Obscuribacter. The sequence goes on along the minus strand of JADKDV010000004.1, from coordinate 31,845 downwards.
CCGTGTCGAAGAGATGATGCAGCAAAAAGTACGCGGTGCGCGCACCATCCATCAGCTGCAGACAAACATGGACCGAACAGTGGCCGGTGCCCAATTGGGTATCACCATCATGGGTCTTGTGGTCGGCGGCGTTGGTGGTGAACCCATCAAAGCTCTACTCGAATCTGGCATCGCCCTTTTAGCCGAATTGGCACCGCCTTTGCAGGCTGTGCAAGTACCGGCGATTGTGGCTGTAATCTTCTCTTTTGTTCTGCTCACAATCCTCCACGTCATCGTCGGTGAGCAGGTGCCCAAGATGTTTGCTCTGCGCGCTCCCGAGCGTGTGGCGCTGACACTGAGCATGCCTTTTGCCATGTTTTGCAAGCTGACCGCGCCCTTCCTCTGGCTCATCGGCGGCATCACCGCACTGGTGATGAAGCTGCCCGGTATGCCTGGAGACAAGAACAGCGGTGACTCGCCACCCTCGGTGGATGAGCTGCTTATCCTGGTGGAGACCAGCGCACGCGCAGGCACGCTCGGCACTGCTGAGTCAGGACTTGTGCAGAGGGCACTGGAATACCGGGGTCTCAAGGTGCAAGACGTGATGGTGCCAATAAGCCACATGGACTGCCTCTCCGAGGACGTCACCATCCTGGAGGCTCTGGACTTTATCACCAGGACCAAGCACAGCCGGCTACCGCTCTACCGCGGCTCGCGCCACAACGTCACCAGCATCCTGCGTACCCGCGAGTTGCTCGATGTGTTGCGTAAGCGCCTCAAAGCCGAAGCTCGCGTGCTCCAGGGTGGACCCAAACCGTCTGCACCGGCAGTAGGCGCACTGGAAACCATAGGCAGCCTGAGTGCCTATCTGCGCAAGCCCTTCTACGTACCGGCTGACACCACAGCCGCTGCACTTCTGGAGGAGCTTAAAAAGCGCCACTTGCAACTTGCCATCGTCACCGGCTCCGAAGGCGAAGCCGTCGGTCTGGTGACCCAAGAAGACCTTGTGGAACAGCTGGTGGGCGAAATCCACGATGAGGACGATGGTCCCATCGATGGTGTCGAGCTCCTTGCTGATGGTGTCTACAAAGTCGAAGGACCACTCACCCTCTACGAATTCCGCCGCGTCTTTGATGCACGGCTGACTTCGACAAGAGGTGGCACTACGGTGCAGGAGGTCTTTGTGGAAAACCACAGCGGCACAGTGGAAGTCGGGTCTCAAATCGAGATCAACGGCTTTAGCTTCAAGGTGCTGCAAATCAAGCCGGGCACAGCTCAGGTGGAAATCGAATGGTTGGAAGTGCGCCTTTTGCCTGACACCGAAGACGGTGCTGCAGGAGGACGTACCACAAGCTGAGATTTTGCCTCGATGGTCAGCGCAATTGCGGTGACCAGAGCTGTGCCTCAACTCTCTCCTCTAATTAGCAGAGGCACAAATATGCTCTGGATACTATCAATTGCCTGCCTGATCGCGGCAGTCTTCTTATTTGTTCGCTGGCTGATTAAGCCGGTCGACATGGTGGAGCCGGTAACGGCCACCGTCAATTCTGGCAAGTACAACTGGGAGTCCCCGACTTTCGTTGCCAGTGGTCCCTTCTTCATCAAACCGTGGCTCCAGCCCGGCAATACTCCGACCTTCGACGCATCGGGTCTGGAATCGATGGAGCTTTTCTTCCACACGGCTACTCGTCTCTCGAGCTGCCGGGTTGAGGTGACGCTGTTGAGCGCGGGAGACGAGGACAATAGCCTCGTCACTTTCCGCCCCGAGAGCCGCACCATCAACCTCGTGGGAGTCGCCAACCAGGTCCAATACGTAACGCGCATGACCGGACTGGCTCCCGATACCGAGTACCGCTATCGCATCTTCTTCGGTGTCGATGAGGTCTTCACCTCCACGTTTGCCACGCGCAAGCAAAAGGGTAAGAGCTTTAGTGCCATCGTCTTTGGTGACATGGGCAGCGGCTCACCCTGGCAGCGGCAAGTGGCTTACCAGATGTCTCAGCCCGGTCCCAGAGGCAACGCCACGGCGCACAAGCGTCCTCGCGGTGCCGACTTGATCATCTCGGCTGGCGACAACGTCTACCATCACGGACGTTTCAACGAATACCTGAGCCGCTTCTTCCCCATCTATCAAGCGCAGACCGCCTCACCAGAGACCGGTGCCTACTTGATGGACAAGACCATGATGCTGTCCACTGTGGGTAACCACGACATGGCAAAATACGATCCGGAGACGCTCATATCATTTGACGAGTACCCGGATTTGATGGCGTTCTTTGCGCTGTTTAGCCTGCCTCTCAACGGTTTTGCCACAGCTCACAAGCTCGGTCAAAACGCGTACACAGCGGAGCCCGGACAGCAAGTCGGCGCCAATTTGCCACCCATGCAGGGAGACACAATCGCTCGCCAGGCTCTGCTCAATGCTGCCGGTGAGCGCTATCCGCGCATGGCCAACTTCTCCTACGACTATGGTCTGGCACACTTCCTCTTCCTCGACGCTAACACGGCGATGGACTGGACCAATGCCGAGCTGCGTGACTTTGTCCGCAATGACCTGAATAGTGTGGAGAAGGGCATCTGGAAGGTGGTCGTGCTGCATCAGCCGCCCTTCACCAGCAACCGCAAGCACCAGCGTGAGCAGGGCATGCGCATGCTGGCTGATATCTTCGAAGAGTGTGGTGTGTCGGTTGTCTTTGGCGGACACTGCCACTGCTACGAACGGACTCAGCCAATCAAGTTTGTGCCGCGCGACGGCATCGACAACAAGTCTCGTCTGCCTGGCGGCTATATCCCCGGCAGCATTACCGTCGACCCTCATTTTGACGGTAAGGTCAACAAAAAGCCCAGCGGCGTCATTTACATCGTCACCGGCGGTGGTGGCGCCAAGCTGGATTCGGTAGACCTGTCGGATCAAAAACACAAGTGGCAGTCGTTTACGGCCAAGCTTGTCGGTGACCGGCATTCGTTTACCGTAGTGGATTTCACCCCTGACACCATGAGTGTCAGGCAAATTGACATGAATGGCAACGAGATCGATAGCATCGAAATCGACGCCTGAAACCCGGATAAGAAAATGAGCAAAATCACGACTGAAGACTGCAAAGTCGCTCTGGAAGCGGCATGGCCCACGCGCTTTGGCACCGATCTGAGCGATCAGGCGGGCAAGTGGAAGCGCATCTCCAAGACCGGTAAAAAGGGGCAGCCGATTGTGCGCCTCTTTTACCACGAGAGCTTGCCGCTCCAAGCCACTGTCGTCGAAGAAAACGGTGCTCTGACGAGCACCGCAATCAAGGGTTTCGGTCCTTTCGACGGCGACGAAGAGAGCGAATCGGAAGCCATGGCGACCATGGTGGAGCGTGCCAACAGCAATGCTGCCTGGGACTTCTTCACCAAGTACGACTGCTACTCGCCGTCGGACTTCGCCTTCTGGGTCTCTCCCACCAAAGAGATGGGCGACACCTGGTACTGCATCACACCGGTCACCTGCTTCCGCAAAAACGGCTGCCAGTTTGACGGTCAGCTCGATTACATCGTCGCGCGTTATCTGCCCGAGGGCGATGGCGAGGCGATGGAAGGCACTTTTGTCACCCCGCTCGAAGCCGACGAGATCAAAGCCGAGCTGCTCAAGCGCGGCTTCGTCGACGACAAGGAGTTTGCTGAGTTCATGGGCTCGGCGGGCGGCTGATTAAGCAAGCCGGCATAACAACCGGACGTGCGACCAGCTGAGTAGAAGTGCATCTAATGCCTCTTCTATTCAGCCCGGTCGGTGAATTGGAGTGGTGGTCATTTGCGCTTAAAAGGCAAAAATGACCGCCAACTCTAATTTTTCCAAATTTCTGTTATATATTATAGTATATCAATGATTGCCAAAAATCCGCCAGCCAGGGTGGCACAAATCAAGCAGTCCCTGACACTGCAAAAATCAATCGATGTAATTAAAAATGGTGCACCAGGAGGGATTCGAACCTTCGACCAAGCGCTTAAGAGGCGCGTGCTCTACCGCTGAGCTACTGGTGCAAGCGGTTTATCAAAGTACCACAGATGAGCCATACCGAGAAGTCTGCCCAAACTTTCATTTGCGATTGTTCACCTTGAAGACGGTTGCCATACCAGACAAGTGTAGTAAGTCAAACCTTTTGGCAACCGTTAACAGCCAATTGATGGGGGTAAACGCAACTTGAGTAAAATATCCACAATTTAACTACGGCACGAAACCTCATTGATAAAAGGGGGAATGAAACCCATATATATTAGGGTTTGGTATCTCAATTGGTTTAAAATAGAAGAATCACAAAATAACGGAAAAAAATGCCTCTCCAGGACTCTTTCAGCCGCAAGTCTGACAAGCCTGACCCGGCCGCCGTCAGGGCGCCGCGTCCGGCTAAATGGCCACGCGTGCCCACACTTGAGGACCTGGAGTTTAGTTTCCAACGGGCTAAAGATAGCCCTGGCATTCCTGCCGCCATGTCATGGAAACGCACAGAAAGCTCCAATTTTGTACTCTCGGTAACCTGGGAAACCGGGGGCAAAGCAGGCGAAGCCACCTGGCTTATGATGGCCGAGGAAATGGGCGACAACGTCGTACTCTGGAGCTTCCGCAGCCGCGACGCGCAAGTCATCCACAAACTCATGGAAGAAGCGATTGCCGCACTCGATCCCAAAAATCACAACGAAGAAGAATCTGGTAATCAGGGCTTTGTCGCAGTAAAACCAGGCACACTAATTGACCACTACGAAATCGTAGAAGAAATTGGCAGCGGTGGCATGGGCGTGGTCTACCGCAGCAAAGACGCCATGTTTGACCGGACAGTGGCAGTCAAAGTTTTGCATAGCAAATTATTGAGCGATCCACTCTCCAAAAAACGTTTTGAACAAGAAGGTCGGGCCACAATCGCACTGGCCCATCCCAACTTGATATCGGTTTACCACTACGGTTTTAGCAGCGCTGGCGCTCCTTTTATCGTCATGGAATATGTGGACGGTAAAGGTCTCGACAAGATGCTTGACCAGGTCGGACATCTGGAGATGGCCGATTTTATCGAGATATTTATGCAGGCATGCGACGCTCTTGGCCATGCCCACGACCGCGGCATTATCCACCGTGACTTGAAGCCTTCCAACTTGATGCTTGTCAATCTTGGAAAAAAGGAACGTCTTGTCAAAATCGTCGACTTTGGTATTTCTAAAATTTTGCCCCATGGCAGATTTCCCGGTCAGGATCTAACCAATGCCGGAGACGTCGTAGGCAGCCCGCTTTACATGAGTCCAGAGCAGTGCAAAGGATTGACCCTGGATGGTCGCTCCGATATTTATTCGCTTGGTTGTCTGATGTATCAGGCGATTTCTGGTGCGCTTCCCTTCCTTGGCGAAAACGCTTTGCAGACACTGAGCAAGCACATCTGCGACCCACCGCCCAAATTTAAAGAAATTGCTCCTGACCTAAAAATCAGCACTGAACTCGAAAAAATAATTTTTAAAACTCTCGAAAAAGAGCCAGAGAAGCGCTACGAGACAGTCGCCGAGCTAAGAGAAGACCTGGAAAAACTAACGCCCAAATCAAAGGGTTTGAGTCTAACCACTACAACTCTCTCAAAAGTTGCCAGTACAGCCACTGCCGGCTCAGTGCACATACTTGTCGAGACCGGCGAGCTACCGCGCCCCACACTGGAAGCAGCCGTACAAATCCAAAAGATGCTACGCGATGGCACACTCACACTGGCAGAGGCAGCCAGTGCGCTGCACCGTGCTCACGTTAATAACGGCATCATAGAAATGCAGGGTAAAAATCCAACCCGCGAAAGCTCCACCTCACTGGTGGTAGATACCCCTCTGGAAGCCGTGCTCGTAGAAGCAGGACTGATAAGCAATGCCGTCTGGCGTACACTATTGCAATTGCAAGCAGCAATGCGCACTGGTGAAATGACTAAAGACGAAGCTGCCCAGGAGTTTCGCAAGCGCCATCCCAAGGCTGCCAACCCTCGAATATCGCAAACTGTCAAAGCAGTACAACCGATGCCCACCGAGCCAATTGACATGCTCAAACTGGCTGGCATTATCACCGAAGCAGACATCGAAGCAGCCAAAAAGCAAGCTGGAGACAAAGGTAGCAAACTTGAACGTGTGCTTGTGGCAATGGGCAAAATAGACACAAAAACTGTGCTTGCCACCTACAACTGTTTGACCATGCTGACTCAGCAAAAACTCAAAACAGAACAAGCTATCATCGCACTAAATTACTGCCAGCGTATGCGTGTAGACTTTAGCGAAGCAGTGCAGGAGCTGGGCTGGAGCTTACCTAGTTAGGCTGCGAAATCTCAATCAAATGAGCAGCGAGACAACAGTGCAAGACCAAACTACTAACGCCACTGTATACAGTGCTTTTGTCAACAACACTCTGACCAGCGTAAGCGGTGACAGTGACAGCCTTTATGCCTTTTGCAGAGAGCCAGAGTACCGCAGTCGCTCAATACTCAAAAAAGAACAGACAATTTTACAGCTATTTTTTGATAGCTATTCACTGGCTTTTGAATTGCCACTTATGCTCAATACCAGAGATGGGGAGCCATTTTTTGAATACGAAGGCGACCTCTGGACAGCTCGCAAACGCATCCAAGGCACGCGCTTTGACTGGCGTCATTTCAATTGGAGCGAAGCCCACGCTAAAGTCTCAGGAGAGGCTCTTGCTCAAATTCATAGTGTCAGCATGGTGCCTGGCTTGCAGGACGATTTACAGAGCGGACTGGCAGCTAAAGAGTTAGACTACACAGATTTGATTAGACAAAAGTTGAGCCTCTGCAAAAACACTGCGACAAGGTGGCTAAAAGGCGATATAGCTGCGCTTTTTGAGCGGCTTGATGTGCTTTTAGACAGCTCTCAATTTAAGCAAATAGCTACTAGCACCAGGTGCTTTATCCATGGTGACTTTCACCCCGGCAATGTTATTTATCACAGCGCAAAGTCGACGCTTAGCCCCCAGGTCAAAGCTGTGATTGATTGGGACTACAGCCGCTGGGGTAGCCAGATAATCGACTTTTGTCTGGCGAGACTGATGTTTGCTGGCAGCTTCAGGAGGCAAGTGCCTCAAAAATCTGCTGCACCAAGAGACCAGGACAGCCTTTTGGATAGTTACTCCCGCGCCTTTGTCCTGGGCTATAAGCGCACTCTAGCCAGAGTGCTCAAAAATGAGACACTCTATCCCGAGGGCATTGTCTCCTGGGAGGAGCAGTCACTGAGCCAAAATCAAATCGCTCTATCTCTAGTGGACGAAGACAGCTTACGGCCCTACCACCTCACGGCGATGCTCTTAATTGCGCTATTTGAGCTGGAATGTATAGAGGCGCAAAAAGATCAGCCAGACCAGACAATACTGAATAATTTAGAGATTTTGGTTGATCAAATTAGCCGCGTCTGCGTGGCTTTTTAGGCTTGCTAACGCTGTCTACAGGCGGCAATAGCATCGATGTCTTGGGGAAGTTTTTAACATCTTCCAGTTGCGCATAGCCGTCCATCTCTTTGGTCAGGCGGCATACTAACTGCATATTAAATGGTCTGACCGAGTCTACTTTGCCATTGACTTTGATAGTCTCTTTGCCGATTACTTGCATAGTCACTATGTCTTTAGTGATATCACTGACAGGTTTGGCCGATGTAACTTCGATTGAATTGACGCGGTGAAAGGTCTCAGCATCAGAAATAAGCTTAAGTACATCAATAGCAGTATCGGGAATAACTTTTTCGCTTTGCAAACGTACTCTGGTGTCATTGCCAACTTCACCATGCAAGAGCAAATTGACTGACTCCTTGATAGTGGCAGGATCGCGGTCAAGAATATGCTTAGTTACAGTCGTGGAAAACTTGGTCAACTGATCCAGACGCTCTTGCTTAACCTGCTCTAGCGATTTGGAGCAACCAAAGAGACCAAGGATAACCAGGGAGCTCAGTAGCGGGGTAGTAAGTGCTTTTAAAAGAGTGGTTTTGATAGTCATGGATAGATGTCAAGGAAACCTGGACGGGACGCGCTGGTGGCGAAAGGGTTATGTTACCGCATCTGCCAGAAATCATTGGTGAGCAGGAGTAAAAAAGGTTTAGATCGGGAAACAAATAGTGTCAGCATTAGTCACAAAGACCAAAAACGGGCAACTATGACAGATTTTTTGGAAAAAGAATGTCACGAGTGCAAAAACACTTTTAGCAAAAGTACTGTCTTTTGCCCTCATGACGGCTCGATGCTCTCCAGCGCACTCGCGGTCAATCCATCTGGTCATATGCTGGCCGACCGCTTCGAGCTTGGGCAAGAGATCGGACGCGGCGGTATGGGGATTATCTACAAAGGTATCGATCACAAGCAATCAGATCCAGACAAAGCTGCTGTGGCAATTAAGTTACTTGTCAGCGATGCCGCAAATGACCCAGTGATGCGCAATCGCTTTGTCAACGAAGCTAAAGCGGCTAGCGCCATGAACCACCCAAATATCGTTTGTGTGCGCGGGTACAACGTTACACCTGATGGTCTGGCTTTTATTGTCATGGACTTCCTGGAAGGCATAGTTTTGCAGGACCTGATTGACTCAGGAGCCTTGCCGCCAGAGCTGATGCTTACCTATATGATCCAGGTTTGCGATGCCCTCAGTCACGCGCACAAGCGCAATGTCATCCACCGTGATATTAAACCAAGCAACATCATGATCACCGGCAGTGGCGAGTCGGCAAAGGCAATACTGGTGGATTTTGGCATCGCCAAAATTTTTACTCAACCAGGTCAAGTCAGCATGAGACTGACTCAAACAGGTGAAATTTTTGGCTCTCCAATGTATATGAGCCCAGAGCAGTGCATGGGTCAAAAGCTAGATCACCGCTCTGATATTTATTCTATGGGTTGTGTGCTCTATGAGTATGCCGCTGGCCGTCCGCCTTTTGACGGAGAGAGTTTTATCCAAATTATCTTTGCTCACATCAATCAGGAAGCAGCTCCTTTTGCCACAGACGCTGTAACCAGAGTGCTGCAGAGCATAATCATGAAAGCTATTGAAAAATCACCAAATGATCGCTTTAGCGACATGGATGAACTGAAAGATCAGCTCGCTTATTGCCATGCACTATGGACAAGAGATGACATAGATGACTACTCGGACTATGCCAAAACCATAGCGCCACAAATTGCGGCCACAAATATAATCAGTTTGGAGCGCTCAGCTCTCGATGGAGATATCGATGCCCAGCTAGATCTAGCTTATCTCTATAGCGATGAACAATCAGAACACTACAATCCTCAAAAATGTCTGGAGTGGGTATTAAAGGCTGCCTCAGCCGATCATCCTACGGCTCAAGCCTTTGCTGGAGACTGCTTTAGCACAGGCATAGGTACCACTCAGGATCCTCACAAAGCCTTTTACTGGTACAGCAAAGCGGCACTAGCAGGGCATGGTGGGGCAGAGAGAAGTATCGGACAAATGTATCAGGAAGGCACTGTCGTAGCACAAGATTTAGATACGGCGCTGTACTGGCTCAGGCGTTCATGTGAGCACGATGATATCGATAGCCAGCTTTATCTGGCTGAATGTTTGAGCACAGGAGATGTCTTCGAATCCGACCTGGAAGAAGCTGCTCGCTGGTATGAAGCAGCGGCAAAGCTGGGCTCTCTGGAAGGTCAATTAGCCCTGGCCTATTGCTATGAATATGGCACCGGAGTAGAACAAGATCCCTCACTGGCAATCTTTTGGCTCCAATATGCGGTAGAACAAAATAGTCCAGAAGCAATGAAAAGCCTGGCAGAGTTTTATCACCATGGTGAAGACATAGAAAAAGACGATGATGAGGCCCTGCGCCTCATGCAAGAAGCAGCCAATATGGGCTATGGACCAGCCCTTAAATGGCTTGGCTGGTGGTACTCTCAGGGCCTGGTCAAACTACCAATAGACCAGAAGAGAGCTGTGAAATACTACAAAGAAGCGGTAGAAGCAGGCGATAACAGTGCCATGTATTACATGGGTTGGCATTACCAGCATGGTGCAGGAGTTGGGCAAAGCGATACCGCTGCTGCCTACTGGTACAAAAAGGGAGCAAAACTAGAAGACATAAAGTGCATCGCGGCTCTCGGTTGCTGTTATAGAGACGGCACAGGATTGCGTCAGGACCGGGAGCAAGCATATAAGCTATTGAGACATGCTGCCGGCGCCGATGATGCCCAGGCACAGTTTGATCTAGCCTTCATGGAAAGAGAAGATGGCAATGAAGAGATGGCCCGTCACTGGCTAGAACTCGCTGAAGCCAATGGTCTTGAAGAGGCCACTCAGTATTTGGATTGAATAACAATGTGACAGTTTGAGCCACCTTATCCTCGCCCACCGCATCTATTCATGCATATAGTTGTGAGAGATGGTTTCTTGGTTTTCGGCCTCTTTTTTTTAACTTTCAACAACCTGGGGGGGGTCGTAAAAGTCGGGTCTGTTTTTCAAGAAACGGCAGAAATTCGATGTTTGGAGCAATGCGCTGCCAACCCGGTTTCTGTTCGGGAGCTGCAAGACCCAGATTTAAATGGAGTTTTAGAGGATTGTTGAACTAGGTGTTTGCCCAGGCGACTTGGGAATTGATCTCGCCAGGCAAACTCTGAAGCTAGGTGTAGGCGGACTTCTCTGCATTTTTGTTCAACCAGCACACCAATCTTTGGAGCTGAAGTCTGAAGGTTTCGAGAGTCATTTCCCGCAGCTGAGCGCGCTTCTTGGATGAAATACATCAGAATGTAAGCGAAGGTATGGAGCATCAGTCTGAATTGGTTCGCTTCCAAATTCCTGGCAGCTGGTGCGGCCTGACTTCAAGTAAACCTTCAAGTCCTTGATCCAGTTTTCACACTGAGCACGGCTACAGTACTTGTCTTGGTAAATTTTGCGAGCTGTCATCGACGTAGCGTTTGTAACTACAAAGCGCGTGTCAGGACCCTTTGATCTACTTGTGCTCGACATATGATTCTGCGGTCACGTGACCATTCCCTAGCTCTGTACTGGAATTCGATGAACTTTCACGCCATAGTGTTCCTCGAATAACTCCTGAACCCTGCCTTCCGCCTTGCTTGCAAAACGTTTTTCTCCTCAATCATTCTCCAATTTACTTTTCTTTCTTGCTGGTTTACAGCCAGAGAGTGCTTTACCCCGGGACTTTGATGCCCAAATTTAGTCAAATTCCTTTTGCATTGAAAAACAGTCTTCTCTGCATGATAGGTGTAACCGCATGACTGGCTGCAGCAATGAAATATGTCACTCCTTCTGCTTCCAGAAAGTCAAACATCTCGGAACTGGCGAAAGCAGCATCTGCGGTAAGCTCGATGCGGGTTTGGGCCACGACAACCTCAATTCATGCAGTACTTTTGAGCATCCTTTTTGCATCATCTATCGGATTAGGGGGTTGCCTGCCTCAAAAGAGCACAAAGTGGAAAACCACATTCTGTAAAAATGAGAAGCGGTGCATAGCAAAAGGCACGATAGTAGCCATTGTAGAAGGTCATTTGCTGAGAGCCATAGGTTTCATCGCAGGTCGTATCCATCGCCAAACGGATTACCTTGGCGCTTTGCGAGTTTGCTTGACGAACAGGTGAACAAGAAGTTTTTGTAAAGCGGCATTGAAGCGGCATCGATGTTGTTCTCAAATCTTGAAAGACTTGGTTGAGACGCTAGAGCCAGCCCGCCTGCTGATCTCTGCCAAGCGCGAGTTTGTGCATGGCGTCGACGCGTAGCGGACCTGCGTCATTGCAATCCTCGTAACCCGCAGCAATACCGTAGATTCGCTGTCTTAGCATGTCCACAACTGTGTGTTGAACGTACTCAGGACGCCTTTCATCGCTGATTGCATATGATGCCAACTCGGCTAAACCCAGGCAGGCGTCGGCTTTGCGCAAAAGTAAAAGTCCACCATCAGAACAAACGGCGCCGCCATCGAACTTTGCTACAACTTTGCTTAAACCTGGCAAATCCAGCGTCATTTGCTCTTGTTTGCGGCTGGCAACCTGTTTAGATGTGACATACAAAAGCTCCGTTTTTTGGTTTGGTCTGGGTTGTGGTAAACACAGATTGTGAGCCAACTGACAGGGCTTTGTGCTTTTTAGAACATTACTTTGGTATCACTCCCGTGAATAATGCGGGTTTGCGGGTAATACTAAAACAGGTAGTATATAGAGCTTTTTTGAAAATCTGTAGAGGATGTCAGATGCTTAGTTGAAATTAGTGATGAACCTGACTGTGGGCTGCACCTGATAGTGTTGTAGGTGCTTAATCAATAACCCGATCAACGCGCAAACCGCGCAGGAGGTTCATCATGTCCCGATCTTCCACTAAGCAGCCCGCATCCGCCAAGTTAAGCAAAGCACGGAAAGACACATTGACCAAACAGCTCGATTTGATCGGTAGCCATGGTCGAAGCCGGTTTGCATGACTCCTGCACAACATGCTGGCGTTAATTGCCGAACTTTTCATAAATGACGAGGTCCTGGAGGTCGCCGGTGATCGATACGCTCGCTGTAACAACCGCACCGTAAGTCGCTGGGGCACGCAACCAGGTTCAATTAAGCTTCTTGAACAGAGTGTCGCCATTAACAAACCTAGGCTTAGAGCCGGCGGAAAAGACGGAGCCGAAATTGAGATTGCCGCATACAAACAGCTGAACGAACCCGACTTCCTCAACGAAAAAGCAGCAGCCAAACTCCTCTCTGGTCTCTCCACCAGAAATACCGGAGGGCGCCATAACAGAGCTGTTCAACGGCAGAGGCACTGGCCGTCAGACGATAAGCACTCGCGGTATCCGTGAAATGACCAGGCAGCTTGAACACTTCAAGGCTCGACGTCTCGATAACACGGATATCGCCGTGGTTTTCATCGATGGCGTTGGACTAGCGGATCGCTTGTTTGTGACTGCTCTCAAAGCCATTAGAGAAGTCTTTGGCAACTCTGTAGCGGTACAGAGATGCACAGAGCACAAACGCAGAAACGTCAAAGAGAAGCTGCCCAAGCACGCTCAATCTAACTTTAGCCAGAAATTTTCTGCCGCAATAAACAAGAAAACCTGCAAAGCCGCTCAAAATGCTCTCGCCCGACTCAAGTCTGATTTGGAATTAAAAGGTTACAAGAGCGCTGTCAGCCTTTAGAAGGTGGTTCTGGAGCTTGTGACCATTCACCGACTGGGAGTGAACGGCGCGCTGCGCCGTTCACTCCTCTCTACAAACTGCATCGAATCAATGTTCTCAACGGCACGATATCTGACACGCAACGTCAAGCGCTGGAGCAAAGAAGAGCAGATGGAACGTTGGCTAGCAGCCAGTCTTCTACAAGCCGAAAAGACCATGCGCAGACTCCCTGGTTACACCCAAATGCCAAAACTGATTGTCGCACTGAGACCAGACGGGCAATTTAAAGCCTCAAAAAGATAGAAAAAGAACAAAAAGTGCAGAAAATTTGAAGGTCCTGAAATTTAGGCTCATCCCCGCTGCGAAAACAGCCACCAGTTCAGAGCTTGGGAATACCATTGATGAAAAAGACAAAGAAAAAGCTTGTCATTTTTCGGTGCTAGAATTTCCTCATGCCCACTTAAGGCAATCGAATTTCAACTAGAAAAATGACAAGCTCAATCTGTATAAAAACAGTTGGCAATTGCTTTCTTTATCTTGACTGAGGTCAGGGGCTTTGTTCTGCCGGTGTCTTCAGTCAAACTTTAAGGAGGGCCTGTAAGCCCTCCTCAGTGTTGGGGAATGACCCTTGTGTCGCTTAGTCGTCCTTAACGCCGACCGCTGGAAGACGGAGCGAGTAAGAAGGCGTGGAGCGATAGGTCGGCGCCGGAGCGCTGAGACAGGCGCGCTACGAACCGGAGCGGGGGGCCGCCGGAGGCGAGGTATAAGCCGGCGTGGAGCGAGCAGTCGGCGCAGCAGGGGCTGCAACCGGTGCCTTTGCTGCCGGAGCCGAGTCGGTCTTGACCGGAGCGGTCACGACCGGCCTTTGGGACTGCGTGGCAGCGCCGGGATTGACGCTGGGCACGGAGGTGCGCGGCACGGTGACGTGGTTATTCCAGCGGCTGGAAAAGCTGGTATTGTTTTGCCGCTGAATCACATAAGTCGGAGTGCTGCGGTAGTTGTTGCGGCTCGAACGAATGTCGTTGAGACGCGATGCCGGCGTGTCGTAACGGTAGCTGGGGCTGGCGAAGATCTGATGAGGTGATCCAATATTGCAAACATCGTCTCGGCGAAGGTCGAATGATGATAGACCGGATTGCCACCCGAAGTGTAGGTGGTGATTCGGGCTGGTGCATTGCCCTCGGTGACTTCACCATTTTGCTCGATGACGAAGATGACCTCGTCGTTGTTTGAGCGACCTTCACCGCTGCCCTTCTTGATGTAGCCGGTGATCTGCAGGCGTTTATTGTGATTTTTGCTTCCACCGAGATCACTTCGTCGCCTTCGTAGATCTGGTTGGCCTGCTCTTCGGAAGGCTTCCAGCCAGGCGCGGGCTGATCCCGCTGCACGGTCTTGAGCGCGCTTCTTCGAGGGCGGCGATGTTGATCTTGAGCGGCTGTTGGGAGCTTTCGCCTTGGCATTAGGCCGCTTGCTCGAAGTCGTCCTCGCTGGGCCGCAGTCGTGCTGGTGGTGGCGGTCTGCTCCGGGGTTGCCGGCGCAGTGATGCTGGTGGCGCTGGCATTGGTCTGCGTCGCTTCGTCATCCTGGGAGTTGATCAAGATGATCATCAGGACCACGATCAGTGCGCCGAAGAAAATATGGAATCCTTCATTTTTCACCTGTCTGTTTGGGCTATATCTGTTAGCCGCTGAGTGGGTGGAATTAGGACTTCGGTCGGCTTAGAAGCCGACCGAATGAGGGTGCATCAGCGAGACCGAGCCAGCCCGGCAGCCAGCGCTGTTGAAGTAGTGCACGTCGATTTGCCAGCCTCTGGCGCGCAGCATGGCGCTGGCCTTTTCGACCACAGCATCCTCGGGCAGGTCGTTGACGTTGAGCGCCACATCGGCCAGGAAGGCAAAGGGAGCAATATTGGCGTGGTACTGCTCTTCGAGCCACCGGGCAAAGGTGGAAGCCTTGACCCCAACGTCGTCGCTGCTGCCGTTGACTGCGGCAACCTTGAGTGTGTTGGGCTTGTCGCCAGCGGGGCGAGGATAGTCACCGGGTCCGGGCACACCGGCACGAGCAGTGATTTCACCGCCTGCTGGACGTCGCCGCTCGTGCCGGTGCCGACCATGTCGTCCTGCGCCGAACGAGGGCGAGAGGATGGCGCGGTATTGACCTGGGAGCGCTTCGTTGGTTATCACTTCAGTCCGAGAGCCGTACGACGCGCAGCAATTTGTCAGATTTCTTAGACATCCTGTGTCCTTTCGTTTTGCATCTTCTCTTGCTTGTGATAATCCATGCCTGCCAGGTAACGCTCGACAGATGTCGGGCTGGTAGTTGCGGTGGGATGGTGCGATAGTCTAGGTGGGTTGGTTGTTTTTTGTTTTTGTGGGAAAGAGAGATAAAACTATGATGGCTTTTATCAAAGTAGTTACAATAAAAGCTGTCGTAGCCTTACGAGTAAGATGTGTCTATAAGCAAGAAAGTATACTCACGCGTGCGTGCGAGACATAATGGATTTGTAAAATTGCCCTAAAACCCAGCGCTACAGCATTACTAGTGAGCTTGATGATCTCGCCAGGATAAATCAAATCTCGATTGCGACTGCCTTCGTCTAGCTTATTAAGCTTTGCCAGTCGGTCTGTTTCTCTGGCTATATCAGCGTCAGTGGGAGCCCCCGTACCAATATTCAGCAAATTGGTGCGGCGATATGCCACAAACAGTCACCACTTTTGACTGTGACAGTATGTACTGTGTCGCTGTCTGACATGGCTAGTGCCTCAATGTAAGGGAGAAAAATAAGCGGGTCAGCTTTTAGAATCCAGATCGTTTTGAGTGAGGACTAAGTCGGGACGGAATTTGAGTAATGCTTTGATATCGGCTTGACTGAATTGGACCTTTACTATTAGCAGATTGTGCAGCTTGGGCGGCATTTTATTGATCGTGCGCGGGCTGTTATCTTGGTGCCGCAGATGTCCACGTCTTTAGCGATTTTAGCGCAGATAGTGTTTCCAGGCATTTGTCAGTGAGATAGTTGTTTTCGCTGAGGCGCAATCGCGTCAAGTTTGGTATGTTCTTTGAGGACGCCTCAGATCGTTGTCGCGTAGTTGCAAACGACGCAGATCAAGGTATTTTATTGCCGTCAGTTCAGCAAAATATCTCATAGCACCCGGTATCAGCATGTTGTTGCTGATGTCTACATACTTCTAGCTTTTTGAGTTTAGCAAGCAGGTTGAAATTTCTGCCGCTAATCATTGTGTGTGCTAGTACGAGGCGCTTTAACTCTGGCATGGACGCTGCCACTTCTAAAGCCGAGTCGCTCTGTATCTGTCCCTTCCATTGAAAATGAAAGGCTGAGGGTAAAGCGTTTGAGGTATTTGGGCCAGCGTCATCAAGCTCAGTAGAATCAAAATTTATGGCGCTAATCAAATTGGACGGAATATTGTTCATCAATTGAGGCAATGTGCAAAGCACGCCAGAGCCATGCAGCGAATAAGTCTGGTTTGCTGGCAAACCCATATGTCCTCTGATAGGAATTTGTTTGAGTACTTTGAGATGGCGGTTGACAATGGATTCGGGCCAGCTCACTGTACCCAGCCAGCCGTAAACTGCGTTATCGGGGAAGTCGAGACGAATGGTCTCTGGTGAGGCGGCTTTTGCTGCAAAAGTTTGCTGAAAAAAAATTCCAGTGGCACAAGCAATGCATAGAGCGAGTGCCAACTTTGACAATCAATCGACAGTTACTGATCTTGCGACTGGTCGGTTTCAGAGACATTTGCCTTGTTGTACTGAGAGACGTTGACAGCTAATTGTGTCTATGGTCACTAATCTATCAGGTTTGGATCTGCTAAAAGCTCTTGTCGTCACAAATATATAGATACTACAGGTGGTCGTAGTGATAGTCAAAAATCACAGGCATCTTGAGAGCAGCAGTAGTATCCTCTGGGACAGCTGCTGCTCTCCGATTACGGACTGGTTTCAGGAAAAGTGGAGTGAGTAACTTCCTCGTTTTTCGATTGAGCCCCATATTGCGAGCACTTTTGTAACTGTCAGGCAGCGCTTGCCGCCTTGATGCTGTTGAGATAGTCGTTCCAGACCACCTGCCTCTGCTCTCGAGCTTCGTTGTATTCCTGCTCTATGATCGCAGCCGGCTTTGCAGATTTGATCAACCGCGCGGTACGTGAGCCGGCGGTCAGCCTCGATTTTGTCGCTGGTGAGCTGGTAGGTCCTGAGAGGCTCGGCAGTGTTCGCTTGATAGTCGTCATAGGCAGCGCCCAGAGCTGTCTTGAAGTCAATCTGGGCTTGTTCCTGGTTGCTGCGTAAGTTTCGCCCGCCGCTTTGTCAGCGCGGTTGAAGGCTTCCTTAGCTAGCCGCAGCTTCTCTTCGCCAGCATCGATATCGGGCTGAGTGATGGTATCGACTGAGCGCGTCGCTGCCACTTCCGGCTATAACCGCTTCTTGTGCCTGTCTGGCAGCCAGCCGGGCGCGCTGTGCTTGCAGTTTGGTTGCGTCCATGGTCTCGCGCAACTTGCTGGAGGCCGGGTTGAGCACTGTGAGGTACAGCTGGTAAAGGGTTTGGCGACGAGTTCCATTTTAGGCCTGAGCGAGAGCCTTGAGCAAGCTGGTGTTGCTTTCGATGGTCTTGTATGCCATGTCTCGTGTTAACTGCGTTGTTGCCGCTGCCACTCCTTAAACTCGTACGCAGCTTGCTGCCGCTTCATAGGCTTGCACGGCTTCCGGTGAGGGGATGATTGTCATTGATCTTTTCCTGATTGTTTGGGGTTGCAATGATTGTTACTGGCCGCCCGACAAGACCTTGACCAGGTTGTCGCGGCTTTCAACATAGCTTGCCAGGCAGCGAGCCGCTTGATTCGGGATCTGATATGAGCGGCTTCGATTGCTTTGACTCGCTCCCTGGTATTGCACTGCCAATGTGGTCAGGTCTCGCTCGTGCTCCTGGTCGATAAGCCGGAGTTTTGCGTGAAGATCATTTACAATTTGCCCTTTGCGTTTGAGGAAGTCTTCGCTGATTTCGCGTGTCGTCACTTCAAATTGTGCGGAGTGCGATGCGCGGGCTTCTTCATAGATTTGCTCGGCGGCGCGGCGCGCCTCTTCGTAGGTGGCACCAATGGCTTCCATGGCAATTTGCCAGGCATCGGCTTCGGGCTGGCTAAGGAGCTGCGGGCCATTAGCTGGCTTGATTTGCCGCTGAGCTGCAGCCATTTGTGTGGAGGCAGCGCCTTCGCGCCGACCTGTAGCGCCTGCTGTGGGGCAACAGGTCCTGAGCCAGTTTGTCGCGGTACGGCTCGAGGGCATCGTCGTAGGACGACTGAATTGGCGCGAGCAGTGACTTGCTGTGTTCTTCCGCGAGACGTTTGGCTTGCAGCCTCGCTTTGCCCCGGCGCAGGTGTTCTGCTGCGTCACATTTGCTTGCCTGTTTGATTGCGCTAACTCTGGTTTGTTCGGCGAGCTTGGCGGCGTTGGTGTACGCCTCCAGTAGTTCTGCGAGAAGTGAATGACATTAATGTGTTTCCTTTTTTCCTTTTGGCACCACTGGCGGTTGCCAGCAGCGATCTATTGCCAAATATCAAAAAGTAGATGGACGTTTTAGTCCATCTACCATTTGTTACTTCGCGGGTTTGTATAGGTTGTTGCTGGTCGGTCAGATCTAGCTCAACCTGACGCCTTGAGGGCACGTTCCGTGACCTGTGCAAAACTTTTGAAACAGTTTCCAGATCATCAGTCTGTGGACCCGTGCTGTGCGGAAGTCATTCTCGACTTGCGCGATTTCATCGGCGTAACGGCTTCTGATTGCCTCTTTTTGTCCAGTAAAGCGAGCCTCGACTAACAGGAGATTTTCTTGGTGTTTTCGCTGCGCAACTTCGCTTGCGCAGTCGTAGACATCGGCTTTGACTGCCGAGCAGAAGTGGTCAAGGTTGCCCGGGCTGCCATCCCTTTATCTGTGTAGAGCGCGTTAGCCCTGGTGGTAGAGTCTTGTGCTGTTCTCGAGCGAAGTCCAAAATCAATTCTCGCATTCGTCAAGTTGCGGTGCGTTCAATTTTTCGTTCTGCTTCAAGTCGGTGATTCTGGCTTCTATCGACGCCTTGAATTCGTTTGCCTGTTTCAGGCTCTCGTTGAGTTGGATAAAGGCGGCCTCGACGGCGTTATCCCATTCTTGTCTGGCCGGCTCGATCTTTTGTTCGTAAATTGCAAGTGCTGCCTTAAGTGTGTTTTTTGTCGTCACTGCTTTTGCGACTTCTTGTAGGTAAGCATACGCTCTCAATACTTTTGCTGAATTGGCCATGGTTTATCCATTCGTGTTGGTGATGTTTGCGGGTTATTTAACTGGTACGCTCCGGAGAATGGGGCTTTGTAGAAACACCGCAGATGATACCGGGAGGGATAATCGATTTGAAAAAGAGATTGGATTGAATGTTTTGATCGCTTTGAAGTTGCGACACAATAAATGATTCAAAACCGTAAGCAATTGGAGTAGATTGCTCGGTTTTTTAGCCTGTTAATTTTGAGTCAATAATGGAACAACTTTTGTCTTAATCAGCTAGAGTGTGTCAGTTACTAGATGGAGATCGAGCAAAATGGATGACAAGGAAAAGCTACACGCGATAGAAATTCTCAATAAGATTATGGAGTTGGAGCTAGCAGGTGTTGTCCGCTATACCCACTATTCGCTCATGGTTTATGGATATAACCGCATTCCAATCGTGAGCTGGCTCAAGGCAAACTCAAATGAGAGTCTTTTGCATGCACACAAAGCCGGTGAGCTTGTAACCCTTCTGGGTGGTCACCCTTCACTTAAGATTGGACCTTTGCTTGAGACCGAGAGACACGATTTGGGCGATATTTTGCGCGAGAGTTTGGAGCACGAAAAGACTGCCATTGCTGCTTACTATGAGTTGCTCAAAGCCTCTGAAGGCAAGTCTATATTGATTGAAGAGTATGCTCGCGAAATGATTATGAACGAGGAATTGCATCTTGATGAAGTTAACAAGATGTTGAGAAAGCCCGGAGATCTTCATCCCTTTCACGACTAGCAAAGTTTCCCTGGCTCAAATTCGATAACCTTATTGACTTTGATTCGCAGCAAGAAATTCACAAGTAGCAATACCGAAAAGCAGACGGGGCCATAGCTCCGCCTGCTTTTCGATACTGGTAGTATTTGTCGGTCTTATCGCACTATCGTGGCGTATCTCTGGTCAATGCCACTAACCGCTCGAGCATGTCTGCTGAGGTAAGCCCCTCTGTGCGCCAGATTGCCAGCCTCTTGCGGCGAGCTTCGTAAAACTCATTCTCAAATTGTTCGAGCTGAGTTTTTCCTTCTGCATCGATGGAGGCGTGAGATGTGTCACTTCGTCCATGACAATCTGCAATTCCGCATTAAATTTTGCGTCGATTGGCTTGGAATACGGACTCGTGCTTGGCATCTTCGGCATCCGCGCGTAGAATCTGGCGGTAGCCTTACCAGCGCTTCGTCATACGCTTTTTGAGCTTCTGCCAAAGCGGCATTGTACTCGCGCTCGATATCGAGCTGGATTTCCAGCGCTTCGTCCGCTTCCGGCGCTTATCGGCTTACCTCCGCGTCTGTGGCTTCAGCCGCAAGAGGTATCAGCCTCTGGAGCGCATGTTTGCGTTTCTCGAACAAGCCAAGGCTAACGGATTTGTAAAATCACCAAGCACGATACCAGGTAATACAAGGAAAAAATTTTCTTCTCCTCGATTTACACAGCCGGATTATCAGGGGTGATGGTGCAGCGCACCTCGCGGTCGCCCAGGAGTTCCAGCATCTTCCCCAGAGTCTGAGGAGTGGTCTGGCTGCACTCGTCGATGAGCACAAACGAGGGCGGTGCGACATCGATGGTAAAGGCCGGTCCCCGACGTACCGCCTCCAGAGCATGCAGGATCTCGTGGCTTGCCACGAAATGGCCGAGGCGCAACACGCTGCTAAAGATTGCCATAGAATCAGCACAGGCTTGATCGGTCATGGTTAGTCTCCTTGGTTGAATCAAAATAATGCCGAGAAGCAGTCGGAGCCTCAGCTCCGCCTGCTTCTCGGTATCGGTTGTAACAACAAAAACTTGACCTGCGAGAGCGTCAGCGGCGAGTGGATGCGGCTAGTGCCGTCATTTCTGCCAGCGCTTCGGCGTTGCCGAATAGGGCTTTGACCCAAATACCGTTGCGCTTGTTTAGCCGCGAACGAAACTCCCGTTTGATTCTTTTCTTTTCCTTCGCGTAATCTTTCTTAAGCTCTACCTGTGCTAACTGCAGAGCTTTATAAATGCCCTCCAACTTCTCAGCAAACGCCCATTGCAATTTGTCTATTTCTGCTATGTAGCTGTTGACAGCGCTTTTTATGTCAGCATCATATTCACATTGAATGGCTGTCAATTGATCCACCATCGTATACACCTCCGCGTCTGTGGCTTCAGCTGCAAGAGGTAGCAGTCTCTGGAGCGCATGTTTGCGTTTGTCGAAGGCGCTTTCTCGTTGAAACTTAGATAGTTTCCCTGTCTCCAGCTGAGCCGTATGGTAGTCGGCTTTGAGTTTGTCTTTGCTGTCCCGCGTTGCGGCGGTGAGCGCTGAGAGCTGTTTCAGGTGGTTTTGAAAGGCGTTTTCCAAATCATCTTTGAAAGCTTTTTGAGTGTTGGTGCTGACGAGGCTTGATGCATTCTTGACCGCGATAAGATTGACCGACATGTAAGTCATCCTAGATATGATGTGCAGCCAGACTGGATAGTATGACTGTCTCTTGGACCAAGATTAAGTTAGCTCGACTGTTAACACTCGACATAGTCGATAGAGTGGCAGTGTAGAAATAGATACTGTGTTTGGAGTTGAGGTGTTTTTTTGTTATTGGAGAGAGATAGAGATAACAGCATCTTTGTCATGATTAGATGTCGCAGGCAAGACCTTTTGCTAACTCTCTGTCAAAGCTATGTGGCGCGCGCGCGCCAGAGATAATGGATTTGTAAAATCACCGCGCATGATACCAACAAAGATAATGGATTTGTAAAATCGAGCCTTGCTTTAGCGCTAGGGATAAGGGATTTGTAAAATGCGGTGGTGATTGCAAGATGTAATCGGTTTGTGAAATTGCGCCGCAATCTTGTATAAGTTGTAATGATTATCTAGCGAATCATGGGTGGACTGTATCAGGCTGCTCAGCAAAACTCTCTGTCTATCCTGATCTTGTTGAAGTGATACGATAAGAGGTAGTAGAAAAGGATAAAAAAGAGTGGTACCGGTTAAGGTACCACTCAAGTTGTTGAGACGGCTTATTATTATTTAGCTGCCGTTACTCGGCCAGTACGGTCAGTCGCCGGGACCGCCGCACATGAAGTCGCTCTTGCGATAGGGCTCGATCTTGCCCACCAGCTCGACTGCCACGGTGTAGCCGTCGAACTCGTCCGGGACCAAGATCTGATAGTCGAGGCTGGAAAGCTCGACGATCAGTGCCGCGGCTTCTTTGCATTTGCCAGTGCGGACGCGCACTTTGCCGGTGGGAATCGTCAGCGAGAGCTTGGTCATCAGATCAAACTCGGCCGCCTTGATGCATTTGGGTTCCATAGGGTGCTCCTTTGAGCGTTGATTGCTAGGCTGAATCAGTGTGCTTTTGGCACCGACTCAGGACTGAGAAAGACGTTGGTTACGCCTTCCTGCGGGGCTTTTTGGAACGAGGTGCGACACCTTCTCCAGCTTTCGCGGGAGCGGGTATCGTCAATTTGGCAAGTTGCTCCAGAGTGCCGTTGAAGACATTCATGTCGCAATTGCCGGTGATGCCAGGACATTTGCCGGACTCGGTGTGCTGCCAGAAGGTCCAGGTAGCGTAAGGCTTGGGCACAGTGGGATCGTTTTTGCGATACTGTGCCAGCCAGAGCGGATAGGCAGCAAGTCGGGCGTCGCCACCGAGCTGGTCGCGGATAAAGAAGCTACCCGCATAGAGCACTGGCGTGGCGCCAAGCTTGCTTTTGACTGCCTCCGCAAAGGCGACGCATTTGTCAGCAGCTGTCTTGGCAGAGAGCCCTTCCCAGAGCACCGGGTTTTCGGCGTCGAGGACGGGCGGCAAATCGCCGGGGTTGAGCTTCTTGATGGCGGCAACAAAGTTGTCCACCTGGCTCTTGGTCGCAACTCCCGGACGGAAGAAGTGGTAAGCACCAACGGCGATACCGTGCGCTTTTGCCTGCGCATAGTTGTCGTCGTAGGTGGGGTCTTTGTAGGTGGCACCTTCTGTCGCCTTGAGGTAGACGAAGGTAATGCCAGCTGCTTTGACTTTGGCCCAGTCGATCTTACCGTTGTGGTGAGATACGTCGATGCCTGCCGGGCGATTGGCATATTTACGCTTGTTCATGCAAACGCTCGCTTATTGTTTTTGTTTTGCAGCAACTAGCTGTTTGGTTTGCCCCCATTTAGCTTTAGGGCTGTTTGTTGTCTTCTCCCTGTGCCGGCGGGTTATCGCTCGCCTGCGGGTTGGCTGGCGGCGATGCTGCGGTATTCGGCGGAGCTGCCGGAGGGATGACAGGTGGCGGCGGTGGCACGATGGGAGGAGCCAGCGGTCCGTAGTAAATGCTCTCAAAGACCGGCAGCGTCAACGTCGTCAAAATCAACAGGACCGAGCCAAAAATGGGTCGATACCAGTCGAAAGTGATGGCGAAGGGACCACCCAGAGCAAAGATCCACACCACGAAGGCGAAGGTCGATGCCATCCAGTGAAAGGTCTTGGCAGACGCGAATCCTGGAGGAGTGGTTTTGACGTACAGGACATAAAGCGGAGTCAAGACAGTGAGAGCGCCAAAGACAACCCATGAGAGCCAGAGCGGCACGTAGGATTGTTCTTTGAGGATGCCGTCGAGAGCCACCCAGGCAGCGACAATGTCGAGCGGGATGTACTTCATCAGCTTCTCAAAGTATGAGTCAGTGGGATTGCGGTCCGGTGGCGGATCCTGATTGGTGCGCCTTGGTCCGGCAAAACCTAGAAGAGATTTGACAGACATGGTAGTTCTCTTGTTAGAGGTTAGTCTTTTGGTCGGAAGTGATATCGAAGTCTGCTCACAGGTCCTGCAGTCAGTCTCAGCCTCAGCTCTGGATAGAACTTGAAAGGTTTGGCTGAGCTGCATTGGTGGGCAATGATGACGCTTGGTGGGGTGGACCTGTTTGTTAAAGAGAAAAGACTTGATACACCTGTATCTCTCATCTCTTTGCATGCTTAAGCAATAGATAAACCTTAGGAATTAGCTAAACCTCGGGGAGATACTAGTTACTTTATTCCTCTGCTTATCTTTGTTCTTTGCCCGCACTGCGGCCTTAGACATGGAAGTCAAGCGCTCGCGCTAGCTTAGCGCTATGCTCTGGCTCAGACTGCTGGTGGCAAGCTAAAAAATGGGGTTTGATGTCCAATTTATATAGTGAAAGCGCTATCATATTGCCCATCTGAAGAGGCGGTGTTACACATTGCCAGAGTCCAGAATCAAACATAGCGAGGATAAAATGGCCAACGTAAAAGAGGCTCACACTCTGCATAAATCACGCATCGATCTGACTGAGTCAGTGAGAACTAAAGTCTGCGAATTGCTCAATGACAGTCTTGCCATGAATTTTGATCTGTACTCACAGATCAAACAAGCGCACTGGAACGTCAAAGGCAAGGACTTTTATCAATTGCATTTACTCTTTGATGAGATTGCCGCTGAATACTACGAATACAATGACATGATCGCCGAGAGAGTCACCGCCCTTGGTGGCTATGCTCGCGGTACAGTGCGTATGTCTGCAGATAAGACACATTTGCCAGAATACCCTGAACATGCACCAGGCGGACATGGACACCTGCTCGCCCTGGCTGAGCGTCTCGCTCTATATGGCAAGCACGTACGCACTGCTATTGATCTCTGCAGTCAGTACGGCGATGCCGATAGTGCCGATCTCTATACTGAGATTTCGCGCAACAACGATAAGCGTCTCTGGTTTATCGAGTCTCACCTGGTTGACTAATAAACCTGTTGTTAGTCTAAAAGCAAAGGCCGGAGTGGCGCGTTTTGTCGACTCCGGCTGCGCTTTTGGAGTTTGTCTGGCGCTAGCTTTAGCAGCATTGATGCCTGGTTTTACGCTGCACCAGGCCAGTGCCAACACCCCGCATTTTCATCCCAGCGCCGGACAAAAACGTGCGGTACGCAATCTCCGCCAAGCATTTTCGGGCACTCGCGCGGTCGGTGCCAATTCATTTGAGCAGCTCATTGCGCAGGGCAAAAAACAATTTATTGCCAAACAATTTAAAGAAGCGGCACAGACTTTTACCGATTGTTTGAGACACAATCCAGAAGACATCGGTGTTAGCTATTATCAGGGACTGTCAGCTTTTACGCGCAGGACTATGACCTCAGTCGACTGGCGCTGGCCAGGGTGGTGGCGCTCTCGGTGCCTAATAATCCTTTTAGTGTCAATGCTCTAAATTGCTTTACCGGTTATGGCCAGGCTTATGGCGGGGCTGTCCCCTACTTTGCCCTCGATCAAAATTATGGACATTTTGTGCGCTGGTCAAAGACTGACTTTCCTCTAAAAATTTGTATCACCAGGGGGCTGAGCTTACCGCCAGGATGTGCTCCTGACGTAGGGCGGATATCAGATCACGGTCTTTGTCCTTATCTTTGTGATCCCAGGTTTTATCGAGGACTGAGTACAGTGCCTGGCTACCAGAACAGTTGGCTCAGTCTTGCTTATCAGGGCGCACAGGCCTGGGAGCCTGCCAGACAATCTGGTTTTATCGAATATCAATTTGTTGACGATCCGACATTGGCTGATATTGTGGTTTTTTGGACAAACGAAGACCTGGGTCCTCAAGTCAGCGGGCGTACCTTTCCCCATGTACAACCTGATGATAATGGCAAAGTAGTGATTGTGGTTAAGGTCGTAGATAGCCAGCAAGCACAACGCAACAATGATAATTCGGCTAAAAATCGTGAGGTGTTTGAGTACAATTTGCGTCAGTGTGTTGCCCACGAACTCGGCCATGCCTTTGGCATATTGGGACACAGCCATCATCCGGTTGATGTGATGCGTGACAATCCCGAGCCACTAAAGCTCGATCGCTACGGACATCTGCCGGCTATGCCGGTCATTACACAAGACGATATCCTCACTCTTGAAGCTATCTATACTGTGCCTCCAGACTTTTGTTTGACAGCATCGCACCGCACCATTACTAAAAACTCCAAGACAAACAATTCGGTCAGATCAATAAAGCATCGATAGCTTTTGGGGATTTGTCTTTGCCGGGAACTCTGTGCCATGGCGGCAGTCGACATGCAAAAGTGTTTAAGGTGAAATGTTGATGATTACAAGATCGATGATATCGCTTTCAGTAGTGCTAAGCGTATTCGTCCTGCCCCAGACACCAGGTCTGGCTCAAAACTCTAAGGCAAGCCTGCAAGTAAAGGATCAGCTGCAATCTAGAACCTCATCTGTTAGTAATGAGAGCTTGCAAAAGGCTGCCACGAGAGATGCTGTTGAGGATGCGGTGGCAAAGATTGACGGGGTGCCGGTAAGAAAGCCTGAGAAAACTGGCTTTACCATCGGTGATTTAAACCCCTTCAAATACATTTTTAAGCCGATCACAGACGTGCGCAAAGAGGTAAAAAATCTCGGTCAGCAGGTCAACGACTTTAATACGCCTCTGACTACAATGCAGAAGCCCATGGTTGGTCTGCGTCAGGATCTGGTAGAGGTACAAGGTAAAATGCAAACTTTGCACGGCGATATCGATGGCGTGCACCGCGGTATGCAGCACATAGAACGACATATTGACCGTATCGACACATCACTTGGCCGTATTGCTGTGCCTGTAGGTGAGCTGGCTAAGCCCGTTATGGCTTTGCAAAAGCCTGTCAAAGCTGTCGATGGCCAGCTCAAGGCGCTCAAAAGTGATTTGCACGAGATGAAGGACACAGTTACATTTACAACTTCAGCTATTTTTATTGCCATTTTAGGACTTGGTGCTCTTGTTGTATTTGGCACTCCTGTGGCTGGGCTCTATGTTTTGAGACACAAGACAGCGATCATGAATAAATTGGGTCAAAAGGGACCAGTAAAAGAAGAAAGCAAAGCTGAAGAGGTAAAGATTAGCTAGCGCTAATTAAGCTAGTCTCTTTTAGCTGTTTTACCTCACCTTTTATATAAGAGCCTTGCTAAAGCCTTAATAAGCGGCCTAAGGTCTTATTATCAATTTCCCCAATTTTTCATCAAATAGAAAAAGCTTCAAACATAAATATGCCCACTGTCTTTAGTGCTTCTCTCGCTTACTTTTGTAAGGCGTGGAGGTACGAGATAGCGGCTGTTTTGTCTGAATGGAGAATGTCGATAAACTCTTTGGCTAATGGCATGATAAAACCTAACCATTAGTTGTCTTCAAACCTGAGAAGGGGCTCTTATGAAACGTTCTGAAATCAATGCAGCAGTTGCCCGTGCCATTGCCAACTCCCAGAAATGCGGCATTGCGCTGCCTCGCTGGGCTGCCTGGGCTCCTGAAGAATTCGGCGAAAGCGCGGAAGGCATGAGACAACAGAAGCTCGGCTGGAAAGTCGTGGACTTTGGTCTCGGCGACTTTGCCAACTGTGGTCTGGTCGTGCTCGTTTTGGCAAACGCTCTGGCTGATGCCAAAGGTGAGCCCGTGACCAAAGGCAGCCAGGTCGGCGCCTATCAATACCCGGGCTCCAGCTTCTCGCGCAAGTTCCTCTTCGTCCAGGCCGGTCAAACCCGAGCCCCACCACTTCCACCGCCAGAAAGAGCGCAAAGAAGTGACTGTGGTGGCGGCGCTCCTGTGACCTTTGAACTGGCCTGGGCCGAAAGCGACACCAAGCTCTCCGAGCGCGATGTCGATGTGCAAGTGGACGGTATCTGGCATCATCTGCCCGCCCACGGCAAGGTCACCATCAACCCCGGCGAAACCATCACTTTGCCTGGCGATCTCTCGCACATCATCTCCGTGGCTGCCGGTGGCGGCGACGTGATCATGCTCGAGACTTCCACTGCCAACAATGACGCCCACGACAACATCTTCCCCTTCATCACGCCCACCAGCGTGGCCATCGAGGAAGACACGCGGGCGCTCTACCAGATGCTCGACGAGCAAAGGTGACTGCCGCGCGATAAGCGCTGTTGGCCACAACACTGAAAGAGCGAGAGGGTTTATCCCCTCGCTTTTTCTTTTGTTTGTATCTTGTCAGCTATATAGTAGAAAATGAGAAAAGACACCGCCTGTGGTGTGACAGTGTCTCTGGGTTGGATTTTGGTAGTAATGGGTTTTATCTGGCTGGGTAGTCTAGACGGCTCAAAAGAGCTGCTTCTCTTTTTTCGTTTTCTGAGGCAGCAATAGTAACCAGACGTTCAATGAGCTGCTTGACCTCATTTTCAGTTAGCCACCTTACTTCTTTCGAGTCTTCAAAAGCTGTTTCAACTTCGGTCAGTTTAGTTGCGATGGTAAACATAATTGACTCCTTGTGCATGCAAGAAGCATAGATGGCTGCAGGGAAAGGAAAGGTTAAGGCGCATAGTAGTCCTGCGGGGATGCTTGCTAGAGTAGCGATACTGACCTAGACTAGACTTATCAAACCGCGAGTACCATGTCACAGCGCATTTTTAAACGAGTCCCTATAACATCTTGGCTTTTGCTTGCGTCCTTGACCTGGTGCCCATTTGGGCTAGCGCAAAATGCTGGCAGCGGGGCATACTCTATTAATGATTTTATTGTCGATTTGCATCCCAAACCAGACAGTCCTGCCATGCGCGATCATTTGGCCGAGAGAAAGTTTTATCGCTTTGGCATTGAGACCATGCAAAAGAAAAATTTTGGACTTGTGCAAAAGATGGCTCAAATTGCCATCAAAGAGCATCCCCACTGGTGCGCGCCTTATATCTTGATAGGGCGCGTTGCTAAAGATCAGTTTGAAGATGATCTAGCTATGGCTAATTTTAAAAAGGGGGCAGAAGTAGCACCTCTCTGCACCTTGCCCCTCAAGGAAATGGCAGCGTCTCTGCAGCGAGATACCGCATATGAGCAGAGTATTGCACTCGTAGACAAGACTTTAAAAATGATTGGTGACAATAAAGACCTGGAGATGCGCCTGACCAGAAGTGAGTTGTATTTTTGCAAGGCAAGTGATCTCACTGCTTTGAAGCGCTTTGACCAGGCTGTAGCCTGTATGGAGCAACACTACCAGTGTACTTTTGATAGCAATCTTGGTGGTTCGCGATTGGCAGAAGCATATTTAAAAGCTGGTCAGTACAAAAATGCCGTCAAGTTCTGCTCCGATAAGTTGAAAGTTGAGCCTGTTTTTATAGATTATTACTTCTGGCGGGGACTGTCTTATCAGGCTCTGGGTCAAGACAAGCTAGCGATAGCCGATCTCTGTAAATTTATACAGCCCAATAACAGCACAATTGCTGTTAATTCAAAAGATAGAACAGCACGCACAGCCAGGGCTGCGCTCTACGAAAAAACAGGACAGATGCAGTTGGCTAAAGCTGATCGCAATTTTTTGCAAAAAGAGCAGATTGACGCTTACAATGACACTATCTTTAGAGACAGGCGTAAATAGCATTTTGTGAGCTTCTTAGTCTTTTTTTCTTTTTTTATAAAATACTATAGCGCGTAAGAGAATGATCGAAAAAAGATGACTGACCTGCCCCACCTGGTAGACAAATGGGTTGTTAAAAAGTCGCTCCTGATGACAAAATGTCCAAGGAGGGCAACATGACTAAGAAAACCAAACCCAGAACATACGGCAAAGAGTTCCAGATGAACGCTGTGAATCTCGTAAAGCGCACCGGCAAAAGCATCGCGGCTGTTGCACTGGAACTCAACGTTCCTGCATGGAAGCTGCGCAACTGGGTGAAAGAGCACCAGGACAACCAAGAAAGAGCAGCCGACCTAGACGATCTCAACGAGCTGATGAAAGAGAACAAACGGCTCGAAAGAGGAGAACGAAATACTCAAAAAAAGGCCGCCGCGTACTTTGCGAAAAACCAAGCGTAAAGTACGCTTTCATAGAAAGTGAACGGGCTAACCATTGTATCAACCTGATATGCGACGTACTGGAAGTAAGTCGTTCAGGCTTTTACAAGTATCTAGCTCACAAGGAAAGCAAACAATCTAAAAACAGAAAGCGGCTCCTAAACCACATCCTCAGAGTCTTTGAAGAGTCCAGGGAAAGCTACGGGGCTCGTCGAGTGCATCGAAAACTCAGACGTGAAGGCATTAAGTGCAATCACAAAACGGTGGAAAAGCTGATGCGCGAGCATCAAATTACCCCGCAGCGTAAGCGCAAATATCGCAGCACGACTGACTCAAAGCATGACATGCCAGTGAGCCAGAACATTCTCAGTAGGCAATTCACAGTCTCCAAGCCAAACATAGCCTGGGTCAGTGATATCACCTACATCGAAACCCGCGAGGGTTGGATGTATCTGGCAGTCTTCATCGATCTGTATTCAAGAAAGGTTGTAGGCTGGGCGATAGAACCAACGATGACGACTGAACTGATTCTAAAAGCCGTCAAGGAAGCAACGCAAAACGAAGGACAGATGCCACGACTGATACATTCAGATCGAGGTTCACAGTACGCTAGCAGGGCTTTTCGAAACCATGTGAGAACCGCCAGGACAATCCAGAGCATGAGCCGCAAAGGCAACTGCTGGGACAACGCTGTAGCTGAGAGCTTCTTTGGAAGCCTCAAATCAGAGCTTGTTTACCGTAAAACTTTTGAGACCCAGAACGAGGCAAGGGAGAGCATCTTCGAATACATCGATATTTTCTACAACAGACAACGACTTCATTCAGCGTTAGACTATCTAACACCTGAGGAATTTACCCTTAAAGGTAAGAAAGCGGCTTAGAGCACTTTTGCATAATCCGGTGTCTACCGAAAAGGGGGCAGGTCAGACAACTTCATTTGACCGTTCATTTTAAAAGAGAGAAGAAAAACTGACAGCCGCTGCCCCAGTCCATCACTGGAAAGAGAGCAGCGGCGCCAGAAACGCATGGCAGACAAACAAGTGGCAGATGTGTCAGGTGCAGCCCATCACCATTCCGGGTCTTGCCAGTCAGGTGTAACCCCGACCAGCAGTGTATTGCTACACAGACCAAAGTGGAGGGGATGGTCCTAATGGTGTTGCCAGGTCGGGAAAACGACCAGCTGCTCACGGGATTAAACCAATGACTCCGAGC
Source organism: Candidatus Obscuribacter sp. (assembly GCA_016718315.1). Lineage (GTDB taxonomy): Bacteria > Cyanobacteriota > Vampirovibrionia > Obscuribacterales > Obscuribacteraceae > Obscuribacter. The sequence continues at coordinate 547 of JADKDV010000004.1, read as the reverse complement.
AGGCGTCAGTGAAGACGCACAATTGAGTCAGAGGCGGCGGCACATTATTAACTTGAGAATCTGCTGTATATCAGAGATTGTCCTGTTACTTTCAGTCAGAGTTGTACAGACTCTGGTCGGCTTTAAGAGCAGCAGGAGCAAGTACTGCTACTCGTGAAAGCAGCTAAGGGATCGACCATTGTTGGAAGGTCTGGGCCGGTCACTCGTGAGTGCTGGAAAGAAGCCACCTTGAGCCCAAGCCACAAAAGCTCCTCAGTCGAGGTGTACGCTCAACTCCACGTGGCAGCCAGGAATGCGCCGCAACAAGTAACCGCGAGGTCACAAGGTGAGAAGCAAGAGCCAGGCGGCGACGCTTTGTCGAGTTTAACCTGTGTGCTTAAGTGTGAGGCTAGCAACCGGGGCAATTGAGTGCTTACCCCCGTCAATCTGGTTGCTAGTTTGGTTAACTGATAGACGCGACCGGTTGTTCGTTTGTGGACTGTTTGCAATAATCACAAGACAAAGCACCAGTGGTAGTGCTCTCTGGTGACAGCGCCAAGCTGATTGA